>JAHQVQ010000425.1 GCA_019634305.1 Flammeovirgaceae bacterium | reverse complement strand
GACTTTTACTAATTACAGGAGGGCTGTCTAATACTTAATTCTGCATCGTTTCCTTATGGAAACGGCATTGGGGGTAATCCCCCTGGCCATTTTTCTATAATATGCCAGCCTTTCACACCAAGAAAAAAAACATGACATCCACTCATCAACATTCCAAAAAGTATAAACCATTTGGTAGTAAAAATTTTAAAAACCTGATTTCCTTCCCTTAGCAAGGCTTGAAAATTTATATGATAAGCTAATAGAAAAGTAAAATAAATCATTCCAGTAAGCATACAAATTTCCCCGAATAAAGTCATGGTATTATTTTCCTGGAATAGTTTCCCAAAATAGGCCGGATTCAAAATAAAGAAACTAATTCCTGAATGAATAAAAGCCAGAATTAATCCGATTATACCCAACCCTTTACGGGCTTCCATCCAATGATCTGGAATCTTTCCACCCATGTTTTTAAGTGGAGTAAGTGAAAAAACGAAAAGAATTATGATAAGGGAG
This sequence comes from Flammeovirgaceae bacterium, assembly GCA_019634305.1. Taxonomy (GTDB): domain Bacteria; phylum Bacteroidota; class Bacteroidia; order Cytophagales; family Flammeovirgaceae; genus Flexithrix. The sequence continues at coordinate 35,192 of JAHQVQ010000425.1, read as the reverse complement.
GCAAGGGAAAAGGCCTTATTAGAAACATATAATGGAAGATTTTCCCATGGAATTCCTTTGAATATATTGTACCTGATTATTGCATAAATAAAGGATATTAAAAAGGTGTAACTTATTACCCTAAGGGAAAATTTTTGCATGAAATATCTTTGGAAAATAGCCTAGTTTATTAATTTAAATAGATGTGCAGAATTAAAAATACTTAATAAGTGCCACAACTTTTTGATAATGAGATAAAAGTACTCAATATAAAATAGTACTGGTACTTATCTTTATCTATTCCAAAAATAGTGAGCTATGGGTGAATAATAAATGATCTTGGTATGAATTGGGGAATTTTTGGTTCAAAAACAGAAGAATTAAGAATCATTCTAATCTTGCTGAATACTAATTTTTAGAACCTCTGAACTTGCTCATTTTTTTCTTTTCTTTAGTGTATGGCTATCTGTTCTACCTTTTCCATTTCCCCACTTTCTTTTTACAGAATAAATTTTATTTACACTTCATGAGGCTCCTTTACCAAAGTTTCTCTTTCCGGTGGTAGCATAAAAAATACTTTCTAATTGATCAAAGGTATACCTAATGGTAATTTCATCGGAAGCACCAACTACTCTGGAAAAATCTTTTAGCAATATTTCATGGGAATAGCCTAATGAAAGGTTATTTATTAAAGTAACTCCTGCAGAAATATGGGATGAAGAATAGGTGCTATAATTTGCACCCAGGTTAAATTTATTATCATAGGTGTAGTAGCCACCTAAATCTAATGTTCCAGTAATAGTGGAGAAGTTTTTATAGTATACCAACACTTCAAATTTGTCTCTTTCATCTGATACTGGAAGTGATAGGTAGTAAAATTTTGTTATAGAACTATTAAATTTGAGCCGTGAGATATTTTTTAGAAGTCGCCTACCATGGTGCAAATTTTCATGGATGGCAAGTGCAGGATAATGCAAAAAGTGTACAGGGTGAGCTTAATGACAAACTCAGTAAATTATTGAGGGAGGATATTTTTGTGTATGGCAGCGGACGAACAGATACCGGAGTACATTGTTCCCAACAATTTGCCCATTTTGATGTATCTATTCAATTTAATTTGAAGGACCTTCAGCATAGGCTGAATGCTTTCTTGAATGAAGAAATCTCTATCCTGAGTATCAGACCTGTAAAACCTGAGGCCCATGCCCGATTTGATGCTATTAGTAGAGCCTATGTTTATAAAATCGTACACCAGAAAAATCCCTTTTCTACTGGCCTGGCTTATTTTTTCCCCCATCAGCTGGATTTGGGTTTGATGAACAAAGCTGCTAGTCTCTTACTACATTATACAGATTACCAGGCTTTTTGTAAAACCAGGGTTGCAGTGAATAATTATCATTGTTCTATTTCAGAAGCTTACTGGAAAAGTGAAAATGGAAGAACTGAATTCCATATTAAAGCTAATCGTTTTCTGAGAGGCATGGTAAGGCTTTTGACGGGTGCAATGTTACAAGTTGGTTCGGGTAAACTTTCAATTCAGGGTTTTGAGGAAAAAATTCAATCAAAATCCCAGAATTCTAATCGATATGCCGCTCCGGCTCATGGACTTTATTTATGTAGAGTGCTTTATCCTGAAGAAATTTTTTTGGTGGAATAAACCTCAATTTTCCCCTTTTTCAATCTTCCTTCCCAATTACTCCCAAAAAATTCCTGTTCACTTCCTAATTGTTTTTTGAAGGGTTAAAAGCGTACAATTTGCATACAAAAACAATAACAAAAGCATAGGAAATTATGGAAGGGATAGCAGAAGAATTAAAAAAAGTAATCATCATTGGAAAAGAAAAAACAACTGAACTTTTACAAGATATATTTAAGGAAACTAAAAATGAAAGTGAATGGAATATTTCAACGCTGAATTTTTATAGAGATACTGAGGAGGAGGGAAGTGATATGTTGCTGGAACTGATTAGTGGAATTGAGGCTATGGCTGGACTTATTTATTTGAGAAATGGAAAGATTCTTCAGTATGACAGATTGGTGATAGTAACAGACCCTAATCCAGATTTAAAAGAAATTGAACAAGCATTTGAAACAGGCTGGAGGAAAGTATATTGGTTCTAAATCAATAGTTAAAGAAGCCTATTATTTTTTCTTAAATATTAAAAAAGGATATTAGCCTGAATACTAAAAGTGGAATTTAGTATCGTTGTTGTATAAAGCGAATCCAATTGAGGAAAGCGGAAAATCGAATTGGGTGTAAGACAAACTTCCTTTTTTGCGGATAAGCAATTGCTCTCAGAGCGATTCAATAGAGTTTTGAATTATCAAAACGGGAAGTTTGATGTGCATCCATCGAATTCGTAATTTATACCGAAAAACCATAAAAATGAATGAATCTCTTTTTAAGTCTAGAAAAATTCAAACTCCAATTTCAAATGTAGCAGAATTCTTTAGTAAGAAAGGAACTTTTACCAACAAGCCTTTAGCTAATAGGGAAAGCCAAAAAAAAGATTAAAGAAAGGGAAGTTTTAAAACTTCCCTTTCTTATTTCTTAGGTAATAAAATAATAAATTCTGTTCCTTCCCCAATTTTACTTTTTACTTCAATTTTTCCTTTATGTTGCTCTATGATTCCATGGGTAATAGATAAACCTAAACCAGTACCTTCCCCAATTTTCTTAGTAGTAAAAAATGGTTCGAAAATTTTATCAATTGCTTCGTTGGACATTCCCTTTCCAGTGTCTTTAACAGTTATTTTTAAATATTCTCCTTTATCCATTATATTAATAAATATATCCCCTTTTCCTTCAATTGCCTGAATGGCATTTGAAAAAAGATTCATAAATACCTGGTTCATTTTTCCTGGCATACACCTGATTGGGCTAACATCGGCAAATTCTTTATGAATAGTGATTCTTCCTTTAGTCTTATTTATCAACAACGTTAAACTAGATTCGATGCAATCAATAATATTTATGGTTTGGAAGTCACCTTTATCGGTTCTGGCAAAACTTCTTAATCCCAATACAATTTCCGCAGTTCTGTCAGCACCTTCTTCTATACCTTCCAAAAGTACCTTAATTTCTTCAAACAAATATTCTATATCCATTTCTTCAGCCATTTCCAATAATTTGTCGAATTCAATTTTATCAGGGTTGGATTTATAGAGAGCAACTAACTCAATGTATAACTTATGTATATTTTCAATGTCACGTTTTAATGGGTAAATATTACCACTAATAAAATTGACTGGATTATTTATTTCGTGGGCCACACCGGCAGTAAGTTGCCCAAGAGAAGCCATTTTTTCTGATTTAACAAGCTGATTTTGAGTAGATTTTAGCTCTTCATGTGTCAATTGAAGATCTTTAAAAGCAGCATCAATTTTTTCAGTATATTCTAAGACTGCGATCTCAGCAGCTTTCCTTTCAGTGATGTCCATAACCAAACCCAACATTCTTCTTGGTTCATTTTTATCCTCATTATCAATTAAAGCACCTTTACTTAAAATCCACCGAAATCCACCTTCAGGTTTTTTAATCCTGTATTCTACCTCATATTTAGGATGTATTCCATCAAGGTATTCCTGAAAATATTGCTTTACTCTTTCCACATCTTCATCTACCAATGCATTAAACCAATCGTCCAAAGTAGATTTGTTATGATCTTTTGGATATCCATGCATAAGCGCACATTTTTCATCCCAAAGCGTGAATTCAAGATCCGAGTCCCAAGCTCCCATGCTGGCAGAATCCATTGCAAATTTTAATCTGTTTTCTTTTTCTCTTAAGGCTGCATTAGTTACTCCGAGGGATTCCATTATAGTAGTTATCTCTTCGTTTTGCTGTTGGATTTCCTCATTTTGAACCTGTATTTCCCTTAAATGTTCGTCAATTCTCCTTGCAGCTTCTTTTTCCGCAGAAATATCAATAAACCCAAAAACCGTAGTAAGTTTCCCCTTAAAATTAAAGACCTTACCAGATGCAGATATCCAGGGCTCTCTACCATCGGTTCTTTTTACCTTCACCTGAAAATTATTCACTTCGCTATTTTGTGTAAGGGCTTCTACCACTTTTTGCCTATCCTCTTTGTTGGCAAAAAGCTTGGGAGTACTCATTCCTGAAACTTCTTCTCTGTCATAGCCAAAAAATTCAGCATATTTTGAGTTTCCAAAAATTACTATTTTTGATTCTAAATTTGTCATTAAAATGGGAATTGGTATAGCCTCTAAAATGGCATTTAGCTTTTCCTCATTTTCTTTTATTTCCAGTTGTTGAGTTGAAATAAATTCATTTTGGTTTTTTAATTGATCATTGTATTGCCTTAATTCTTCATTTTGGTCATTAATTTTATCCGATGCAATTACACGATCTGTAATATCAAATCTTATGGATAAGTATTTTTCAGGTTTACCCTCCTGGTTCAGAAAAGGAACTATGGAAGTATCCACCCAATAAATTTCCCCATTCTTTCTCCTGTTTCTGATAATTCCCCGCCAAACGTTACCACTTCCAATAGTTCTCCACATTTCCTTGAAAAACTCTCGTTGATGAAATCCAGAATTGACAATACTGTGGTTTCTTCCAATTAATTCACTTTTATCATAGCCCGATATTTCACAAAACTTCTCATTTGCATGAATGAAATTTCCCTTCAAATCAGCTATAGCTACAATAGCACATAGGTCGATAGCCGTAGTTTGTACTGAAAGAGCCCTGTTGATTTCTTCAGTTTTTTCAAGGTTTACTGAAAGCTCTTCATTCTGTTGTTTTATTTCTTCCTGTTGTTGGAGGATTTGGTCCTGCTGTTCTCTTAATTCATCATTTTTAAGCCGGGCTTCTTTATTGGCATGGTCTAATCTTTCAGCTTTATCCAGAATTTCTTCCCTTTGTTTTTTTAGAGCTACAGATGTTTTATTAAAAGATGCTGCCAACTCTCCTAATTCATCTTTTGATTTAATATCAATTTGTAATCCTAATTCCCCTTGACTAAGTGCGTTGGTAGCATTCGATAATTTTAAAACAGGCTTAGAGATAGTTAGAGCGACTAAAAATGATAAGATAATAACAGTAGCCGTAGCGATTAGAAGGAGGATAAAAAGTCTTCTTTTCACTTTTAAAACTGGAGATAGCACTTCTTCCATGTCCATTTGTGCCAATAATGCCCATTTTATTCCATATGCTTCAATAAGAGTAAATGAGTTTAAAACCTTCTGGCCACGGTAATCGGTCACTACTTGAGTATTTTCTTTTCCATCAAAAGCGGATTTAACCCCATCTGAATAAACAGATTGTAGAAGGATAGTTGTTCTATGAAATTTTATTTCCCTTGTAATATTTTCTCCTTCAGAATTGATCATTTCAAAAAACTGATCCGGATTTTGTAAAAAGAATCGGGAATTACTTCTCATTTTAAAATCTTCTCCAACCAGATAGGCTTCCCCTGTTCTTCCCAAACCCTCTTCCTCCCACTCACCTGCATTTGTCATAATATTGTCCACTTCCTGAACTGGCATTTGCATGATAAGCGTGCCTATATTTTCGCCATTATCATCGAGTATTGGTGAGCCTATAAAATTGGAAATTCTAGAATATGATGGTAGAAATGGTTCACAATCACTTACCAATGCTTCCTGAGTTTTAAGTTCTCTTACTTTTTTAAATAGGTTACCTAATTCGGTATCAGCATATGGTCCATTAAAAAGGTTGGTGGCAAAGCTTGTTTCTTTTGTTACTGAGTAAATAATATATCCGGAAGTATTGTCTATCAGGTAGAGGTTATAGTAATTTTCGAAATTTTTGTATTCTGAAAAAATTTGATGGAAGGTTGCATGGATCTTCATGTATTTTACACCCCTTTCCGAACTATTATTTCTAAAGAATAAATTTTGAAAAAATATGGTTTTTGGATCTTTAGGAAACAGGGTTTCAACTGGTAATTCCTCATTTAATCCCTGAATAAAAGGATAGAATTTTTTATTGTAATATTCCTGAAGAGTGTTTTTATTTCCCTGAAGTGTATCTACAGCACTAATACTAATAGTTGAGAAAGTCTCATTAATAGCTTTAAAAGCCTCTTTAGTTATTGGACGAGAGCCTACATAATTAGCTTCTTCTGCCAAATCAACAAAGTAATCAACAATATCCCTTTTTCTGCTTTCTCTTATACTTGTCAACTGATTAAAAACCTGCTCCTGAATGGTCTTTGGAAAACTATAATAAATATAGGTAAGGGCCAAAACCATTGGGAAAAACCCAACAATTATAAAGAAGAAAAGGAGTTTTGTTTTGATTTTTTTAAACATGAGTATTTCCAATGAAAATTAATATTGGATTAAGGATAATAGCCACCAATTTTCTAAAGAAGTCACTTTTATTTTCCCCAATAAACATTACAAATTTCGCCAGACTTTTATAACCTTTTCCTCTAAATCCAATTTAGTTTCAAATCCAAATTTTTTGACAATAGCAACCATTGCCTGGTTTCCTATTAGAATATCAGCCAGTAATTTATCAATTTTTTCTAACTTACTTATTTCAACTATTCGTCTTATCAGCTCTGTCCCTAATCCCATTCCATGCATATTATCAGAAATAGTGACACTAAATTCAGCTTCATTTAAAACACGGGATTTTACAATTCTTCCCACTCCTAATATTTTTTCATCATCATGATTTTGTTCTTCAGTTACTGCTACCAGAGCTATTTCCCTATCATAATCAACAAAGCAAATTCTTGAAAGCCTTTCATGGGAAACTCTGTAATCGAAGCTGGCCTGATGAAAATACCTTAGATAAACACTTTCATTGGAAAGAGTTTTATGAAAATTGATAAAAAGTGGTTCATCTTCAGGCCTTATTGGTCTAATATTAATATCAGTGCCATTTCTCATGGTCCATTTTTTACTATAATGAGATGGATAGGGTCTAATGGCCAATGGAGTCAAATCGTCAGGGTTAGTACCAGGCTCATGGAATTCTATTCGGGCGTCCAGTACAGAAATTTCATTATAGGTGATGGCAAGAGGATGAATTTTAAAACTTTTTATAATCTTATTTTCTGCTACAATATGGCTGAACTTTACCATTATTTGTTCTAATTCATCAACAATTTTAGGATTAAAGGCAGGCTGGTTTTTAAGTAATTGGTAGATTTTAATTTGTTCTAACATTCTATGAGCCAGAGTAGTATTCAGAGGAGGGAAGCCAATGGCTCCATCTTCATAAAGGCCTACTACTTTACCAGAATTTCCAAAATAGATTAAGGAGCCAAATTGTTCATCATATTCACTGCTCAGAATTGTCTCTAGACCGAAGTGCGTTAAAAACATTTTTTGAATAGTAACTCCTTTAAAACTTTGTGGACCAAAATAATTTGTGAAATGGGTTTTTATCTGATAAAAAGCTTTCTTCAGAGATTTTTTACTATTGATATTCAGGACTACCCCACCATTTATTCGCTTATCCATCACCATTTCTGAATGGACTTTTATAGTTACCGGAAAACCGATCTTTTTGGCTATAGCCACTGCCTGCATTTCATTTGTGGCTAATGTTGTAGGAATTACAGGAATATCATATTTTTTTAAAATTTCCTTCGATTCATATTCAGTCATCCAGGTCCTGCCCGAATCAAAAGCAGTTTCAATATCCTTAATTGCCTGGATTTTTAAAATACTTTGAGATTCAGAAGATTTTGGAAGCCTTGGAGTTTCATAAATACCCTTTATGTTGAATGCATTTTTCCACATATAATTGAAAACCCTTGTGGCAATATCAGGAAATGGGAAAACGGGAATATTCGCCTGGCTAAGAATTTCCCTTACTTCATTTGCTTCATCACCACCCATTATACTAACAATGATGGGTTTTTTCCTTATCTGGGCAAATTTTCTTAGCCTTATGGCTATCTGATTGAGATCTATTTGTAATTGGGGAGTAATGATAATCAACAAGCCATCAACATTATTCTCGTTGAAAAATATCTCTACTACTTTTTCAAATGAAATGGGTGAAGCATCACGATGAATATCCAAGGGGTTGGCCAAGCGCCATTTTTCTGAAGCTTTAATTTTTCCCAGGGCTGAGATTGATTGTGGGGAAAGCTTGGCAAGTTTTCCTCCACCATTGATTAAGGCATCAGTAGCTAAAACCGCAGGACCACCGGCATTGGAAATAATTCCCAATCTTTTTCCCGGAGTGATAGGTTGCCTTGCCAAAACGGATGCCATATAAAAAAGCTCACCTAAAGTATCAACCCTTAAAACTCCACTTCTTCGAAATGAAGCATCGTAATAGGAATCGTGATTGGCCAAAACCCCAGTATGGAAAACAGAAATTTGGGCGGCATCAAAGGATTTACCGGTTTTTATTACAATGATCGGCTTGGTATAAGCTACTTCTCTTGCCGCGGAGATGAACTTCCTAACATCTACAATGCTTTCCATGAAAATAAGAATGGCTTTGGTATGAGGATCATTTCCCAGAAATAGGATTAAATCCCCCCATTCTAAATCTGCCATGGAACCTATGGAAACGAATTGGCTAAACCCGAATTTTTCTTTATTTCCCCAATCTAAAATAGCATTACATAATGCCCCACTTTGGCTGATGAAGGCTATTTGACCTGGTTGAGCCCTGGCTCTTAAAATAGAAGCATTTAATCCAGAATGGGGATTTAAGAACCCTACACAATTGGGACCTAATACACGCATGTTGTATTTGCGTGCATAAATCATTAATTCTTCTTCCAATAAGCCTTCTTCAATATTTCCACTCACCTTAAACCCTTCTGTGATCACAATTGCATTTAGTATTCCCTTTTCTCCGCATTCTCTTATTACTCCAGGAACCTCTTTTGGTGGGATGGCAATGATAGCCAGGTCTATTTGAGCCTTGATTTTCTTTACATTTGAGTAAGATTTCTCACCAAAAATTTTGCTGTTATTTACATTTACAATGTAAAGCTTAGCATCATAATCACTACTTTTTAAATTTTCATATAGTTTTCTGCCCACACTGAATTTCTTTTCAGAGGCACCGATAATTGCAATGGATTTTGGATGAAAAAATGTTAGCATGTTTTATTTAACAAGAAATCAAGTTTGTTACTTTTCGAAAAGTAATTTCCTAAAATTAGATAAAAAAGAATAAAAATTCTGTTCTATTCTTTTTCAAAACTGCAATGGTTTTTTTTGCTAAGAAACGGAGGAATTGTTAGTGAAAATAAAGGCTGAGGTTTACCTTTGTTTTCGCCAGATAAGAGGAGAAATGAAAACTAACAGAACCCAAAAATCATTTTTAGTCGCACTTGGATTATTCCTTATCTATGGGATTTTTAGCAGATCTATTGGGTTTTTTGCATCAGATGAAAATGAATTATTTTTAAAAAAAGTATTAAAAATAATTGTAGGAATTTCCTTCATTTTAATACTTCTCAAACTTTATTTTCAGAAAAAATCCAACAAGAATGAGCCTTGATGTAGAAATCCTAGCCCGATTTCAATTTGCACTTACCATAATGTTCCACTACATATTCCCACCATTTAGTATTGGAACCGGATTGCTTTTGGTGATTATGGAATCACTTTATGTGAAAACCAAAAATCCTGTCTATGAAAAAATGACCAGGTTTTGGATAAAGATATTCGCGGCCAATTTTTCGATAGGAGTGGCTACAGGAATTGTAATGGAGTTTGAGTTTGGTACAAATTGGGCCACTTATTCCCGATATGTGGGCGATATTTTTGGGTCTCCTTTAGCTGCAGAAGGGATTTTTGCATTTTTCCTGGAATCAGGATTTCTGGCTATTTTGCTTTTTGGCTGGGAAAGAGTTTCACCAAGAGTTCATTTGTTTGCAACTTGCATGGTAGCCTTGGGTTCTATAATGTCCGGTTTCTGGATTGTGGTGGCTAATTCCTGGATGCAAACTCCGGTTGCCTTTCATATTGTTGGGGAAGGACTAAATGCACGAGCAGAAATCACAGATTTTTGGGGAATGGTGTTCAACCCATCTAGCATGATTAGATTTACCCACACAATTGTAGGAGCATTTATTCAGGGTAGCTTTTTGGTTATAAGTGTTTCTGCCTACTATTTACTTAAAGACAAACATTATGAAATTGCCAGAAGGTCTATGCGTATTTCATTGATTGTAGCATTTGTATCTTCTGCTTTTCAACCCATTCTAGGACATATTCATGCTCAGGAAGTCGCAGAATATCAACCAGCAAAACTGGCTGCTTTTGAAGGTCATTATGAAACTCAAAAACAGGTACCATTGTATCTATTTGGCGGAACTGATCCTGAAACAGCATCAACTTATGGGGTAAAAGTTCCGGGAATGCTAAGTTTTTTGGTTGGTGATGATTTTGACCATGAAGTGAAAGGTTTAAATGAATTCCCAAGGGATGAATGGCCAAATGTTTCCTTAATTTTTCAAACTTATCATGCCATGGTGGCTTTGGGGATATATTTTATTGGAATTACTGCTTTAGGTATTATTCTTATTTCTCTGAAAAAACTAGCAACAAAAAAGTGGCTGCTTAAGATTTTCGTGATTTCGGTAATTTTTCCTGTTTTAGCCAATCAGTTTGGATGGATTTCAGCGGAAGCAGGTAGGCAACCCTGGATTGTGTATGGTTTATTGAAAACAAGTGATGCCTTATCCAAATCAGTTTCTGCTGAGGAAGTTTTAATTTCCATCATTATGTTTATGATAGTTTATCTCCTTTTGTTTTTTGTGTGGATCTACATATTAAATAAGGAAATAAAACATGGACCAGAGGAAGTGGATTTGGATCAGGAGACTGATTACTATCACCGAAAGGAAAGGCTTGGCTTTTTTACCAAAAGAGATTGAAAAATATTTTTAAGCTCAAATAATTAAAATAGGAGAATATCAACTTTACTTAAAAATCTTAAAATATGGATTATCAGGTGGCCTGGTATTTAATTGTGGGAATATTACTTATTGGCTATGCAATTCTCGATGGTTTTGATCTGGGTGTAGGTATTCTGCATTTATTTTCAAAAACAGATCATGACAGAAGGATTTTCCTAAATTCAATAGGGCCCGTTTGGGATGGCAATGAAGTTTGGTTGATCACAGCAGGAGGAGCCTTATTTGCTGCATTTCCAGATGTTTATGCTACAGCTTTTTCCGGATTTTACCTGCCATTTCAGATTTTGTTGGTGGCGTTAATTTTTAGAGCTGTAGCCCTGGAATTCCGGAGTAAGGAAAAAATGAAATGGTGGCGAAACACTTGGGATAGGGCATTTGCCACAGCATCGATAATTGCTTCTCTACTTTTTGGAATAGCTATTGGAAATATAGTAATAGGAATGGAAATTGGAGCAGATAAAGAGTATGCAGGAACTTTTTTCAACCATTTGAATGGGTATAGTTTATTAACAGGCTTATTTACAGTTTCCCTATTTATGTTGCATGGTGCTGTTTATCTCATGCGAAAAACAGAAGGGAATTTACAAGAACAGGTTCGGAAATGGACCTTTAGAGCTTTTTGGATATTTATAGTATTCTATTTTGTAGTAACTGCTTATACACTTTTTCTAAAACCTCAAATGGTTGCTAATTTCTCATTTGGAATGGTTCAGGGAGATTTCGATAAACATCCTCTAATTATTGATAATCAATATTTTATTTCTATTGTGGCTTGGTTAGTTGTAATTTTAAACTTCCTGGCGATATTGAATATCCATCGGAATGTAGTTAAAAAGAAGGAATTGCCTGCCTTTATTTCTTCATCATTATCTATCGCAGCTTTAATTAGTTTATTTGCTTTGGGAATTTTCCCTAACCTAATGATTTCAAGTATTGATCCGGCCTTTAGCCTTGACATTTATAATGCTTCTTCATCATTGAAAACGCTTAAAATCATGTTTTTTGTTGCTTTGGTAGGAGTGCCCTTTGTTCTTTCATATACCATTGCGATTTATTGGGTATTCCGTGGGAAAACAACGCTTGGGGAAAATAGCTATTAATAAAAAAATCCTTCTGAAGTATGATTTCAAAAGGATTCCTAAAATATTTAATAATTTGTAGTTAAGCCCTTAATCTAATTCCTATTACCAGAATATCATCTAGCTGTTTCTCATCACCTTTCCAATTCTCAAATTCACGTATCAGAATAGATTTCTGGGTATTTAAATCGTGGCTATTATTTTGTAGAAGAAACTGTTTGAACTTTTTCGTCATATATTTTCTATTCTCTGGTCCCCCTATTTGATCGGCATAGCCATCAGAAGAAAGGTATATGGTTTGTTCCTTTTCAAGATTAACTATATGGTTAGTATAACTATGGTCTTTAAATAATAATGTTCCACCTATTGAAGCTTTGTCTCCTTTAATTTCATGAAACTCTTCATTTTTAATTAGATATAAAGGTCTTTTTGCCCCTGCATATTCCAGTTTTTTATCTTTCATATCAATTGAGCAAATCCCCATATCCATACCATCTCTGCTTTTTACCTCTTCATTGTCTTGTTTTAATGCATTTCTAACACCAATATTCAGAAACTTTAGAATTTCAGATGGTTCTTCAACGCCTTTGCTGTTTACAATTTCATTTAACAAAGTATTGCCTATCATAGACATAAATGCTCCAGGAACACCATGACCTGTACAATCTACCGCAGCAATAATTAGTTTGCCATTTTTCTCTGTATACCAATAAAAATCTCCACTCACAATGTCTCTTGGTTGGTAAAAAACAAATGATTCAGGTAAATCTTTATTGATATTAATGGGTAAAATCGCTTCTTGAATTCTTTTGGCGTAGAAAATACTACTGGTGATATCAGTATTCTTTTTGGTAAGCTCTTTATTCTTTGTTGAAATCTCATCCTTTTGCTCTAATATCTCCTTATTGGCCATTTCTACCCTGTCTTTTTCAATCTGGAGCTCCGAGGTTCTGATTTGCACCTTTTTTTCTAAATCCTGTTGTTTTTTATACAAACTGACGAGCCTGTGTTTTATATATCCGTATACTATAGAGCTTATACTTAATACAAGTATTAAATAAAACCACCATGTTTTCCAAAATGGGGGTGTAATCGTAATTTCGATTGCAACACCTTCTTCATTCCACAATCCATCATTATTTGAAGCTTTTACTCTGAAAATATATTTTCCAGGAGGAATATTGGTATAGTTAGCAAATCTACGAGTCCCAGAATTCACCCATTTATCTTCAAAGTTTTCTAATTTATAAGCATATTGATTCTTCTCGGCATGGGTAAAACTAAGTCCTACAAATTCAAAAGAAAATACATTGTCTGTGTAAGGTAAGGTGATTCTTTTAGTTTCGGAAATGTGATATTCTAATGGAGAATCATTTGTTCCTATAGGAACCTCAGTGTTAAAAAGCCTAAACTCGGTGATTACAATAGAAGGTAATTTTTCATTATCCTTAATTTTTTTTGGATAAAAGGAGTTAAATCCATTTATTCCACCGAATAGCATTTCTCCAAATGGAGTTTTGAAAAATGCACCTGGGTTAAATTCATTACTTTGTAATCCATCTCGTTTGTCGTAAACCTTAAAGATTTGATTTTCAATATTGAACCTTGAAATTCCCTTGTTTGTACTTAGCCATAAGTTCCCTTTATTGTCATCAAGAATGCCATAGACGAAATTGTTAGGAAGTCCATCCTTATCTGAATAATTGATAAAAGTTTCATCCTCCGGATCAAATTTGCTAAAACCAGTAGAAGTTCCCACCCAAATAAATCCGGATTGATCTTCGTGAAGACAAAAAATTGCATTACTTGGTAAGCTGTTTTCTTCTGATTTTTGGTATCGGAAAAACTGGCCTGTTTTAGGATTAAATTTATTTAGACCTCCTCCGAAAGTACCAATCCAAAAGTTGCCTTTTTTATCTTTAATAATTGCCCTAACATCATTATGACTAAGACTGTTAATATCATTTACATCATTGATATATCGCTTAAATTTATTCCCATCAAACTTGTTTAATCCACCTTCAGTCCCCAACCATAGATTGTTGTACTCATCCTCATAAATCACCCGGATGGTATTATTACTCAAACTATCAGGGTTTTCTATTACGGCTTTGTAATGAGAGAATGTTTCGGTTCTTAAATCCAGCTTGTTTAATCCTCCATCTCCTGTCCCAATCCAAACAGTTTTGTTTTTATCTCTATGCAATGAAAGTACTCTGTCATTACTGAGGTTCAATGGCTTTGGCTTGGGTTTAGATTTAGTCCTTTTTCGCCTCGACCTTCTTCGTTTTTTCTTTTTTGCCTTCTTTTCTTGTTCCTCTTTTAATTTTTGTGTTCTGCTAATTCCCTGATCAAAAATATCTTTACTGGTATAGGCAGTATATTTTTTGGTTTTAGAATCATATTTATTTAAACCTCCATCAAAAGTCCCTATCCAGATGATACCACTTCTTTCTTTATAGAGCATTTGTACATTACTGCTTGTTAAGGTATTTTGGATTGAAGGATCTTTATGATACAGTTTAAATCTATTGGCCTCTTCTCCTCCTTTACTTATTCCTGAATTAGTTCCTACCCATAAGGCTCCCATATAATCACCCGACATTGATTTGATATTATTACTAATCAATGATTTTTTGTTGGTATCATCATATTGATACTTATAAAAAATAATTCTTTTGAAATCAAATTTATTTATACCGGCATCATCCGTTCCAATCCAAATATTTAGAGAATCGGTTTGAGTTATAGCCATTACAGAGTTGCTGGAAATAGAATTTCCTCTTTTTGGATTATGAGTATAGGAAACAATGGTTTCATTTTTCTCAAATGTCCTGGTTCCTTTTCTTAAAAAAATCCTTTTCAATCCATTATTGGTTCCTACCCAAATTTCTCCATTAAAGCTTTCAAAAATAGTATTAATTTTTACGCCAGAATTGTCTTTGGCTATCAGGTATCGGATACTTTTTCCTGTCTCAGGATTAAATTTATTTAAACCATTTTCCTGGGTTCCAACCCATAAAAAACCGAATCTATCAGCAGTGATAGCAGTAATTCTATTACTACTTATACTTTGTGGGTTTCCTATAATATTTTGATATAATGTAAATTCAGCTTTACCCTCTAAGCCATTTGGAAATGAAATTTTATTAATTCCTCCTTCCTGTGTCCCAACCCAATAGTTGCCAAGAGTATCTTGCTGAATGGCGGTAATAGCATTATCACTCAAACTATTTGAACTGTTGGGATCCTTTTGGAAAGTTCTAAAGTTTTGAAATTTATGGTCAAATACAGTTAATCCATTTTGGGTTCCAATCCAGATTAATCCATTTTCATCTTCATAGATGGAATAAATTATGTTATTGGAAATGGAAGTGGAATCGGAAGGATCATGAAAGTACACTTTAAAGTTGCTACCATCATACCTGTTTAATCCACCGCGTGTACCAACCCAAATAAATCCTTTTTTATCCTGGAGAATACAGTTAATATGACTTTGTGATAATCCTTTATCAAGTGTTATATTTTCAAAAGCAAATTTATTGTATTGCCCAAATACGGATATTCTGAGAAAGACAAAAATTAATAATAGTAAATAAGGGAATTGGAAATAGAATTTCATTTCTATTGTGGTGTATTTATTTATGTTAGTTTCTTGAAAAGAAAATTTTATCGGAATTGAGATTTATCCGTAAAATATCTTTTTAATTATTACTCTATTTATTACGATTTAGATGACCTTAAATTGGATGGGAAGTATTATTAAACTTTAAAATAAACCAATATTCAAAAGTGGAAGATTAACAATGTATAAAAAACAAAAAAGGAGGCTTCAAAATATTTTTGAAGCCTCCTTAGCCTACTTTTTTTTGAACTTTCTTGTCTTTAGTTACTTACTTCAAATAAGTAAATCATTTTTGTCTCTTGATTTTTGGAATCTGTGGCCACAATTACTAGTTTGAATTTTGTGCCTACCAAAGCATTATCGGGAATTACGAATGAAAATAAGTTATGGTACTCAGAAAGGTTTAAAGGCAACTGGAGAAAATTTACCTCATTTACTTGTGGATCCTCTACAGATAATTCGTCTGACCAATAAATTTGTAATGATTTTAGAAAATTTAGTTCTTCCACTTTACCATCAAAAGTGACAAAATCACCAGGTTTTATTGGTGTATAGCCAACTTGATCAAACGCTACAGCAGAATTATTAATGTAAGTGTCAGTAATGATTATTAATGGAGACTCATCCTCTATAACATTTATGGTTATTTTGGCTATTTCCGATTCATTCCCAATACTATCCTCAGCCATAATACTAACTTCTCTTACTTCTCCAATTGGGGCTGAAGATGGAATGTCAAATTCAAGTTTGATAAAATCATTGAGGTTTACTGGACCACTGGAATTAATTTTGGTAGTGCCAAATAATGTAAGTGGATCGCTTTGGAGGTTGTAATAAACAGTAGCCTCAGAAATAAATCGATTATCTTTAATATTCAGCTCAGGGATTTTAAATCTTCCTCCTTGGGTCACGAATACTCTATTGAAAGCATTTAGTTTGGGGGTTGATTTTATAACTTCAATTTTTGGGGACTGATCGTCACAATCTACAAGGATCTTAAATGTTTTTATAGAACGATTCTCAAATGTATCTACGGCAATAATATTGAGGTTAATAACTGTACTGTCTTGGGTATCAGGAGGAATATTTACCTGATTGCGAAATAATGTGGCCAAATCGAGGGAATCAGTAGCGTTTACGGAAAGGTTTTCTTTACCATTATTCATGGAAAAACCGACTCTATTTAGTTTTAAATTATCTTTTACATTTCCAGAAATATTGATAACTGAAGATCTACAGGCCAAATAAGTTGAGTCATTTATTTTGTCTAATCCTATAAATAAGGAATCGAAAACAGGGGAACTTATATCTGGTTGTAAGTTGAAAATTCTTCTTACAGTGTCAGGGTTTCCTCCTTCATCATATCCGAACACCGTGAGTGTATATTCCCCTACTTCTTTATATTCTGGAACTACAATCTTAAAATTGGGTTCAATTCTCCTTCCTCTTATATTGAAGGTGTCAAGGAAGAACCAGGCCTCTGGTCCAGGTGTAACAGTAGAGATTCTTTCAATTACGATACTACCACTATCTAGGCCACTATTATCTGTGAAAATGACAGAGAAATCAATAGTATCCTGATAGAAATATGTGTTTTGGATATCAAAATCATTAACCTTGGGGCCTATTTTATCTTCAATAGGAATGCAACTGGAAATGGCAAAAAAAACTAAAAACCAATAGGAAATTGATTTTAAGTCCTTTCTAGACATGTAGTTGAAAAAGAATGAATCCATAAATAATTAATGCTTAATCGAATAAGAATATGTTTAAATTTTAATCGGGGACGCCTAGCCCTTTCTGCAAATGACCACAGAGGCGTCTGCCCGGTTCAAGCAGCTTAGTTCAAAAGGAAATTTCACAATGGCGCTGCTTCCGAGTGTCGGCTCAGCCAAAATTTTCTTACTTCCTGAGCACCTCGAACTGATCATTTTTGTTAAGGTCCGACATTTCGGGAAAAACAAAACTTAAACAAGCTCTAAGAATTATTATCTAATAACTATCTGATCAGGATTTAATTATAGTGTTTTGAGAATTATTAAAAGGCTAAAAAGATAAAGTAGCCTTAAGAAAAAACTGGTATTTAGAAAGGGGTTATTCAATCAATATTAAGTAGTTTCGGATAGACTGGTGATATGAAACTTATATTTCCCAGTTAAATCATTTCCCTCAATGTTTAATCTAGTCTTTCCACTTCCTACAAAATTAAAATGTTTTTTTCTCCAGGTGCCATCTTTTTTTTCCATAAAAAGGGTGATTGATACTTCTTCTCCTTCTGGTGTGAAAATTTTTCCTTCAATAAATTTAACTCCGCCCCCTTTTTCCTCGGAAATTTTCTCTCTTTTAGTAACTTTAAAGTTCGGATTTTCTCCTTTTGAGGAATGTAGAATTGAAATTTCTTTTAAATTGATTCCTGATTCTCCTTCGGAGGAATAATAAACTAAAGAATAGTAATTTCCAGTAAATTCACAAGAAGACAAATTGATCACTATTTCACCAGAACCTAACTTTTTGTAGGTTTTTTTCATCCAATGACCATCATATTTCTGGCAAAAAAGTACTACCTCTACCTCTTCGTTTTTTATTCTGCTCTTTACATAAGCTTTTTCGAAGGTCATACCCTTTTCTCCACATGGAGAGTTTTTCTTTCCTACTATTAGAACACGAGGTTTTAAATCACCATCTCGAAAAGACGAAGATGCAAACCCAGTAAAAAGGACTAGGAGAATAATAAAATATTTATGAATAGACTTTTCTGGCATTTTTTTTAATTAATAATAAATTGAAGATCAATTATACCGCCATAAAAAAAGGTTGAAAGGGAATTTTATTTAACAAATCTGAACTTAAATAAATGTGAATAAAATCAGGAATCCTTTTTTCGGCATATTTTAATGATTTGAATCAGCCAAACCATAACACAAAATGAAACTATTCGGAATAACTATTAGTCTATTTTTTAGCTTATGCACTTTTCAATATGCCAATTTCGATTTTTCTGCTAAAAATGTTTGTAAAGAAAATATAAATATTAGAACTAATAAAGCTGATAGTGTTGTTTTCTTAGCCGAAAATTTTTTGGGGATTACTTATAAATATGGTGGGGCAAGTCCAAAAGTTGGATTTGATTGCTCTGGTTTTATTTATTATGTGATGAAAAAAAATGAAATTGAAGTTCCACGGACTAGCTCAGGATATAAGAATTTCGGACAAAAATTAACAATTGATGAAGCCAAAAAAGGAGATGTTATCCTTTTCAAAGGTACTGACCCTAATGTTGATAAAATTGGGCATATTGGAATTGTCATTTCTCAACAAGGAGAACCAGTAAGGTTTATTCATTCCTCTTCTTCAAAAAAGCACTTTGGAATTGTAATAGCAGAGTATGATAAAAGTAATTATCCTAAAAGATTCAAAGGAATAAGAAGAGTGTTTTAAGCAGGCGATTAGAAAAAGTGCTATTTTGATACCATTTCATTTGGCAAGCTACTTAAGTTAAAACTTTCAGGACAGATTTCCTTTGACGAAAGTCATGTTTATCAAAAATTACGATCATTATAAATTCTTGGTAAAAATGATAGCTTTATCTTGAAAACAAAACTTAAGCTCTTCCAGTATTTTTTGGCGATTGTTTTGTTTAATTTTTCATTTGCCTTTTTCTTTCCCAGGAATCCGGCATATAAATTTCAAGGATTATGAAACCAATAAACAATTTAGCAGACCTGTTTATAGAATTATTGAAAAATAGATATGATTCAGAACAACAGCAAATTGAAGCATTTCCAGAGCTTATGGAGGAAGCTTCTTCAACTGCACTAAAAAATGCTATTCAGACTAGTATTAACCGATCCAAAATTCATTTCAAAAAAATAGTTACCATTTTTAACAGCTTAAAGGTAGATCCAGTTGATGATGTTTGTGAAGGATGTTTAGTGATGATAAATGATGCCTGGAAGCTAATTAGGAAAGCTGGTAATAAGGAAATTAAAGATGCTGCTTTAATTACTGCTATCCAGCATATACACCACTATGATATTGCTGGTTATGGGTCTCTGAGTGCTTATGCAATAATCTTGGGTTATGATGAAATAGCGCATGAGCTTCATGAAATGCTTGATGAAGAAAAGAATTTAGATGAAATTTTAAAAGAAGTAGCACTGAATAGTGTAAATAAGAAAGCAAATAAGGAGATTGTTTTATAGATGATATTTTAAATTCCAATAGAAGTTGAAGAGTTTCATTTTATTAGTGCTTGAAGAAGAGGTAGAAATGGATGAATAGTTTAAAACTTAAAGTTGTAGGTAAAGGATGGCAAAATTGTGAAAAGGTAAAGTTTTACGGCTTCAGTTTTGGTACGATCTACCTCACTTTGGCGGAATATATAAGCGTAAGTATTTTTCCTATTATAGACATTGTAAATTGAAAAGTTAAAACTGCTTTCATTTTTGTGTTCTGGAGACATTCTTCGGTAAAATGTAATTGATAAATCCAGACGATGGACTGAAGGCAGTCTAAACCCATTTCTTGAAGTATAAAATGGGACTATAAATCCATCCTTTTCATATTTACCAACCGGGAAAGTATATGCCTGCCCAGATGAATAATTCCAATTTGCTGAAAGGTTTATAAAATTATTTGGTTTAAAATTGGCGAAGATTGAAAAATCGTGTAATCTGTCGAAGGATGTAGGATAAGGAAGATTTCCATTTATGCCAAATATTTCCCTTTCGGCTTTAGAATGTGTATAACTAAGCCATCCGGTAAACCTCCCCTTATTCTTTTTTAGAAAAAATTCCAAACCCATTGACTTTCCATTTCCGGAGAGAATTTCTGTTTCCAAATGATTATTGAGTAATAAATTGGCAAGTGGTTTAAAATCAATTTGATTTTGCATTAATTTATAATAAGCCTCAATTGAAGCTTCATACATATTGCCTCCAAAGTTTCGGAATATTCCCAAAGCAGCCTGATCTGCAATTTGTGGTTTAATATATTTATTGACTGGAGCCCACATGTCAATAGGACTAGGAACATTAGTATTCGATAACTGATGAACATATTGCCTGGTTCTATTGTAAGAAATTTTCACAGCATGTTGATTATTAATTAAATACCGAATTGAAAGCCTTGGTTCCAATCCGTGGTAGGAATTGTAATAATTCTTCTTCCCATAAAAAACCGAGTCAACAATATTGTTGACACTAGTTTCAGGAGAAATAACATCCTCCGTATCATAAATATAACTTATTCCCGGACCTTTGTTATCAAATCTTGAATATCTTAAACCTAAATTTACGCCTACTTTTGGGGTTATTTCTGTAGTATAACTTAAATAGACTCCTGATTCTATGCCATAGCTTGGCTCGATAAACTCTTCATTTATAACAGAGCTTTTTACTAAAGGAATTATCTCCCCAAAGAAATACCGATGTTGATTTAAATCAATTCCAAAGTCAAGAAAGCTTTTGGCACTTATATAATAACTAAAGTTATATTTAGCTCCAATATTTCTAACATTATACTTAGTTCTATAGCCAAAATTTTCTACCAGATTTACAAGTGATTTTGTCCTAAAAAAGCTGGTATACAAAGTCAGGTTAGAGAAAAGTTTAGGGGAGAAAATATGATTCCACCTGGCTGAAATTGTTTGATTTCCCCAGTTTACACCATAGAAATCCTGAAAACCGAATTTATCATTTCCAAAGTAAGATGAAAAAGAGACCTTATTTTTTTTATTAAACTTATAGTCAATTTTTCCATTGAAATCATAAAAGTAAAGGGAATTACCTGAAATATTTTGATTAGGAATTGACTTTACAAGTAGATCGGCATAGGTTCGTCTTCCAGCGAAAGCATATGACCCTTTTCCTTTATTGATTGGCCCTTCAATAAGCAGGTGAGTTGAAATACTTCCAATTCCCCCTGAAAAACCAATTTTTTTATAATTGCCCTCCTTTAACCGTACATCTAGTACAGAAGATAACCTCCCTCCATATTTGGAGGAAATCCCTCCTTTGGAAAATTCTACATCTTTTATTATTGCTGGATTAAATATTGAAAAAATCCCATAAAAGTGAGAGGGATTAAGGACAGGAGCTTCATCAATCAATATAAGATTTTGGTCAGCACCACCTCCTCTTACAAAAAAACCAACACTTCCTTCATTTCCTGATTGCACTCCTGGCAACAATTGGATAGTTTTAATTACATCATTTTCACCCATCAAGGAAGGGACTTGTTTTATTTCTTTTGCACTTAATGAAAATGAGCTCATCTGAAGTTTCTTCACGTTTCTGTTTTCCAAATGAGTTTTACCGAGAACAGTTACTTCTTCCAATTGAGTTTCATATGGTTTTAAGGCAAAATCTAATCGCTGATTTCCATTTAGGGTGATTTTTCTTTTATAAATTTCAAAGCCTAAATAACTGATTTTTAATTCATAAATACCCTCTGGTAAAGGCAGAGAATAAAAACCGTAAGAATTTGAAGATGCACCAGTATTAACTGATTTTACCCAAATATTTACTCCTATCAATTCTTCTCCAGTACTACTATCAGTAATTTTTCCATTCAGGATACATTTATTTTTCTTTGTGGGCTGATTTGAAAGGACTATTTCATTCTCAAAAACTTGGTATGAAATATTTGTATTAAAAAACATTTCGGTTAAAATATTTTTTAGCGATTGGTGATCAAGTTTTAGAGTTAGGGTGTTTGTGGGAAGATAATCAGCACTATAAATAAAGGTTATACCATTTTTATGGTTAATGTTTTCAATAGCCTCTTGGTAAGAAAGATTTTCCCAGTTAATAGAAATTTCTTTATCTAAAATATTCTGGGCATTTCCAATGGAAGGAAAGATACACGACAGGACGAAGAGAAAAAATGTCGGGTAGTATAAAATAGAGATTTGAAGAGACTGTTGAATAAAAGTATACACAATTTACCAGCTAGTTGGTAACCAGAAAAGTAAGCATTTTTACCGAAAAATTGAAAACTTTTTGGTATGCCGAATTAAATTTTTAGACATTTCAAATGTATTAAAAAAACATGTATTTAGACTCTAGACCTGTTTGGCAATGCGTTTCCCGAATTAAACTTTAATTACTCATGTAATTTTTTTTAAATTACTTTAAAAAAATCGCAGTGAATCCCAATATGGGAAACAAATTACCGTTATTAAACCAACAATCAGGGAAATTGGGTATATTTATACCCTGAGAGGAGTAGTCCTCCTGGCACAGTAATTCCTTTAGATTGTTTAAAATGTAATATTTTAATTACAATAATGTTT
Organism: Flammeovirgaceae bacterium; assembly: GCA_019634305.1. GTDB lineage: Bacteria > Bacteroidota > Bacteroidia > Cytophagales > Flammeovirgaceae > Flexithrix. Next base: position 12,314 of record JAHQVQ010000425.1, on the reverse strand, counting down.
TTTTCGAAAAAACATTAGCTTGAAGTCTGGATAGAACATTAATGAAACTATATAAAAAAGGTATTTTTACCTCGACTTTACATTCATGATTATTATTAATTAGTGTTTTTTAGTTTAGTTATCTGTATAGGGTGTCAGAATTAGATCTGATACCCTTTTTTTGTTTTTATTGCTGAGTTAAAACAATTCCCTCATAATGAAATAGTTGTGATGTATTCCTCGTTGTAGCTTCAATTTTTTATGCTATTTAGCCGTCTGCTTTAATAGGTGATTAAAAACCAATTCAGTATTTTTGCCAATTATTTATTGAAGAAACCGCCACTTAAGAGAGAGGGAAGGTTCCAAAAATACAAATGGAATCTATAACCTATTTAGGTTTTGTTGAGTTTTCAATTTCTTGAGATGATGACAATTTAAATTAATCAGAAGGGAGATAAAATCTAAATAAAATTCAATTTACAAAACCTCTTTTTGGGGCAAAAATAGTGTGTAATGAAGATAAAATTACCTGAAAATATAGCTTCAGTTGAAAGTTATAAACCAGGCAAATCCATCAATAATGTATTTGAAGGGTTAAATTTAGAAAGGACGGCAATTCTGAGTAGTAATGAGAATAACTTTGGCCCTTCTCCTAAGGCACTGGAAGCTATGAAGAAAGCTATGGATAGAGTAAACCTTTACCCAGAGCCAAGGAGTGTATCACTACGAATAAAATTAGCAAAGAGATTAAATACATTACCTGAAAACCTGATTATTGGTAATGGATCTGATGGGATTTTGTCCACTATTTTTAAAGCATTTTTCTCTCCTGGAGATGAATTGATTTCATCAAAAGGATCATTTGTGGCAGTAAACGTGATGACCAAATTAAATAATATTCCATATATCCAGGCGGAAATGTTGGATGGATATAAGTTTGATTTGGATGCAATTGCTGAAAAAATTAATTCAAAGACCAAGGCGATATATCTATGCAATCCCAATAATCCTACAGGGACAATCATCAATCAGAAAACATTGGATGGTTTTGTAAAAAAGGTTCCAGAAAATATTCTGATAATTGTTGATGAAGCTTATTCGGAGTTTGCTAATAGCCTTACCGATGATTTCCCTGACAGCACCAAATATAATTTTCCGAACCTCATAACATTAAGGACTTTTTCCAAAGCCTATGGATTGGCCGGAGTAAGGTTGGGCTATGGTATTGCTCATGAAGAAATTGTCTCCACTTTACTAAAGGTAAAACTAACATTCGATCCATCCATAGTGGCCCAGGAAGCTGGAGTTGGAGCATTGGATGATGAGGAGTTTTTGCAGAAAACCATTTCTAATAATCTAAGAGGAATGAGTTTTTACAAGGAAAAGTTTGAGGAAATGGGTTTAAAGTTCATTCCCTCTTTTGGTAACTTTGTAATGGTTGATTTTGGTACTGAAGAAATAGCTGGGAAGGTTTTTGAGGAACTTTTGAAAAGAGGAGTCTTTGTGAGGCCTCTTAAATTTTTCCAATTGCCACATTGTTTAAGGATTTCCATAGGAACACCAAATGAATGTGAATTATTAGCTGAAAAACTAGAAGAAGTGATTAAGTTGCTGAAATCGTAAAGATTAAATTACTAACCGATTTTGTTTAGTGAAATAAAAAATTGAACTGATCTGGGTTAGAGTAATATTTTTTTTAAGTCATTTTCTGAAATATGTTTTTAGGGAATGACTTTTTTTTCCGTAAAACCTTCCATAAATCCAATTTAAGTAGTAATTCCAAATTAACCGTGTATTATTTTGCCGTAAAAGACTGATAGAAAGATTACTATTTCTCGGAAATAATAGTACCCGGTGTGGAACACGGGTGCCTAATATCAGAAAAGTATCAACAAAATTGGTATATTTGATTATTATCAAAATCTTTCATGACGCCAGTCATCCTTTTTTTAAGGATCATTACTGAATTTTACTTAGGTTCAGTTTTTCATTCATTTCAAATTTTACTAGCATTTTCTGCCTCAGAAAACCTCAAATTATTACCAATAAAATAAACCCCCTATTCTATGAAAACAGAATTAAACAAAGCGGCAACTTTAAATTATTCCAATGGTCAGGTTACCGCATTAGTGATCTTAAGGATGCTAATCGGTTGGCATCTATTGTATGAAGGTGTAGTGAAATTGTATAACCCATCGTGGTCGGCTGGTTCATTTTTAATGGATTCGAAAGGAATTTTCTCGCAATTCTTTTTTGATCTTGCAAGTAATCCGGCTGTGCTTAATGTAGTTGACTTCTTAAATGTTTGGGGATTAATCGCCATTGGCTTGGGACTAATTCTTGGGTTATTTAATAAAGCGGCAGCCATTGCCGGAGTAGTGCTTTTAAGTATGTATTATCTCTCTCATCCTCCATTTATTGGATTAAAATATGCACTTCCTAGTGAAGGAAGTTACCTAATTGTAAACAAAAATTTAATCGAAATATTTGCGCTGGTTGTGCTTGCAGTTTTTCCAACAGGATTACAAATTGGAATAGATAGACTAATTGCTTTAGCAAGAGGGAAATCTATGAAAACTGAGGAGTTAGAAAAAGAACCTGCATAGCTACAGGAAAAATTCCGGATGATTTAATTTCATCCGATCCTGGGTTTTTATCAACTTAAATTTCGATTATAAAATATCAATTACAGACAAATCATGGAAAATAATAATAATTCAAATAATAGTGGAAAAAAAGGAATCGGTAGAAGAGACCTTATAAAAGGATTGGCTGCTGTTCCGGTATTAGGGGCATTGGCATTTAGCACCTCCAAAAAAAGTTCTTACGATCAAAACTTAAAAAACAGTATCCTTAGAGAACTTAATATTGATGCCTCTATACCTCCTCCGACAGGTCCTATGGCAGGTGACCCAATCAGGTTGGGAATTATAGGTTATGGAATTAGGGGTAAACAGTTGGTGAAAGCGGCTGGGTTTATGTCAAGAGAAGAAAAAGAAAAACTGCAGAAATCTGCATTGGAAAATTCTAATGATACCAGATTAAAGGATTTCATGGATCAGGAAAATCTAAATGTGAAATTTACAGGAGTATGTGATCTTTTTGATATTCGGGCAGAAGAAGCTTTGGAAACTGTGACCACGGATGATAATCAACCAAAACGTTTTAGAACTTACCAGGAGATGCTTGCCAGCCCTGATATCGATGGGGTAATCATTGCTACTCCTGACCATTGGCATGCTCCAATTTCCATAGATGCTGCAAGAGCAGGAAAACATGTATACGTTGAAAAATGTATGACCCATAAAGTAAATGAAACTTATGAGCTTTATGATGCCGTAAAAGCTTCAGGAATCATATTTCAGGTTGGTCACCAACACAGGCAAACGCAAAGTTTCCTTACTGCCCAAGATGTTTTAAAGAAAAATGTTTTAGGTCATGTTTCTCTGGTTCAGGCTTGTACCAACAGAAATTCGGATAATGGGGCATGGCAATATAACATTCATGAAAAAGCAAATCCAGAAACCATTGATTGGCAACAGTTTTTAGGAAATGCCCCTCAAATTCCGTTTAACAAAGAACACTTCTTCAGATGGAGAAAATGGTGGGAGTATGGTTCTGGTTTGGCAGGAGACCTTTTAACGCATGATTATGATAGGATAAATTGCCTTTTCAAAATGGGAATTCCAAAATCAGCTACCGCATCAGGAGGAATTTATACTCATAATGATGGAAGGGATGTACCTGATGTTTATCATGTAATAATGGAATATCCAGATTTTAAAATGGGTACTTCTCAGGAAAATGGAAAAGAAAAAGGTTTTACCTTTATGTACAGTGCTACTTTAGGGAATCAGTTTGGTGGCAGGAATACTCTGTTAATGGGTCATGATGCTACTTTAGAACTACTAGGGAATACTATTACTGTTCACGCAGATTCAAGATCCACTAGGTATCAGGATATGATAAAAGATAAAAAAATTGATCCTGATGTACCTCTTTATGCATATAACCCTATGGCAAATGGAGTGGATGGAGTAACCTCAGCCACTGCTAAATATTTTGCGAATAAAGGTTTATTATTTACCTACAGAAATGGGAAAAGAGTTGATTCTACTCACTTGCATATCAGAGAGTGGTTAAGTGGTATTCGAAATGGAACAAAAGTAAGCTGTGGAATTGAGGAAGGATTTGAAGAGGCCATTTCTGCTCACATGACTACATTAGCATTCAAGTTGGGAAGGAAAATAGAATGGGATGCAGATGCTAAAAAAATAATTAATGTAACTGAGGAAGAAATCGACCAATGTGATTTTATTACAATTTAATTTTGAGGTTAATACCATAAAAGCTACGCTAATTTTTAGTGTAGCTTTTTTATTTGCGAAAATTAGCCAAATATGAAAGTTTCAGTACAGCTAATAAATTATGAAGATTAAAATTTCTTCTATAAATAAGGTCTGATATTTAAAAAGTATCATCAATAATTTCAGAGGGATCGATAGGAGGGGTAGTAAGGCCCTGATTGTACATAAAAGTAGCCACTACAAAAGCGATAGATGCGATAATCAGCCCAAACATAAAAATGGTGTAGGCAATTCTTAAAAAATGATATTTCCTTCCTAATACGGCTCCAAGAAAATAAATATCCCTTATCATACTTCCATATAAATAATCGCTATCATTTATCAGTTCCCGCATTCCCCATTCAAAATCAGAGATTTTCATTTGATGGAAATTGCCGAAAAATAATAAATTGGCTTTTTTATCTTTAATATCTGCTTCTGTGAATTTTCCTGAGGTTACGTTAGGTCTGGTGGCTAAGATGGCAAAAACTATTGAGGTTAAACAAACTACTAAAAGGATGACTGTAGGAATAATAAGGTGTGGATTACTGTCCAGTTTTCTCATTAAAACACCAATAATGATCGTAATGATAATGGAATTTACTGAAATCATGATATTAGCTTTACTATCAGCCATGGAACTAAAATCTACATGATTTCTAGAGGTTGTTCTAAACATTGTTTCGATTCCTCTTTCAGGTCTGCCCTGAACCTTTAGCAGTTTTTTCTTAAGGCTCTTTAGTTCATTAGCATCTACGCCCAACTCTTCTACAAGGAAATCATCTTTTTTGGCACTCAGCTCCTTTAATTTCTTTTTTATTTTTTTTAGGTTCTTTTTTTTCCGAGGTTGTAAATTGGTTTTACCGTATTCAGTAAAATAATTGTGTTGGTCAATAAACTTAAGATTGTAATTATACCACTCTTCATCGTTAAAATCTATACTGCCTAGAGAATGCCATTCTTTTCTGAGACAGGCCATTTTTCCCATAAACCCTTTTTTCCCCAGATGAGCTAAATCAGCATCACAAAGTACTTCTTCCACAGGGTTTTGTGGAGATTGTGGCATTTTTGTGGCTTTAATAGCACTTTTTACTTTGGATAATTTTTCTTCCGGATAACTGGTTGATTGCAGAAATTTTTCTGCTATAGTCTGGCTTTCCTCCTCATGTCCATTCACTCTTTTGCTGTGGCCTGTATCGTGAAACCAGGCAGCCAGTTGCAAAATCTCCATATCTTCCTCATTCAAGTCATTTGCGGTTCCTATTTCAATGGCAGCAATTACTACTTCCTCAGTGTGCTCCGCATTATGATATTCAAGGTTCTTAGGCGTTTCGTCCTGTAAAATATGGAGTGCAAAAGTTTTAGCGTCCTCTACTATTGTGTTCTTTACTGATTCCATCCGTGGGAAATTATTGCAATTTGATTTTGTTTGCTATTTCAATTAAACAGGTACCAATGGCATTAAAACCATTATTAATAAAATCGTTCTAATTTAACATTTTTTTATCTTATACCGGGTTGCTTTAAAATGAAATCTTCTTCTTCCTTAGCTTTATCCACTATTTTTTTTACATCAGAAAGTAATTTCTTAGCATCATAAACTATTCCGTCTTTTATCGTATACTTTACTCCTCCAACACGAGTTACTTCATTTTTGTTATTTAGCTTAATTGCACCGGTTCCATATAAAACTTTAAGGTTTTGTAATGGGTTTTCTTCCACGATTATCATATCGGCCAGCTTGCCAATTTCAATAGAGCCAATATCCTTATCTCTTCCCAATGCCTCTGCACCTTTTAGCGTAGCAGCCCTAATTACTTCTAAAGGGTGAAATCCAGCCTCTCTAAGCAATTCCAATTCTCTAATATAAGCGAAGCCATATAATTGAAAAATAAAACCAGAATCAGAACCTGTGGTAACCCTTCCTCCTCGGTTCTTATATTCATTTACAAAAGTCATCCAAAGCTTATAATTTTCTTTCCAGGTCACTTCTTCTTCAGTGCCCCAATAATGCCAGTGAGAACCATGGGAAATTCTGCTGGGTTGGTAAAATTTCCAAAGAGACGGTAAAGTATAATCCGAATGCCACTCTGCAAGTCTTGCCCTCATCAAATCTCTGTTGGCTTCATAAATATTAAAGGTGGGATCGATTGTAAAATCTAATGCAATCAGCTCATCCATAACTTCATTCCACTTATCTGAATAAGGTGGAGCTGCCTGATTCCATAATTTGCCTGCTTCACCAAACCTGTGTTGTTCATTTTGGTAATTATAATCTAATGGGTAATTCTGAATGGTTTTATCAGTGAATAATGCTTCTGGTAATCCATACCAGTGTTCCATAGAAATTAAACCCATTTTTGCAGTATTCAGAACATTTAACCAGGCCACATCAGTTTGTGCATGATGACAGGCTGACCGTAACCCCTGAATTTTAGCTTCTGATAGTGCTGCCTCCATGATATCTGGTCGGGCACCAAAAAACTTAATGCCATCTGCACCTTTATTAGCAATATCTTTTACCCATGCTCTGGCCATTTCAGGACTTGAAATAGCACTTTCACTTCCTTGACCGAAATAGGAATAAGCTTCAATTCTGGGGGCGGTAATGGAGTTTGCCTCACTTTTCTTTTTATGTTCCAATGTCCATTCTAGTCCATTTCCTGCTGAAGGATCTCTAATGGTAGTAATGCCATGAGCCATCCATAATTTAAATACATACTCTGCACTTGTTCCCTGACTTTTTCCACCTATATGGCCATGCATATCAATAAATCCGGGTAATAAATACATGCCTTCAGCATCTAAAACCTCTGCATCTTTGTCGTAGTTTTCCCGTTTTTTTTCATCAATTGGCAAGCCAGGATATCCAATTACTATTATATCCTTAATTTTATTTTTTTCGATAATAACATCCACTGGACCGATAGGAGGAGATCCCGCCCCATTTATTAAGGTTACACCCTGAATAATAAGTTGCTTATAAGGGCCATTACCTTCTGTCCTTTCTGGGGATTTGGGAACTTCTATAGATTGTGCCAGTAAAGGAAGTGAGGAGAATAAAAGGAATATAAAAAATGTTATCCTAGTCATTATAAAGAAGTTTAATCTAATAGAGCAGATACTTGGGGTAGATTATTTGTGATATTTTAACAAAATGCTGCCTAACTTTTGTCTAAAGCATCCGTAAACTAAAGTAATTTTTTTTTACCAACAAATTAAACCAGCACTATGCTTGAATACAGTAAAACAATCCTCGAAAAAGTAAGCTTTGATTTAAAATTATTTGAAAGAGAATTAGTAAAAGCTATTGATCATTTAATCGGGGAGGAAGTTAAAGACCTTAGAATTTGGTGTGAAACTAATTTTTCAGGTCATTATCAGGAATTAAGTTATCACTTTGTAAAGGCTAACTAAAAACAAGATATTAACTAATTTCTTATTCTTATTTGAAATGGACTTATCGAAAATTGGTAAGTCCTTTTTTGTTATTTTTTTAAGGAAATAATGAAGAAACTTATTCCCCCAAGTACCAGATAAAAAGCAGTCTGAAATCCATGGACTATTATTGATAAGGCATTTCCATATACCTCACCTACACCGTATAATAAAACTGCTTGTGTGATCAGGTAATGATAGGCTCCCATTCCCCCACCTTGTATTGGTAAGGATTTTCCTATACTTCCCATTACCATAAAAAACAATCCGGCTCCTAAAGTGAGGTTTTTTGTTTCCTCAAAAGCAAAAAACCAGAGATATGTGGTTAAAAAATAAGTGGCCCAAATAGTAATTGTAATTAATGTAAATAACCACTTTTTCTCTACTTTAGAGACTGAGGCTATACCCACCAAAATTTGCTGAAAAAAGTTAATCATTCTATGGTAAAAAGAATTTGTTGTTATCTTTTTTTGAAAAATAAAAAAGATGGAAATAAGCAAAACAATGGTAATAAAACCAATCGCTAAAAGTGTGGTAATTTCAGGTAAAGAGGATAGAAAATGGGAATAAAGAGGAAGAAAGATAATTTGATAGCAATAACCTGAAATAGTACTAAACTCAAAAATGGTGACCAATAAAATCAATATTAACAGGCATAAGATATCTATGGCTCTTTCTGTTACCACAGTTCCAAATAAGGGTTTGAAAGGAACATTATTGCTCTTATTGAGTAATGCGCATCTGGTTACTTCGCCAAGTCTTGGAACAGCATAGTTTACTAAATATCCGCACATTAAAGCATACAAACTGTTTTTTATTCCAGGCCTATAGCCAAGAGGCTTCATGAGCATTTGCCACCGTATTGTTCTTATAATTTGGCTAAAAAGGGATATGAAAAATACAGGAATTGCCCAAATATAATTGGCGGATTTCAACTGATTGAAAATCTCAGAAAGATCCCGGTCTTTAAAAGCCAAATAAAGTAATACAAACCCAAGGGAGATGAAGGCTAAAAATTTCAATCCTTTTATAGGTTGGTAACCAGATAAAACTTGTGTTTTCAAATTGAAAGATTAAGATTAATTTGGATAATTTTCAATGGTAATTAGTATGGTAAAAATAGCATTAAACTGTTTTAAAAATCTTATAACAATGATAATACCAAATTTAAAATATAAAATAAATTAAAAAATAAAATTATACCCATTTTATGAAATCTTATTTCTTTAGGATATTTCCATGTTTTTTAAAATTTTCTGAGTCTCTATACTGAGAGCAGATAACCGTGAAATATCGTTGATGAAATCTTCTTTTAATACATTGAAATCATATTGATATAATTCCTTCCAATTGGTGTTTTTACGTATTGCCTTTTTTTTATAATTTTTTACAAGGATTTCTAAAATTGAATGATTTCCCATTTTAAATTGCCAAACCTTGGGAGGAATATTCCCCAATTCCAGACTGCCATCAACAGAAATACTACCTAGGGCTTTATTCACTTTTAGCTCTGGTTTATTGTTTGCTGCATTTTCTAAAATTTGTTCATTTTTACTTATCGGATAGCCAGGAATTTCTTGTAATCCCAAATGGAGTTCCACTAATAACTTTCCATTTTCGCAATACTTCCAAAAGTCAGGTTTTAGGGGAATTCTAGGTACATTATTTTTTAGATTCTCCTGAAATTGCTTTTGATAATCAGGGTCTAACAAAATAGCATAAGTGTAATAAAATATATTTTCTTTGGAAAGCATCGCTTTTTTTTGCTCTAATTCTTCTACTGACTTTCCAATTTTTAAAAGTTCAGATTTTGTTACTGATAAATTTTTTTTCAGTGTTTCAATCATTTTTTTTCGCTCCTTTGCATCTTTCCCCAATAATTGAAGTTTCTTTTCAAAATTCTGTATTACAAATACAATTTCATTTGCTAATGCTGGCGCTATCAACTTTTGTTCTTTACTTTTTGAAAGTGAAGCAATTTTTAAAGTGAATTTATGAAGTACTGGAAGGTTTTTGGAAAGAGGAGATATTTTCTGAAGCATTTCTTGTAAAAAATCAGATTTATTCTTGGCTTCTTTTATCCGATTTTTAATAATAGGAATATAAAATTCTTTAAACTGCCTAAGGCACCAATCGGTAATATTCTCCTCTGACTTTCCTTTTTGATTAATAAAAAAAAGTGGAAAACAGAGCGTTTTTTCAAGGAAATCATAAGTTGTGATAGAATCGGTTGCTAAAACCTGAAAAGGTTTTTCACAACCTGGCCCTGAGGTACAGATTAACTGATTAGAAACATTCTTTTGAAAAGGGAAAAAGGCGGGAAATTGCTGTAATTCCTTTTCCAAAACTTTTGAATAAACCATTTTTCTTTTTACAAAAGGTTTATAATAACCAGTTCGAGTAGCAAAATGCTTTTTTGGGGCTTCAGAACTAGGCTTTAAAAGTTTAAATTTTTCCTGTAAATTTTCCTGATGAAACTTCACCATGTATTGACTATTCTGGGGAAAAATGCCTTTTGAAAATGTCTTAAAAATACTTTTCCCTGGAGCTGAAGCCTCTTCAACCAATGGTATAAAATCAAAGTACTCTTGTGAAAACCAATTACCTTTTTCCGGTTTAATTAATTTAAAATCAATACTTTCATAGGTCAGAGACTGAATTAAGGTGGATTTTTCGTAATTGGAGTTGCAACCTGGCAATTGATGAAATTTAATTTCCGAATTGCCTTTATGTTTCTTGCTTTTCTTTAACAGGCAAATTGTTGAATTCTTCCAAATAGGTTCCAAGTTCGGGTTTTCCTGAAAATTTACTTTTCCTAAAGAAATCATATTGATCTTTGAAAATTCATTTTCTAGGGAAATCCTTAATCCATCGTATTTTTTTTCAATAAAATATTTGGAGGGCAAAATAGCCAATATTATCCCATCGTCTTTAATATAATCTGTGGCCCATCTGAGGTATTTTAATCCAGGTTCAAAGAGTGCATTTGAAGGAGCCGGGCTGCTGGAAAAATATGTCTCTGTAATTTTGTCATCTACTCCTTTTTTATCTCTTTGGGAATATTCAAAACTTAGAAATTCATTTTCAGGTGAGGAAGAGGAAATAGCAGAAAAAGTGATAATATCTACGTCCTGATTACCAATTTGAGTTGATCCTAATTCATTTCTACTTACTCCAAATAAATCTGTTTGCAAACCAGTAGTAGCTGTCCTAGAAATGGATAGTGGATTTAAGAAATCGATTTTATTTTTTTCAAACAGAAGATATAAAAGATAGGGAATCAGTTTTTTTTCGAATTGGGAGAAATTATCTCCACTTTCAAAAAGCATGTTGGTATTAATTTCCCTTGGGGAAAGATTTAAAGTTTGAAGATTTTTATCCTTATCATTTAATCTAAATTCCTTCAGTAATTTTTTACAAAAACCAGATATTTCTTTAGGAATTTCTGCTGATCTTTTTTGCGTTTTCTCCTGATAAAAAAGGTTATAGAATTCATTAGCAAAATTCAATAAGAATTTTGATTGGTAAGGTTTATCCTCTAATCCATTTATGATTTTTGCAATGTCATTAAAATAATTCTGGATGCTTTCCCACAAAGAGGAATTATCTAGGAAGGTCTTTTTTACAGGTTCAGTTAAAGCCTGAAGTGCCCTGAAAATATGATCTTGTTCAAGTCTTTTCTTTGAGAAATTAAGTTGATCAATAAAACCTGAAAGTATTAAAAATTGGGTAATAATTTCATGGATAAATTTTGGTTCTATTTTAGGATGAAGAAGCTTTCGTAACTTATTTACAAGCTCATTTCTTTTGTTTCGAAAATCCCTTTCATTACGGACCCGTTCTTCTATTTTATTAATTAATTCAGGTTTAAATTTTCCAATATTTTTTACTAAATAAGCTTTTTGGACCTTTACTCGAATAAGCTGGGAAGACTCAAATTTGAAAAACTGTTTAAGTGCTTTGAAAAATAAGGCTTCTTCGTTATATAAACCAGAAATTATGATTTCTCCATTTTGATTAAGTAAAAAACCATCTGTGAAAAAAGTGGAATAATTCTCCGCAACGGTATCAATGCTACTTTCTGAAAGGGTTGTAGAAGCGATGTGAAAACTTCCTATTATCAAACCTGTTTGATGAAATATTTTTACAGTAGAATCGTCTTGGGAATCTTCAACAAAAACAACTGAATAGTAGGAGGATAATGCAGAAATCAGGCTTTTAAAAATAGGAAAGGAGTTATTCGGGTTTTCCTGAAATTTTGTGGCAAAGTATTTTACTATCTTTCTTGACATATCTAAAACCTATATAAGCAGGAATTTAAAGATGCGGTCCTTTTTGTAAGCATCTATTCATTGCTATTGCCAATTACTTTACCTTATAAATTGTGGATTGCAAAAATAACCATTAGAAATGAAAAATGGTTATTCTTTAAAAAAAAGAAAAACACGGCCAGCAGAGGTAACCGTGTTCATGTTTATCGAAAAAAGATTGTATTATTTTACTAATACAATTTCGTTGAAATTACATGGATTAAATAGTCTGAAAACAGTT
>JAHQVQ010000424.1 GCA_019634305.1 Flammeovirgaceae bacterium | reverse complement strand
ACTTTTTTGTAAAAAAGAAATCAGTTTTTCTTCATAATCACGGGAATAGTCTATGCTTAAACCTGGTAAAGTACTACATTCTCCAAGACCAAAAATTTCAGGAGTATTTAAATTAGAGATTTTTATGATGTAAGTGTATTTGGAGGAAATTAATCCTCTAGATGTTCTGGCATCAAATCTGAATAATAGTTTGAGAGGAAAAAATTTAATTTTATAAGACATAAATACTAAGAAAAATCAGTTTATAAAATGCGGATTAGTGAAATTTAAGCTATCTGTTATTTGGTGATGTAATAAAGAAATACAATTTAAAATTTATTTAAGGTACAAACCTTGGAAATAATGCGTTAAAAGTAGAGTTTTTAAAAATGCAAGTTTAAAGTTATATAAAGAAATCAACTGGATAACACATTTGATCCATCAGAGTAAATATTAAAATATTGCTATCATGCAATTTCTTATAACAAAATTTTAATAGAATTGAACTTCATAAAAACATTGTTTATAAAAAAAATTATCATGAAAAATTATCTTTTTGCCATTTTAGTAATTGTAGGATGTGGTTTGTTTTCTAAAGCTACAGCTCAATGTAATTCAGATTTATACAGCGAAAAGAGTATGAAAAAGATCGCTCCAGGCTTTTTATATGAGAAAAGTTATAGGGTAGATGGAAGAGGTGGACGAACTCAGAAAGTAGAATATTCTTGTATACTTAGTAAAGATACCAACTATTCCTTTACCATGAATACAAAAGATGGTGGGGCAGAAGGTATGGTGTTTAGTTTATTGGACCAAAGGAAAGCACAAGTTGCGACAAATTATGTGAATAATAAGTTTTTTACAGGAATCCATTATAAATGTCAATCAACTGGATTGTATGTCCTTAACTTTACTTTTAAAGATTCAAAAAGTCATTGTGGAGCTGCAGTTTTGGCATTCAGGAGATAACTAAATTAGGATACAATATTAATTTCAGCCGGTATTTACCGGCTTTTTTTATGCCCAAATTTTTTAAGCACCCGTGCTCCACACTGGGTACTATTATTTCCGAGAAATAGACATCTTTCTATTAGTCTTTTATGGCAAAATAATACACGGTTAATTTTGAATGACTACTTAAATGGATATGATTTAAGAACTAGAGTGATAAAAACTTAGATTTGTAAGGATCTTTTAGATTAAAATATGCTCTTTTGAGTAATTTTTTTACAAATTCACTTTTTTATGCCTATCCCCAATAAATTAATAAAAGAATCAAGCCCATACCTTTTGCAACATGCTTATAATCCAGTGGAATGGTATCCATGGGGTGAAGAGGCATTGAAAAAAGCAAAATTAGAAGATAAACCAATTATTGTAAGTATTGGTTATTCAGCTTGTCACTGGTGTCATGTGATGGAAAAGGAGTCTTTTGAAAATGAGGAAGTTGCTGCTATAATGAATAAATTTTTTATTTGCATAAAAGTAGATAGGGAAGAAAGGCCAGATATTGACCAAATATACATGGAAGCCATCCAAAATATGGGATTACAAGGTGGCTGGCCTTTAAATGTATTGCTTACTCCCGAGGCTAGTCCTTTTTATGGTGGTACATATTTCCCTTCTGAAAACTGGAGAAGGTTGATGATGAATGTTGTTTCTGCTTTTAAAGATCAAAGGGATGCTATAAATAAATCTGCAGAAGAATTTAAAAACTCTTTGAATATCAGTGAATTAGATAGATTTGGACTAAAGGAGTCTGCACATCAATTCTCAATAGAGGTTTTAAATAAAGGATATGCTGGTTTTGAGAAAAAGTTTGATTTGGAAAAAGGAGGGTTAAAAGGTGCTCCAAAATTTCCAATGCCATCCATTTATAATTTCCTATTAGATTATTATACCCTTTCTAAAAACGAAAATGCTCTAAAGCATGTTATTTTTACCCTAGAAGAGTTAGCAAACGGTGGGATCTATGATCAAATCGGAGGCGGTTTTTCCAGGTATTCGGTTGATGCAGAGTGGTTTGCTCCTCACTTTGAAAAAATGCTTTATGACAATGCCCAATTAATAAGCCTTTATTCCAAAGCATATTCACTTACAAAATCTGATTGTTTTCGAAATGTAGTGGATGAAAGTATAGTTTTCATTGAACGTGAATTAACAGATAAAGAGGGTGCTTTTTATTCTGCTCTTGACGCGGATAGTGAAGGAGTGGAAGGAAAATTTTATACTTGGGAGTTTAATGAATTAGTGAAATTGTTAGGAGATGATATTTCATTATTTGAAGACTATTATCATGTGAATATTCAGGGGAATTGGGAAAAGGGAGTCAACATTTTATATAAAACAATACCTGATAAAATTTTCGCAAAAAAGCATCAATTATCGGTTGAAGAATTAACTCTGAAAGTTGGAAATTGGAGGGCTATTTTGATGAAGGCTAGAGCTAATAGAATAAGACCGGGATTGGATGATAAAATTCTCGCTTCCTGGAACGGGTTAATGTTGAAAGGTTTAGTAGATGCTTATGCAGCCTTTGGAGATGAAAGGTTTCTATCTCTGGCAAAGCAAAATGCTGAATTTCTTGAATATAAAATGATGGAAAAAAGTAAGCTTTTTCATTCATATAAGGAAGGAAAAGTTCTTAGTGCCGTCTTTTTGGAAGATTATGCTGCCATTATTAATGGGTTTCTAGCCTTATTTCAGATTTGTGGGGAAGAAAAATGGTTGAATATTTCCCGAAATTTGATGGACTACACAATTGACAACTTTTTTGATGAAAAGGAACATTATTTCTTTTTTACTGATAAAAATGGTGAGAAATTAATAGCCAGAAAAAAGGAAATATTTGATAATGTAATACCTTCTTCAAATTCTATGATGGCAGAAAACTTACTAGTTTTGGGTGAGATTTTAGGTGATAGTACTTATATAGAGAAAGCTGAAAAAATGACATCTCAAATTTCTCCAATGATATCCAAAGATTTAAGGTATTTATCGAATTGGGCGAGAGTTTATGGCCTATTTGTAGGGAGACCTTTTGAGATTGTAATAATTGGAAAAGAAGCTATTACTTTTGCCAGGGAAATTCAAAAAGAATTTATTCCTAATAAAATTGTTTTGGCTTCTGAAAATGGGTTAGAATTGCCTTTATTTGAAAATAGGTTAGCTATTGAAGGGGAAACTACTATTTATGTTTGTCAGAATAAAACTTGTCAACTTCCTGTAAAAACTGTTGAAGAAGCACTGGAAGAAGTAAAAAAAAAATTAGATAAATAGGGTATATCCGGTTAAAGAATAAATAACAATAAGGTACAAAATATAGCTAAAATAATAACTCCCAAAATTGCTAAAAAACCATTGCTCAAGATAGCATTACCAATGCTTACCTTTTTTGTAATTTTTAAATTAGGTTGGTTGAATTCCTTGAATTTAATTACTGAATTAGATGATTTTTTTATGCTAGTTTCACTGTAAAAATTATTAGTTTTTACAAGTTCCAAATCATCAGCTAATTCTTCATCAACTTCCAGTCGTTGAAAGAACTCCTCTCGTTCTTTTTCCGAAAGCTTTCCGTTAAGATAGGATTCAATAAGAACCATATTTTGCAAGGTAAACTCTTCAATTGTTTTCATTAATGATAAAAAATTAATTTTCCTGGCTAAGTCAAATAATTGATAGTCAATTATTTGTTTTTTATTTGAGTGTTTTTAGAGGTTAAAAAGTTTAGTTTTAATAAAGTTAATTGAATTTCTTTAAAATTGATATACAAAAACTTATTATTAAATTTCTAATCCAAGGAAATTAAAAGCAGGATTTCAGCATATTAATTCGCTTTGAAAAATTTGACATTAAACACTTTAAACTATTTTCATATAAATATATAAAAGTATTTTCAGCAAATTGGTTTAAAAAAGTTAAAAATAAATTCATGTTTATTTTAAATTTGAATGTACTTTTTACTTTTTTTAACAATTTTATTCGATCTCTTACATCATCCTCCAAATTGAAAATGAAGCGAATTAAACTAAAATAGTGATTATAATATTTTTTAAAAGGATTTTCCCATGAGTGGAAAAAAAACATGACTAATAAATCCTTTTAATAATGACTAAACTAGATACCAAAACTTCAAACCCATCCATCGTTCCTCCAATTAATGAAGCTTTAACCAAGATTCAAAAAACAACAATTGTTGAAAGTAAGAACAATCAAATTCCTGATGCTGGATATAATTATGTCCTAACAGAGGTAGGAAAGGATCGCTATGAGAATAAAATCGAGGAAGAGAGTGCTGAGGCATTGGCAAAAATAGAAATCTTAAAAAAACAGATTTACCAAAAAATCCAATATTATATTAAGCAAAGAAGGAAAAACAAGATTAGAGCTTTTTCCTTTAGGGTTTTGTCAACTTTATTAGCTGCTGTTGTAACCATTTTGCTAGGTTTAAATTTTGAAGGATTTGAAAAGTTGTTTAATACTTTAGCCTTAATAATAAGTGGTTTTATTACAGTGATAGGAATTCTGCAAAAATTCTTGGATTCCAAGGATTTATGGGTGAGATACACAGAAACTGTAGGGAAATTAGAAGCCTTACAATTTTCTATTGCTTATCTTCAGGAAAGTAAAAATGCTATAAAACTTAAGGATGTTGAATTTGTTAAATTAAAGTATGATAAAGTAATGGAAGAAACTGTTGATTTTGTTGTGAACGTTCGAATGGAAGACGCGCCACAGGGTTAATGAATTACAAAATGAATATAAATGGAGAGTCTTTCTAGTCGAAAGGCTTTTTTTATTTTGAGAATCTGTTATTTGTTAGGGATAATATCTAATCCATGTTATTTTTATTGCTGAATTAACCTGAACAATAAAAATGGAATTAGCCAAGTATTTCCCTGAATCGGAATTAATCCTCAACCCTGATGGAAGTGTTTATCATTTAAACCTTTTTCCTGAAAATATCGCTGAAAATATTATCACTGTTGGTGACCCGGATAGAGTAGGACAAGTTAGCCAGTATTTTGATTCAATTAGTTTTAAGAAAAAAAAAAGAGAGTTTATAACACATACCGGGAAGTATAATGATAAGCCTATTACCGTGATTTCCACTGGAATGGGGACTGATAATATTGAAATTTTAATGATGGAGTTGGATGCATTGGTAAATATTGATTTAGCTAAAAGGAGGGAGAAAAAAGAGAAAAAAAAGTTAAATATCATTAGAATTGGGACTTCAGGTAGTTTGCAGGAAGATATTCCTTTGGATAGCCATTTAGTTTCTGAGAATGGAATCGGTTTTGATAATTTGATGAGTTTTTACGATTTATCGCAAGATGAAAACCAATTAAGACTTGCTTCCGCATTAAAAGAAAAATTAAAACTTCCATTTCAGCCCTATTTAGCAAAAGGTTCTTTCAAATTAATTGACCAATTGGCTTTTGATCTGTTGAAGGGAAATACTGTTACCTGTCCGGGATTTTATTCTCCTCAAGGACGGGAATTGAGATTACCCCTTAAATTACCTAATCTAATTTTAGATATGAATTCTTTTAATCTTCGGGGGTTTAGATTAACAAACTTTGAAATGGAGACAGCTGGATATTATGCATTAGGGAAATTGTTGGGTCATGAAGTGATATCATTAAACGCAATTATTGCCAATAGAATTTCTAACCAATTTTCAAGGAATCCAAAAGGGGTAATAGATGATTTGATTAAAAAAGTATTGACCCGGATTTAATTAGTAGTAATATAAATTTATAAAACTTGACTTTTGAGATATAGTTTAAAACTGGATCATGCAAACTGTTTCGTACTTTTGAAGGGATTATTCAAAAATAAAAAGTGAAAATGTGAATATTATAAAGGAGAGATTGTTTGCCTATTGCCAAGATTATGTGACTGAAAGGGTTGATTATATAAAAAAAGCAATGGAGGCGGCACAGGCTGCAGCAAATGAAGAAGGAAAAAGTAGTGCTGGAGATAAATACGAAACGGGGAGGGCTATGATGCAAATTGAAAGAGATAAAAATGCTGTTCAATTGGCTGAAGCTATGAAGTTACAACAAGTGATGAGCCAACTTTCTCCACAACTGGAATTTGATAAATCAGGTTTAGGAGCACTTATTGAAACCAACCAAGGAACGTTTTATTTATCCATCAGTATTGGGAAAATTTGTTTGGAGGGAAAAGATTATTTTGCAATTTCCCCAGGCTCTCCCATAGGTATTCGACTATCAAATTTGAAAAAAGGGGATTCCATAAACTTTAATAATAAAATTTATGAAATCCTGAAAGTTTCTTAGTTGATTACCACTTTTTCAAGGATAACTGCTTTTAAATCAAAAGCTTCTAGGTTGGGAATATCGGAAGCTTTTACAACAATTTTGGTTTTGCCTTTGTCTAATTCCAAATTCCCCAAATCCATACTAGCCCATTCCTTTTCATATGCCTCTTTTCTTTTTACTCTGTCTGGGCTTGGAATAACTTCCGGATCAAAAGCTTTTTCAACTTTACCCGAAACTTTCTGACTATTCGATTTTACTTGAACAGTTGATCCAAGGTTTTTTTCAGGACATGTATATTTCAACGTTATTTTAAAGGTAGATTTTTCCACCACATCTATTTCCCAATAAACACTATCCTTTTGGTTATCCCAACTACAAAACCAGTCATTGGCCCAACCCTGGGGACTTCCTTTGTATTCAATTCCTTCAGTTTTAAAACCTTCATGGGCAGGAAGTTCGACTCTGGGAGCTTCTGAATATCCAACTGGAATAGGAGGGAATCCCAAGCCCTCACTTGTAACATCCTTAAACCAATTTTGGTAGTCTACATACATTTTATTTACCAAGTCAGGCATTTCTGTTGCCAGATTATTTTTTTCTTCGGGATCTTTTTGCATGTCAAATAACATAGGTTGTTTATTGTCATAGACTACCATCCTAAATTGGTTAGTTCTCATGGTACCTGGTATAGGTACGAACTCTGAACTTCCCCTTCTTTGGTGTGTAAATAAGGCTCTGTTTACATAAGGAGTTTGATCATCCTTAATTATTAGTTTAACAAGGCTTTTTCCATCCCATGGGAGGGTATGTGGTTGTTTAATACCAGCTAATTCCACCAATGTTGGTAGGATATCAATATGTGCTGTTATCTGGTCAATTTTTTTATTTTGAGGTAATTTCCCTGGCCATTTTATAAAGCAAGGGACTCGAATTCCTCCTTCATGAACCCAGCCTTTTATTCCTCGCATATTATCATTAAACCTCTTTCCATTTGGACCATTATCAGTGATAAATAAAACAATTGTATTCTCACTTAAATGAAGCTCGTGAAGTTTGTTTAGTATCCTTCCAACATTATCATCTATGTTTTCCACCATTCCATAAATAGTTGACCTGGCCCTTAGCTTTGTGTCATCTTCAATTCCCAGTTTGTTATAATATTTATCATAATACTTGTCAGGAACCTGATAAGGGGTGTGAGGTGCGTTAAAAGGGATATAGCAAAAAAATGGTTTATCCTTATTGTTTTCAATAAAACCCATAGCTTCATTGGCAAGGAAATCTGTAATGTATCCGGAGGCTTTAAAATTTTCTCCGTTTTTTTCAATATTAGAATCAAAATAATTATTGAGGTGACCTGCGGTGAACCCTGTAAATTCATCGAATCCTTGTCCTTGAGGGGAGTTGGGAAAGTGTGCTCCATTGTGCCATTTTCCAAAACAGCCAGTGGCATAACCTGCCCCTTTAAATACTTCAGCTATTGTT
>JAHQVQ010000423.1 GCA_019634305.1 Flammeovirgaceae bacterium | reverse complement strand
GGGTTTATTTTCCATGGCAACACAGTACCTCCTTCTTCAGGCCCCCTGATGTGGATTTTTGGAGTAGGAATAATATTATTAATTATAATTGTAAGCCGATTAAGAAAAAGAAAGGTCTAAGAAACAATCAATTGCATTTTTTTGAACTCAAACAAATCCCTTTTGGAAAAGAACACTACAATTGATTTTGTAAAAAATAAAAAAACTAACTTATTCATCATTTTAAGTGGAATTTTTCTCACTAATGCTGTTATTGCAGAGGTAATAGGAGTAAAGATTTTTTCCTTGGAAACCACTTTGGGTATCCAACCGGCACAAATCAATTTATTTGGGGAATTTATTCTGGATTTTAATTTAACTGCCGGGGTAATGATCTGGCCAGTTGTTTTTATTACCACAGATATTATTAATGAATACTTTGGAAAGGAAGGTGTGAGGAAGATTTCTTTTCTCACTGCAGGTTTTATTGCCTATGTATTTGTTGTGATTTGGATAGTAACAGAACTCCCCCCAGCAGCTTTTTGGATTGATGTAAACAGTGAAGGACCAGATGGGACATTTTTCAATATCAATAGCGCTTTTTCAAAAATATTCCTACAAGGATTAGGAATAATAATCGGTTCACTTACTGCTTTTCTATTGGGGCAATTAATTGATGTGGCCACTTTTCAATGGTTAAGGAAATTTACAGGAAGTAAAAAGATTTGGTTAAGAGCTACTGGTTCTACATTAGTCTCCCAATGTATTGATAGTTTTGTGGTATTGGGGATTGCCTTTTATGTATTTGGAAATTGGTCTTTAAACCAGGTTATTGCTGTTGGGATAATCAATTATATTTACAAATTTTTCATCGCAGTTGTGCTTACCCCATTATTATATATAGCACATTACCTTATTGACAATTACTTAGGTAAAGAAACAGCTCAACAAATGACAGAAGAGGCGGCTGGAACTGATTTTTTCTAGGAAATCAGTTTTCTCATTTTTTTAATTCCTGAAAATTCTTCCAAACTAACCTGGGAATTTCATCCTTTACAATCCAGTCATTCTCGGGGTATGTGGCTATTCTATGAACTTCCCCAATCAAATGCTGAATAAGGTCTTCTCCTTTTTCAAAATACTGAGTCGTCCGAAAATAGGTTGACAGGTTTTAAGATAAAAAGGAGAAATGCAATTTGTACTTTCTCCTTTTTATTTTGCTCAAAAGTCAATAATTATCTTTTTATAATTCTGTAATTTGCCGAAACCTGGTTCCCATAAATTTTCAACAAATAAATTCCAGATGGTAATTGGTTCAAGCTAAACTTTGAGGAAATAGTGGCTTGTTGCTTTTGAATTAACTCTATCATCAAAACTTTACCAGAGAGGTCTAATATTCTTAATTCTAAGGCTCCTACAAATTCATTGTCCAATTGCAGGCTAAACTCTGACTGGAATGGATTTGGGAAAACTTTAACTCCAGCAAATCCCTGAAAATCTTCCTTGCCAGTAATTTCCTGAAATTCCACCCAGGTTTCAGTAGCTCCAATATTCAGGTTTACAATTACCGTATTAGCATTAGTTTGTACAGATACTTTATTTTGGTTGTGGTCAACAATAGCCATTTGATAATCTGATTTTATCAGGTAATCACCAGCTGCTATTTTGCTAAAAATAAATTCGCCTTTATCATCTGAATAGGTTTTATTCAGGATTTTACCACTGGCATCTGCCAATAAATAGATCGGTACTTCCTTTAATATTTCATCTTTAGTGGTTCTTCCGCCAGCATTTTTATCAATATTTACCACAGTTCCGGTAATTGATTCTTCACCAGTTGTTCCTGTTTCAATCTCCAAAACAGAAAGGATATAGTTAGTGATATCCTCTTCAGTAATTTCTAATATTTCTGCTTCTGCCATAATTAAGGCATTCCCGGAATAAGTTGGAACATTTAAAAGGTTTGCTTTTATTTCAGGCAGGAACTTAAGGATAAATTTGCCTGGTAGAAGGTCGGCAAAAAGATATTCAAAATTATTTTCCAGTTTAAATTCTGCTATTGCCTCCATAGTTTCTGGATTTAGCAAAATCATATAGCCAAATTTTATTCCTTCCCCTGCCTGAGTCAAAACCTTGCCTGAAACGGTGTACTTTTCAACAATGTCTAAAACATAAATTTCAAATATTTTTTCAAAAGAACCCCCATTTTCATCTTCTACTTTTAATCGAACCGAAAGTTTATTTTGTTGCTCAAAATCAAATTGCTCAGAAGCAATTAAGGAATCTCCGGAGATTGTAAATTTATCATTATCCCCACTGCCTTCTCCGGTAATAAAACTGAAAGTATGTTTATCTTCCGGGTTACCATCTTTCGCACTAAGGTGGCCAATTAAACTTCCAATTTCCCCTTCCTCCACTATTTCATTCTTGCTTAAAGTGATATCCTCAGGGGCAATATTTTCGAAAACATCTTTGACTGCTATTGTAAATACTTTTTCAAAAATGCCTCCCTGCCCATCTTCGGCTCTTATTCTAATCGACAATGAAAATTGCGTTTCAAAATCGAAAGACTGAGAAGCCTGCAGCGAGTCGCTTAAAATACTGAATTTTTCATTGTCTGTATCACCCTCTCCCGGAATTAAAGTAAAAGAATGACTGTCCGATTCATCTTCATCTTCTGCTGTAAGCAGCCCAATCACAATATCGGATTTTTCATTTTCAAATACTTCAACATTACTCAAAAAGATATTTGAAGGATCGGCATTATCGGGGATATCAATGATTTTTATATTAAATGCTTTCTCAAATTCTCCATCATATTTATCAGTAGATTTTACTCGAATGGAATATTCCTTTTTCTTTTCATAATCGAAGGAAATTTTTGAGCGTAACTGGTCGTCTGAAATTTCAAAGAAATCATTGTCCTCATCTCCTTCTCCCGAAATCAGTGCATAAGTATGTTCATCCTCCTTATCCTTATCTGTTGAGGTAAAATCACCAATTACAGTTTGGGCTGGTTCATTTTCCTTGATTTCATTTTGGCTTAAAAGAATATCTGTGGGAAAACTATTTTCAAATACATCTGTAACTTTAATAAAAAAGGATTTTTCAAATTCTCCACCATATTTGTCAATGGTTTTCACCCTGATGTTGTATTCATTTTTAGTTTCAAAATCAAAACTGGATTTAGCGAGTAATGATTTCCCTGAAATGGAAAATGAGTCATTATCCTCATCCCCTGTGCCAGGAACAAAAACAATGGAATGTTCATCATCCAAATCTTCATCAGCTATGGTAAATATGCCAATTTCAGTATCCTCAGCTTGATTTTCGGCTATTTTATTTTCACTTAACTGAATATCTGATGGAATGCTATTTTCAAAAATATCTCTGATTTTAATGGTAAAAGATTTTTCGAAAGCCCCACCGAGCTTGTCCGTAGTTTTTACTCTAAAATGGTATTCATTTCTATCCTCATAATCAAATACCAAAACTGCCTTTAGTTGATTTCCTTCTACAATAAATGCTTCATTATCATCATCTCCATCACCCAATACCAGACTATAAGTATGAGTATCATTTTCATCAGGATCAGTGGTAGTGAATTCTCCAATTAATGCCCCTTCAAAATTATTTTCGGATAGCTCATTATTACTTAGCTGGATATCAGAGGGGAATTCATTTTCTTCTTTATCGGTAATCTTAATGGTAAAGGTTTTTTGAAAAGTCCCTTCATTTCCATCATTGGTTTCTATTCTAACCGAAAACTGATTTTTAGTTTCAAAATCAAAAACCTTATTGGTAATTAATGAAGAACCTTCTATTTTAAAGTCATTATTATCATCACTTCCAGTGCCATCAACTAGCTTATAGGTATGTTCATCATCCTGGTTAGCATCAGTAGTGGACAAATCGCCTACTTTTGTAGCTAGAGGAAGATTTTCGGCTATTTCAGAATTGTTCAGGGCAATAGCTGTAGGAGGATCATTTTTGGGAATATCTCCAATTCTTTTCACTTCTAGGTAATCCACAGCGGCCCAGTCCAGTTTTGTTTCGATGGTAAGGTAATGATCTCCTTTTAGCAGACTGTTTTTTATACCCTCCATTGTTCCCCAATGTGCCTTTCCAAATGCCTGATACAATGGGGAAACCGTTGCTTCATTCCCGATTAAGGTAATTGGTGTTTCATCAATAGTAAACTCATAACCATCTGGCCAGTATCTGCTTGGTTCGCCTTCCTGCCCCGATCTTAATCTTACTTTTATTTCATACTTACCATCCTGCTCCAGGTTAAATTTGATTTTTAATTTATCCCCATTATCGAATAATGCAACTGCTCTGCCCTGATTATCATCGGTGATAAAACTATCAAATTCAATTATATCAGAATTACTACCCTCATTCGCGATTACTTCAAAATTGTCTTCAGCCTCAATTCTTCCTTCAGGTTTTTCGATTGGTTCTTTGTGTTGTTTCAGATAAGTCCGGCTATATTTTAAAGCTGTCAACGCTCTTGTAAATTGCCCTTCAGAAAAATGTTCAGTGCACCTGAGTGCATAAGACATTATATTTTTTACATCAGGCTGGAATAAATCCCCATTTGCATCCTTTTTTGTTCCCTTGTAAATACAATCGCCACTGATATTATAAATAAATGGGTCTGCAGGAGTATCACATACCTTATCACCAGCATAAGAACAATTAGAGCCATCTACTAATTCATCGGTAAGTTCGGAATTTGAATTACCATGAGTATGAATAAGATTAAAAAAATGGCCTAATTCATGAGCAAGTGTATAGGTTAAAGGTGTTAAATTACCTCGGGAAATTAAAGCCCAATCTCTTCCTCCCGGATAATATGCATATCCTCCTACCCTATTCCCATTCATGGTTACAGAATTTGCAAATCCAACATTTATGGTATTGGGTTTTTCAAAATTATGGACAATTACATCTTCATCTTCGTAACGAAAATCATAAAGAGAATCAATATCAATAAAATTCACCTCCCCATCTATATAAAACTGCATATGAGCCTTAAGAAAGACTTTATTTGTTTCTTCTAGCTCCTTCTCAATTGCTGAAATAGTGGTTCCGGTTGATCCATCTGATCTTCTAAAAAGATGGATTGATAAGGCTATATAAGTTATATTATCAGGATCGAATACATCGGCAAAGGATGCATTGGGAATTTGTTCTCCTAAAAACATTCCATTTTGTGTAGGAGGCAGTGAACCGCAACTTTCCTGTGGAAAGGCTTGTGTTATTGAAATTAGGATAAGGGTAATGCCTAAAGCATATTGTTTAAGCTGGTAGTACATAATGGTAGTTTCAGTTAAGCCCCAGTACTTCAAAATCCAAAAATATTTTATTGAAAAATCAGCACTTAGGATGTAAAAAAAATGTCTGGTTATCTTCTACTAAATGACTGTGATAAAAGTTTCTAACAAATTTCTCTTATCGTGTCATTAATTTAGTGGAGTTGCAATTTAATTTTATAACCAATTTAAACATTTCCTCTTAATTTTTCTCCAGTATTAACAAGTGTAAGGAGCAAACTTAAAATAAACACAGTTTAATATATCAACACTGGTTTTTAATTACAAAAGCTTATAAAAAACTGAATATCAAACACCTATAAATCATTTCATACTAAACTGATATTGAAAAGTGAAGTTCCGGGGAGGTTCCAGTTTTGCATATCTTAAGGCGTATTCATTGTTAGTGAGGTTATTGATAATCAAATTAAATTTCCCAAATTGGTTAAAATTATAACCTAACCTTAAGTTGAAGAAATGTTCTCCATTGGGGTTTCTTTCCAGATATTCGGCAAATCCGGGAATAAATGATTCCAACAATTCATCATACTTTTCCATCGGGCTATTGTACCTAAAATCAAGCCCCAAAGTGAAGTTTTTAATTTCTGTAGATAAGTCGAATTTCACCAAATGCCGGTGACGATATTTTAGAACAGGTTGCAATGTTTCTTCACTTGTACTGAAAATGCTTTTTGCCATTTCCACAGTGTATTTTCCCAGGTTTTTCAATTCTTTATCTTCCTGTAAGTCAACAGGATAATTGTATGTATAACCTGCCATAATTCGAAGTGGAATATTATTAATTTGCCCTTTACTTACCGCTGAAAATTCAAGTCCACCAACT
>JAHQVQ010000422.1 GCA_019634305.1 Flammeovirgaceae bacterium | reverse complement strand
TATAAGCATGGTAAACACAAAAGGCCTGTAAAATTAATGAAAGCGGAAAAAAGCCAAACATACGCAGATTACTTTTTTAATTTAAAAAACTACATACAAGATACCGTAAAGGTAAACCGCTGCTTTTTAATTAAAAAAATGATTTTTTGATTTTTGGCTTTATTAAATCTTTTTAATAAAAAATCTACTAGACAAAACAATTTTAATCACCCAACTCAGAATAATAATAAATCTCCAAAAACTTTTGGGGGGAATCAGCAGCCTTTTTTTTCTCCTCTTTCTGTAGTTCTTTGATCACCCCTCCAAATCTCATTGTTTTCTTTGGAAATTTGAAAGAACTTCGGTCATGGGCAACAAAAAACTCATCATCGGTAGCATGATCACGAAGTTTGTAAATATTATATTGATCCATAATTGGAACCATAATAAAAGTCATGGCTTTTCCTGTACTGACAGGCACCATGATGAAACCAGTAAATTCAGTTTTGGATTCAACAAACTGAGGGATTCCGGTTATCACCGCATTTGATCCAATGATGGCCTTTTCCTTAGCTTCTGATGGCACAAAATGTTGGGGAATATGTTTTTCAAGGGACTCTTTTAATTGCTTGGAAAGCTTGGAATAAACATGTTGTCTGGCATCCATATCCAAATTAATAATGGACATTTCCAGATATAGAATCATTTGTTGTTTATCGCCAAGTACTCCGGCTACTTTAGCCAATTCCGCAGCGGAAACATTTCCATCATTGGCTTTGGTAAAGATATTATAAAACCTACCGCCATTATCAAGTGCTAACAAAGCATTTCGGATGGTTTTATAAGGCATTATTTTTTTCATTTTTTGGTTTTTAGTTTAGGTTATTAGTAGGACTTCAGTCGATTTTCTTACAATAAAACTGTGAAATTTTATTTTGAAATTCAAATTAAAGTAAAATTAATCATATGCTATTACCCAAAAATATAGACCAATTGTTTTATGATGAATAGAAATTTTCCCATATTTATATCCCTGAAAAAGATTTTTTGTACTTAATAAGCTAAATTAAGATTTCAATTCCTCTCCAGCCCAAAATCAAATCTACCATTGATCTGCCGCTTTATTATCCCGATTTGCCCACAATGCCACATGGTATGTTTAATGTTCCAATCCAGTGCTTCAAACTTAGTTTTGGCAATGGGATGTGGCACATCGGACGGAAATAAATCTGCTTTTAATTCTGCTTCTTTAAGTCCATTAATAATCTCCAAAGATCTTTTTTGCACCAATAAAAACTGACTTTTTAAAACTTCAGGACTTACCTTTCCCACAATATTTTTAGGAGTTCCTCTGGTGAAAAGCTGATCATAATCTTTAAGGGGAATTTGTTTGATAATATCCATTTGATGCCCTGAGATCACCATGATGGAATGGAAATAAAAACTCATTAATAAATGACCCGTTTGCCAGGTCAGATTTGTTTCTAAAACTTCTGGTGTAAAATCCCATTTATCATGGGGAATGGTATCAATTAACTTATTTGCCCACTGATAGGCATCATCGGTTTGTCTGCCAAAAAGCTTTACAGTATTCATTGTTTAAATTTCTATTGATAAAATTCAAAACTAGAATTACATATTGCCAAATCCCTTGACCTAAGTCAATAAACTATTCCTGACTGATTTTCTTCCTTATTCTGCTAATGGTTTCTGGTTTTACCCGAAGATAGGAAGCGACCAAATATTGGGGAATTCGTTGCAATAAATCTTTCCTTTCCCCAATTAGTTTGAGATATCTTTCCTGTGCATCATCCAATAAAAATGATTTCACTCTTTGGTGGCTACTTAAAAATAAGTTTTCATTTACGAGTCTGGCCATGCTTTCCACAAAAGGATATTCCATTCCAATTTTCTCCAAATTCTCTTTGTATGCCACATAAACAATAGTATCTTCAATACATTTGATCTCTTTTTCTGAAGGTGATTGGGTGAGAAAACTATAATAATTAGCCACAAATCCGGGTTCATAGGCAAATTCATCAATAATGTCTTCCCCATCTTTTTGATAGGCACAAATCATCATACCCTGCTCAATTAAACCCACCTTGTTACAGACTTTCCCCTTCGACACAAAAACTTCATTTTTTTTAAGTTCTTGTTTTTTGAAAATGGATAGGAAAATGTCCGCTTCTTTCTCTTTCAGATTAAAAATAGAAATGATGTGTTTCTTTATTTTATTCAAATTTTTGGACTATAGTATTGACAAAAAAATCAAATTCGTTTCCTTGGTGAAATTTGCAAATATGCATTACCCCTGCCATGAACTTACAATAATTTCAATTAGGTTTTTGGCCTCCATATCATTAAATTGTTCCATCCATTCTCTTGGAACCATTTGTGGTCCTTTTAATGCTCCTATAATTTGTCCAGTCATTGAACAAATGGTATCTGTATCTCCTCCCAATTTTATTAATTCCGTTATTATAGTTTTAAAATCAAATTGATTAATTTTTTGAGCCGCAAAAACTGCTATTGGTATAGAATCCACCACAAAACCTTGTGGCTTGTTCTTCTTTCCAATTTCAGAAATCGAATAATTTTTCAATTCTTCAAGTTCTATAAATCTGTCCCTAACTCTTGTGTCTGGTAATTTTTTTAATATTTGACCAATTAAATCCATATCTCCAATCCAACTTCCATCTATTGCACTTTTTATGGCATAATAAATCGAAAGTGCTCCGACATACGCTTCATCATTTTTATGTGTAATTGAGCAAACATCTTTAATCGTTAGCTTGTCCATATTTTTTTTAAAAGCCAAAGGAGAAATCCTCATAGCTGCACCATTTCCAGCAGCAAACTCACCTGATCTTCCCACTAATGCCCAGTGGCCACCAGCCTGAAGACCTTGCATTGCCATTAAAGTACTTGATCCTAAACCAGATAATTTTCTTTTATTGAACCATTCCAGAAACCTTTTTGCTACTTTTTCGGAGTTAACTTTCGAAGTATTATAAATAGCTTCACATGTGGCTAAAGTTAACTGAGTATCATCAGAAATTTTCCAGTCAAAGTCAAAATCAATTACATCATGAGGACCGGAACCCTCATATTTACCACCAAGGGAATCTCCAATAGCCCCACAAACTAAACAACCTTTTAATCTTTCTTTAAAATCCATATAAATTAACAAACTCAATTGTCCAACCCATACCCAAAATTCCCAGCACCTTCAGCAATAATAGGTTTAATCTGTTCTACCTCTTTTTCCTTCAAATTTTCTTTCCAGCGGGAGATTCTTACATTATGGTCTTTTCTGGAATATTCCCTAGATGTTTTGGCTTCTATAAATTTCTCATTATTGGTATTTTGAACCCTGTTTGCCCAATCTTTTAAAGCCTTCTTATTGTCCTTCAAAACCAGACCTATATCGTCAGCCACTGCATTCGCAAAAGCTAAAGGATCATTTAACATATCTTCAAAATGAACTACTTGTACTAAATCCTTTATTTGATTATAACCTACTGTATTGAGATAATTCCAATGATAAGCACATTGCTCTAATAAAGGTTTGGAAAGCCAGTCTTGCCAATCGGCAGGCTTTGGATGATGTCCCCAGTTCTTGGAAATGCCAATTCTTAAGGAACAAATCGCATCCAACGGATGCCTCACTATCCAATACAACTGTTTTGGCTTTGGAAGCACATTTTTCAACTCTTCAAGAGGAAATGAAAGCCCTGGAGTAGAAATATATCCGGGACTTTCTTTCGGTACTTTAATGGCAATCGGCTGGCTATAATCATACCTTTTTAAATCTTTGAAAGGAGGTTCACTATAATAGGTGAATTGGGGAATATGCTCAAATAATTCCCCAAAAATGGACGTACCACTTCTTCCGCAACCGAGTACTACAACATGGCTGATTTTTTTCAATTTATCAATTCTTATTTTCTAAAATTAAAAACTTCTTCTTCCTACACCAGCAGGTATTCCTCCACCTCGCATTGGATTTGGAACAGACCGTTGACGTTGGTAATTATTATAATTATTTTGATCTCTATTCCTATGGTTATAATCCCTATTCATATTTGAAGGAGGATTAGTCGGCCTTGTGCTTGGCTTGGGGTTTTGTTCTATTTTGGTTTCCCTGACTTGGTTTGGTAGATGGCTTCGCTTTATTTTGGTTATAATTAGATTTAGGTTCCCAGTTCCCCTTATTTTCCTGCTAATAAAAATTAAAGACTATATAAAACAATGGATTTAGTTGTACAAAATAATAAGTAGTTGAGCAGAATAAATAATGAGGTGAAAGCGCTCAATATAAAAGTACCTGGAATCGAATTCTGGTACTTACTCCAGGATTCGTTAAATTAAAAAAAATAGCCCGGAACTAAAAGCTACCGGGCTAAATCACTTGGTTCAAAAATAAATCAAATCTTTAGAATGGGAAACCTTTAAGGAAAATCCCTCCATTCTGAAATGCAGATACAAATTAAGGATTGGTTTACACCAATTATTCCTGCTTAATCTACATTGTCATGCAAAAATTTATTATCTCCCAGAATTTCATTTTTTTCATCTAATCTGAATCTGGAAACATTCGATTCAGAAGAATGAGGTAGAATATTCAATTGAACACCTTTTCTCATATAAGCTGGAGTTTCCTGCTTGTTTTTCAATTCATCGTTTGACATTTCACCAACCGACTTCAATTTTTCAAGTCTTTCTCTTCTAGCTTGATACTGGGCTTCCAATCTTTTTTTTTTCTCCTCTTCGGTCTCTTCATGTACTATCTCATAATTTCCTTCCAACTCGAAGACAATTTTATCTTGTTGCGCTTTTTTCTTCAGCAACATTTCTAAATCATCCTCTTCTTCGTCTTGCTTATCAAAAAAATCTTCCTTGCTGTTTTTCACCTTCATCTTCAATTTATTCGATTCCAGATCAAAAACTTTTTTGGAGTCTTTTTGTTCATCTTCATCAAAACCTGTAGCGATAATGGTCACATTGATTGATTTTCCAAGAGAATCATCATTGGCCTGACCGAAAATAATTTCAGCATCTTCTCCAGCTTGTTCCTGAACATATTCAGTGATTTCCTCTAATTCATCCATTTGGAAATCATCCTCATCACCCACTACAATGCTCAGCAAGATATATTTTGCACCGTAAATATTCGTGTTGTTCAATAATGGGCTGGTAATAGCACCTTCAGCCGCTCTTCTGGCCCTGTTTTCACCTTCAGTTGTCGCTGATCCCATTACTGCAGCACCAGAATCTTTCATTACCGTTCTCACATCCTCAAAGTCAACATTGATATTTCCAGCCACAGTGATGATTTCGGCAATTGATTTAGAACCTCTGCTCAATACGTTATCTGCCTGAGAGAAGGCTTCTTTCATGGTGGATTTACCATAAACTTCTCTTAGTTTATCATTAAGAATCACTAATACGGTATCACATTGTTCTTTCAAATCTTCAATACCCTGATCGGCTCTTCTCGACTTAGGCTTTCCTTCAAAACCGAATGGTCTGGTTACGATAGCCACAGTAAGAATACCTAAATCTTTAGCTACTTCAGCAATTACAGGAGCAGCTCCAGTACCAGTTCCACCACCCATACCAGCAGTGATAAATACCATTTTGGTACCATCCTCCAGCATCTTTCTGATTTCCTCTTTACTTTCGATAGCAGCATTTTTCCCAACATCAGGATTAGCACCAGCGCCAAGTCCTTCAGTTAGTTTAGAGCCAATCTGCATTTTATTATTAACAGGGCTGCATTCAAGTGCCTGCTTATCCGTATTGCAAACATAGAAGTCTACACCCTGAATGCCCTGCTTATACATGTGGTTCACAGCATTGCTTCCGCCACCACCTACTCCAATTACTTTTATAATGTTGCCTTCTCCTGAAGGATTGATCGAAAATTCGTAACTTGTATCTGACATTTTTTAATATTTTATTAATTAAATAATAAGCTTAAGATTGTTTTAATAGTTGGTCATTTAGTGTTAGAGAATTCGTTAATAAGCTGATTTATCGTCAAAATCATCTATTAATAATTCCTTGGTCTTTTTAAGAATACTTCCAAAGAAGTCACCTCCACTGCTGGCTGATGATTTGGCACTGTGCTTCAATCCTCCAACTAATCCTCTGTCCTCTTCTTTTTCATCATTTCTCAATCCGGCTAACACTAAGCCTATTGCTGTAGAAAAAAGTGGATTTTTAATTTCCTCAACAGAGCTTTTTCCAAGATGCTCATTCGGATAACCCACTCTGGCATCCATTCCAGTTTTATATTCAAACAGCTGTTTCAAATTCTTAAGCATGGAACCTCCACCTGTCACCACAATTCCACCCGCAAGTTTATTTTGGTATCCCGATCGCTCAATTTCCAACATTATTAAATCAATGACCTCTTCCATTCTGGCTTCCACAATGTAGGCCAGATTTTTAATGGAAATTTCTTTTGGTGGTCTGTTTCTTAAGCCGGGAATGGATACTACTTCATTCTCGTTAGCTTCTTCTGCCAGCGCCTTACCAAATTTCACTTTTAGCTGTTCTGCCTGATTCTGCATTACCGAGCATCCTTGTTTGATGTCGCTGGTAATGATATTTCCTCCGAAAGGAATTACAGCAGTATGTCTTATCGTGCCATCATAGAAAATGGCGACATCAGTAGTACCACCTCCAATATCCACCAAAACAATTCCTGCTTCTTTTTCTTCCTCACTCAATACAGAAATACTGGATGCTAATGGTTCAAGAATCATGTTATCAATATCCAGAGATGCTTTTTCCACGCATTTTTTAATATTTCTGATCGCATTAGTATGGGCAGTAATGATATGGAAATCAGCTTCCAGTTTTACCCCTGACATCCCCACAGGATCTTTAATATTTTCTTCAAAATCTACAGTGTACTGTTGTGGCATTACATGAATAATTTCTGCACCTGGTTCTGTCACAATTCGGTACATATCGTTAGTAAGCCTATTTACATCATCCAGTGTAATCTCATCATCGTTCGATTTTCTGGTAATACTGCCATGGTGTTCGGTGCTTTTGATATGCTTTCCGGCAATACCAACATTCACTACATTGATATTAATTTTTGAAGTTTCAGCAGCTTCCTTTATCGCCAGGTTAATTCCGGCTACTGTCTTTCCGATATTCCTTACAGTTCCTTCTTTCACCCCATCCGATAAGGCTTTGCCGAGTCCCAAAATCTCCAATTTGCCGAATTCATTCAGCCTGCCCACAATGGCACAAATTTTCGTTGTTCCGATATCAACCCCAACAACTATTTTTTCTTCTTGCATGACGTTACCTATTAAAAGTCCTTAAATGATTTGTTTTTGTAACCAAGTAGTACACTTGATTTGTTAATTAGTTGATAGTTTTTTTACAGCCATATCACCTTACCGACAGACTATTTGTCCGTTAAATTGCAACTTAACCAATTTATATTCTCCCCAACCCTTCTTGGGAACAATCTCATCGTAAAATATTTCCATTTTATTAAGCTTACTTTCATAATTATCAGCCGAGCCAAATTCGAAAACCTGCTTCCCTACCTGGGGATAAAGCTTAATTTCTAGTTCTTCATCAAAATCCAGTTGTGCTACCTGAGCCTTCCAGAATTCATCATAATTCAAATGCTTGATGAATTTACAAATCCGCTTTCCATAATAGGAATTCAAAAACTCATTATTCATCAAACTATCTGCTCCACTTCCAGTTACCAATAACACCCTGGCCGCATAATTATCCGATAATTCAAGCAATCTGTTCGATTCGTTGATATAAGCTCCTTCACCATTATCTGTCATTATTCGGGCAATAGGTTTGTGTTGCTCAATATCAATTATAATATTCCCTTTCAGATCCCTGGAAGCCTGTGCGTCCAGTACAAAATCAATTGACTTCAATGCATTTTCAATGGTTTTTAGATCTATACTTTTCAATCTGTTGGACGTTGGATGATTCACTTTCAAATCCTCAATAATTTTTTCTACATCCTCAGTGCTTACAAAAAAATTCCCATTTTTATCATCAATATTAATGACGATATTTTCATTTGAAAATGAGTAAAATTTCACCCCTATGAAACTCAACAATACAAGTAGTAAAATTACCCCCAGCATTATATTTAAAGTCGATTTAAATTTGAATTTCTTCATTCCAATATCTTTTTAAAAGGTTCCACAAACCTGTCAATATCTCCAGCTCCAATGGTGAGTAAAACTTCCGGGTTTAGCGATTTTATTTTATCTCCTAAACCTTCCTCCTTCACTATCCATTTATCATTTACTTTAATCTTATCCAAAATAATCTGAGAAGTAATTCCTTCAATTGGCAACTCTCTTGCAGGATAAATATCCATCAACACTACCTGATCGGCCAAAGAAAGTTTTTCGCCAAATTCTGCTGCAAAATCCCTTGTTCTGGAGAAAAGATGGGGCTGAAATACAGCCGTAATTTTTCTCTTAGGATATAATGACCTTACCGATCTCAACAAAGCCTCTACCTCAGTTGGATGATGTGCATAATCATCTATGTATACTTTATCCTTTTCATTAATTATATATTCAAACCTTCGCTTCACACCAGAATAGGAATTCACAGCCGATTTAATCTCTTCAGGCTTTATCCCAACACTCAGGCAAGTGGCAATAGCAACTGCCATATTCTCCACATTATGATATCCCGGAATATTTAGTTTGATATCATAAATAGTATCCATGGAATCACTTTCCGAAGTTGAAGTAAGATCGAACACAAAACTTGATCCTTCTATTCGAATATTTTCTGCACAATAATCACCTGTTTCAATGCCATAAGTTTTAATACTTATTTTATCTTCCAGGCCTTTTAGCAGCTTTTTACCAACTCCCATGTTGATGAACAATTGCCCTTCTTCCTTCAATTGTCCAATGAACTGAATAAAGGATTCTTTAAGGTTTTCTTCATCGCCATAAATATCCAAATGATCTGGCTCAATAGCAGTTACAATGGTGATATCCGGATTTAAAGTCAAGAAAGATCTATCGTATTCATCAGCCTCCACTACTAGAATGTTATTTTCTTCATCCGATTCATTTAATAATAAATTGGAGTCAAAATTTTTGGCAATTCCACCTAAGAAAGCAGAACACGTTTGCCCGGTTTCTTTTAGGATATGTGCCAACATGGAAGAAGTTGTTGTTTTTCCATGTGTCCCAGCCACAGCAATACTAAAATTCTCCTTGGAAATTAATCCCAATACTGCTGATCTTTTCATTACCCAATAGCCATTGTCCATAAAGTAGTTTAATTCCTTATGGTCTTGTGGAACAGCTGGTGTATAAATTACTAGTGTTTTCTCCTTTGCTTTTTTAATATCCTCGGAGATCAGGTCAATATCATCCTTAAAATGAATCTGAATACCTTCTGTCCCTAAAGTATTCGTTAAGGGAGTTTCAGTTTTATCATACCCACTCACCAGCTTGCCATGAGCAGCAAACCAACGGGCAAGTGCACTCATCCCAATGCCACCGGCACCGACAAGAAATACATGCGTTATGTTGTTAAGTTCTCTTTCCATTGCCAAATGGATTTTCTAGTTTTTTAATTTACAATTCCTCTTTATGTTAGTTGAGGCATTTTCAGCCTATCGACAATTAGAATAAAATCCTATTACATCATAATTTTATAAGCCACTGATAATCAGTATCATTTCTTTTATAGTTACTCAAACTCTAAATGAAACAAATTAGAAATATTTTGAAATAGAATAGAAATAGGTTGTTTGCAAACTATTTATCTCCATTTTACTTCCATGTATTTCTTGTATCTTTCAACTGAAACAAGTTTTTACTTAACCTCATTTTGTTATCCATCGAGCTTTAAAGCACCTTTAGAGAGGACTACCCTGCTAATTTCCTCACTTCTTCTGCTATTCTTTTAGCTGCTTCAGGTTTTCCCAAAAGCTTTATATTCTTTGCCAGTTCCTCTTGTTTTTCTCTATTTCCAAGTAACAAAATGGCTTCATCTATTAATTTATCTCTGGCTTCTGCATCTTTTACTAAAATAGCCGCATCATCATTCACCAATGCCATAGCGTTTTTAGTCTGATGATCCTCAGCAACATTCGGAGAAGGAACCAATATTACAGGTTTCCCCACCAAACAAATTTCTGATATACTTAAAGCTCCTGCTCTGGAAATCACTACATCGGCACAGGCATAAGCGTAATCCATTCTATTGATAAAAGCATTGGACCAAACCCCTTCCCTTTTCTCACTTCCCAACCTGGATTTCATACTTTCATAATAGTATTTTCCAGTCTGCCAGATAATCTGAAAACCTTCCTCCAAAAATTTATCAATCCCGCCAATCACACTTTCATTTAGCGTTAAAGCACCCAGACTTCCTCCCACTACCAAAAGTGTTTTTTTTCCCTCATCCAAACCAAAATGCTGATAAGCTTCAACTTTCACATCCTCTAATTTGGAAATATCCTTTCTCACCGGGTTTCCGGTAAAGATGATTTTCTCTCCAGGAAAATATTTTTCCATTCCGTTGTAGGCCACACAGATTTTATCTGCCTTTCCTGCCAGCCATTTATTCGTTAAACCAGCATAGCCATTTTGCTCCTGAATTAAAGCAGGCACCTTTTTCCTTTCAGCACTTTTTAACAAAGGACCACTTGCATACCCACCAACTCCAACAACCACATCTGGTTGAAACTCCTTAATGATCTGCGAAGCTTTTGAAAGACTTTTCAGCAATTTTATTGGGAACATTAGATTCCGCAATGAAAGTCTTCGCTGAATGCCAGTGATTCCCAAACCAATAATTTCATATCCGGCCTGAGGCACTTTTTCCATCTCCATTTTCCCTTCCGCTCCTACAAATAATATTTCCGTTTTGTCATCAATTTCCTTTAAAGTATCAGCAATGGCAATAGCAGGATAGATATGACCACCAGTGCCTCCACCACTAATAATTACCCTGATATGATCCTTTTTAGATGACATTTTTTAAAAAAAATTCTTTTTTAAGCAAGTAGTTGGAACTGAAATAATTACCTTTTAATTTACCACAACTGATTGGTATTGAGGTAACATTGCTCAATATCAAAAAAGTACCGGTACTTAATTATCCTACTGCATTTGAAGCAAAAATCGGCTTCTTATCTTTTTGCCTTTGGTTTCCTCTTTTTATCAAATCACCTTCTTCATCCATACTTACCGATCGGCTTACACTTAAAATCATTCCCATAGTTACTCCGGTAAACACTAAAGATGTACCCCCCATACTTAAAAGTGGAAGCGGTAAACCTGTGATGGGGAAAACCCCAACCACTACGCCCATATGCACAAATGCCTGTACTATTAGACTGAATGTAAGTCCTGCCACCAGCAATCCACCAAATGCCCGGCTGGACTTTCCCACCACCAACATTCCCCGGTACAGCAATGTCAGGTAAGCTCCAATGATTGCCAAAGCACCTAAAAGGCCATATTCCTCTACAATAATGGCGAAAATAAAATCCGAATAAGGGTGTGGTAAAAAGTTTCTTTGTGTACTTTTCCCAGGGCCTTTTCCAGCAATTCCACCAGAGTTTATGGCTATAATTGATTGCTCTGCCTGAAAGGTTTTAGCACCATTATTCATATAGGATGTCAGCCTGCTGGTTACTGTTTGCCCTCTTTGCCCGAAAGTAAAGGCAAAAGCTCCTGCCATAGCTCCCACTATCATCATCATTCCTAAATATTTCACAGGTACTCTACCTATAAAAAGCAAAAGGGAACAGGTGATGAAAAGTAAAGCGGCACTCGACCAATCTGACAAACCAATTAATCCGCACACAATTCCAACCCAGATCAATAATGGACTAATTGCTTTTTGATATTCTTTAATGCTCAATTGCCTTTTAGAAAGCATACTAGCTACATTGGAAATTAATGCCAGCTTGGCAAAATCCGATGGCTGAAAAGAATAATCGATAAAAGGAATTGTCACCCATCTGGTGGCTCCGTTTATGGTATCTCCAAATTGCCAGGCAAAAATTAACAAGGGCACAGATGCCAATAATGCATATCTTGAAAGTCTTGAATAATACCGGTAATCAATCCGGTGGCAGATGAACATTGCTACAAAAGCCAAAAGGATAAGCACAGTATGTTTCATCAAAAAATGCTCAGTATTTCCATCAGCCAGTCTGTAGGCCAGGTTTCCTGTGGCACTATAAACAACCAGAATACTCACTAGTGACAAAATAATGGTTACCATCCATATGATTTTGTCACCCTCCAAATGTTGCTGGATAAATCCGCTTTGAGTTTGATTATTCTCCATTATTATCTAATTTTTTCCGAATGCTAAATCCATTCTTAATCCACTAATATTTTTTTTGACAGCTTCCTTAAACCTGTTACCTCTGTCTTCATAGTTCTTAAAAAGATCGAAACTTGCGCAGGCTGGAGAAAGTAATACTACATCTCCTTTTTCTGCAAAATGATAAGCTTTCATTACTGCATCATTCACATCCTGAGTTTCATAAAAGAAGCTGTTTGTTTCTCCAAATTCTCTATTCAGTTTTTCATTATCTACCCCAAGGCAGATAATTCCTTTTACCTTCTCCTCAACCAGCTCCTTAATTGGTCCGTAATCATTGCCTTTATCGGTTCCCCCAACTATCCAAATAATTGGGTTTTCAAAGGCATCAAGTGCATAAATTGTAGAATCAACATTTGTTGCTTTAGAATCATTTATAAAAATTACATTATTAATTACAGCTACTTCTTCCAACCTGTGTGGAGCATTTTTAAAGGTTTTTAATCCTTCTTTAATTTTATTTTGTTCCAGTCCTACCCTCATGGCTGCTAAAATTGCAGCCGATATATTAAGAGCATTGTGTTTTCCTTTTAATGGTAATTCCTTATAAATTACCTGCTTCTCTCTACCTTCCGGTTCATCGAACAAAGGCGAAAAGAAAGCTGGAATATTCAATTCTCCATTCACCAAAAAGGATTCGGAAAATGTTTCAGTCCAGAAACTACCTGTTTCCCTCCTATTTATCTCTCGGGCTATATTTTCATCATCTGCATTGTAGATAAAAGTATCTCCTTCAGCCATATTTTCAATTATCTTGAATTTGGAAGCTGCATAGTTTTCAATTTTATAATCATATCGGTCCAGATGATCTGGAGTGATATTCAACAACATGGCAATATTTGGTTTGAAACCGTGAATATCATCCAGTTGAAAACTGCTTATTTCCAACACAAAATAATTGTAATCTTTCTCTGCCAACTTTCTGGCAAAGCTTTCTCCAATATTACCCCCAATAGCCACATCCAAACCTGCATTTTTCAGGAAATGATAGGTTAATAATGTGGTAGTTGTTTTTCCATTTGTTCCGGTAATGGCAATCACCTTTCCGTTGGTAAAGCGACTGGCAAAATCTATTTCGGAACTTATCCTAATTCCCTTTTCCTTGATTTTTTGGATAATTTCCACCTTATCAGGAATTCCGGGGCTTTTAATTACCTCATCAGCAGCCAGAATGATTTTTTCTGTATGCTTTCCTTCTTCATATTTTATTTTGTTGTCCTCTAATTCCTGCTGAAATTTGGGGGCAATCTTTCCTCCATCAGACACGAATACATCGTAACCTTTTTTGAGGGCCAATATGGCTGCTCCAACCCCACTTTCTCCTGCACCCAATATGATTACCTTTTCTTTCATTTCAGAAATGAATCAGTTTAATGGACTAAGTCGTTTGACTCTATTATTTTTCAACTATTTAATTTACTCATTAAAGCCTAAATTTGGTAGTAAAAAAGTCATTCGACTTGTTCTAATTGAGATTTTTTTCACCTACAAACAAGTAGTTGTGGCAAACAATTTTTAGTTATTTCTGATTAAAGTTTTTATTTGGTCAATTGTTAAAGCAAGTTGGTTTTAATTGTAAAGCTTGAGGGAAACTCCCTCAGAAAATATTTTTTCAGTTTTATCTTACCTTCAAAGTAGCCAGGGTGGCAATGGCGAGCAATAAGCCCATTATCCAAAACCTGGTTACAATTTTTGCTTCATGTAAATTTTTCTTCTGGTAATGATGATGAAGCGGGGACATTAAAAAAATCCTTTTTCCTTCACCATATTTTTTCCTTGTATATTTGAAATATCCCACCTGTAACATCACAGATAAATTTTCCACTAAAAACACTCCGCATAATATCGGTATTAATAATTCTTTTCTAATTACTAGCGCCAAAACTGCAATCACTGCTCCTAATACCAAGCTTCCTGTATCTCCCATAAAAATCTGGGCAGGATAGGAATTGTACCACATAAACCCAATACAGGCGCCTACGAATGCCATACAAAAAATTACCACCTCACCCATATTTGGGATAAACATAATGTTGAGGTAATTGGCAAAAATGGCATTACCAGAAACATATGCCAAGACAGCCAATGTGGCTCCGATTATTGCCGAAACTCCCGCTGCCAATCCATCAATTCCATCGGTGAGATTTGCTCCGTTCGACACCGCAGTGATAATCACAATTACCATTAGGATATACAAAATTGGTGTTAAAAAATCGTACGGAACAAAATCCGCATAATCCATCTCATTATTCTTTACAAAGGGAATAGTAGTTTCTGTGGATTTCACATCCTCATAATTGGAAGGTTCCAAAGCCTGTTCAATAGTTTGTCTGTTTACATCTACTTTAAAATCCCTTACCACCACTTCACTGTGATAATACAAAGTCACCCCTACAATAATCCCAAGCCCAATTTGACCGGCAATTTTAAACCTGCCTTTCAGCCCTTCTTTATTCTTTTTAAAGATTTTTATATAATCATCAATAAATCCAATCAGTCCCATCCAAACTGTGGCAATAATTAAAAGCACAATATACACATTCAGCACATCAGCAAATAAGAATACGGGAATTAGAATGGTGGCAATAATGATTAAGCCTCCCATTGTTGGTGTTCCCTTTTTCGCCATTTGCCCCTCCAAACCTAAATCTCTGATGGTTTCTCCAACTTGTTTCTTTTGCAGAAACCTGATGATTTTTTTACCAAAAATCGCTGCAAAAAGCAGGGAAAAGGCCGCTGTCATCAATGCCCTAAAGGAAATGTATTGAAACAATCCTGTTCCGGCAATATCGAAGTGTTTGTCTAAGAATTCAAAAAGGTAATAAAGCACTTTGTCTTAAATAATTAAGTTAAAAAACCTGTTTTAGTCCAGTTAGTAAAAAATTGTTTAATTATCATTCGAGAGAGAAAACAGGCTTAATATACACTACTTTCTATTTTAATCTCAGATTATTATTTAAGTTCCAATTAGTATTTCTTCTAATATTTTTTTATCATCAAAAGGATGTCTTACTCCTTTAATTTCCTGGTAATCTTCATGGCCTTTTCCCGCGACTAATACTATATCGCCAGGTCCAGCCAACATACAAGCAGTTTTAATAGCTTCCCTTCTATCAGTGATACTCAAACACTTTCTCACATTAGAAAGATCAATACCCTTTTTCATATCTGCAATAATTTTATCAGGGTCTTCACTTCTGGGATTATCCGAAGTCAACACCACCTTATCACTAAGTTTTGATGCAATGCCTGCCATTTTTGGTCTTTTTTCAGCATCCCTGTCTCCACCACAACCTATAAGGGTAATAATTTTTTCTCCAGCTACTCTGATTTCCCGAATCGTTTCCAATACATTTTTCAATGCATCTGGAGTATGCGCATAATCCACAATTGCCCTGATATTATCCTTAGAAACAAGTTGTTCGAATCGCCCTTTTGCTGGTTGAATCATGGATAAATATTTCAGTACATCTTCTTCATTTTCCCCTAATAAAACTGCACTGGCATAAATGGCCAAAAGATTATAGGCATTGAAAGCTCCAGTTAGCCTGAACCAGACCTCCTTGTTTTCAATTTCCAAAAGCAACCCTTCAAAAGAATTATCCACAAGTCTGGCCCTGAAATCTGCCATGGCATTTAAAGCGTAGGTTTGCTTATTGGCTATACAATTTTGAAGCATCACTATTCCCCGCTTATCATCCTTATTGGTTAAGGCAAAAGCGGTTTTTGGTAAATTATCAAACAACTTCTTTTTTGCCTTGATGTAATTATCAAAGGTTTTGTGGTAGTCCAGATGATCGTGGGTAATATTGGAAAAAATAGCTCCTTCAAAGTGTAACCCTGAAACTCTCCCTTGCTCAATGGCATGTGAACTCACTTCCATGAAGCAGTAATCACAGCCTTCCTCCACCATTTCATCCAAAAGTTGGTTAATTGTTAAAGCATCTGGTGTAGTAAATTTAGTATCTAATATTTTATTATTGATCTTGTTTTCAATGGTAGATAAAAGACCAACCTGGTAACCTAAATGCTGAAAAAGCTCATGCAAAATAGTTGCAGAGGTAGTTTTCCCGTTTGTTCCGGTTATCCCTACTAGTTTTAATTTTTTAGAAGGCTCTTCATAAAAGTTGTTGGCATAAACTCCTAAAGCCTGGGCAGAATTATCAACAATCAGGTAAGTAATTGCTTCATCTACGATTTCCGGAAGCACCTCACAAACAACTACTTTGGCTCCTTTGGCAATTGCCTGCTCAATAAATCGATGTCCATCTACGGTTACCCCAACTACTGCAACAAACAAATCCCCATTCTCTACAGCCCTGGAATCAAACTGGATATTGTTAATTTCTATGTCAAGTTCTCCTTTTGTGGAAATACTTGGGTAAGTCCCTAATATGGATTTTAGTTTTTTAATAATCTTGATTTATTTTTGAGTATTACTACTAATTAATACTGAGAATTTTCATCTCATTATCAATCAGTTTTAGTAAAATTGAAAATATTTAATTTTACCTGATCATTAAACCTCAGCCTTAAAGTAATACTTTAAGCTTCCTCACTTTTCACCCCTCCTACCCTATTGTTATTTAATAATATTTTTTAACCTAAGCTGATATAAATCACTCCACCTTTTCGGGTCTTTCCTCCAGGTTTAAGTGATTGTCTTTGTACTCTTCCTATCCCTCTTGATTTCACTTTTAAACCCTGATTTTCTAATAAATATAAAGCATCTTTTAAAGTCATCCCTACCACATTTGGCACATTTCCCTGATCTACAGGATTGCTGTGCCATTGAATAGTATCACCAGAAGTTCCCGATTTTACCCAGCTGGTAGTATTATAAGAAACACTTTTCAAACTAAATTCCTTCGTTAATAATTCCAGATCATCATATTTCCCAGCTCTGATTAATGGAAAAACGCCATCCGCAATTAAAGTATCGGGTAAAGTTTGCTCCACACCCTGAATAAAAAGCAAATCGGCAATTTCTCTAAAAACAGGAGCTGCTACTTCACCACCATAATGAGCTCCATTTTTTGGATCATCAATCGCTACCAAGATGCTATATTTTGGATTATCAGCTGGAAAATAACCAACAAATGAAGTATAATAGCTATCTACATACCGTCCATTTTTCAATTTATGAGTAGTCCCTGTTTTCCCAGCAATTTTATATTCACTTGTTTTTATATCTTTAGCTGTTCCCCTTTTCACTACTCCCTCCAACAATTCCTGAACTATTTGTATAGTTTTATCAGAACAGATTTTCTCGTTTAACACTTCCGACTTATACTCTTCGATTATCTTATTTCCATTGAATACTTTTCTTACAATAATTGGTGAAATCAATTTACCATTATTCGCTACTGCATTATAAAAACTTAGCAATTGCAATGGAGACAACTTCACCTCATAACCAATTGATAACCAAGGCAAAGAACAACCACTCCAGGCTTGTTCTCCAGGCTTATTTACAAAAGGCACACCTTCTCCAACCATTTGGAATTTCATATTACTGGTTAATCCAAATTTGTCAAGGTAATTCAGGTATTTATTCGGTTTATCATTAAAATGTAGAAATACCAACCTGGAAGTTCCAATATTGGATGATTTCTCAAATACAGTTCTTATCGGAATTTTTCCATAGCCATAATAAACAGCATCCTTCATCACACAATCTTCATAAAACTCAAATTTCCCGTCATGAGCATTTACTATATCATCTATGGAAATATTAGTTTCTTCCAAAAGTGCCATAAAAGAAGCAAGTTTAAAAGTTGAGCCCGGCTCCGTAGTTCCTTGAGGACCAATAGCATAATTATAATCTTCAATGTAAGATCTGCCATTTTTACTGAGGTTTACCATTGCTTTTATCTCACCAGTTTCCACTTCCATCACAATGGCGGACCCGTATTTGGCATTATGTCTTTTTAAAGCCCTCTCCAGTATTTCTGTAGTATGTTCCTGAAAACCAATATTTAAAGTAGTTTCAATATCAAG
The DNA here is from genome assembly GCA_019634305.1 of Flammeovirgaceae bacterium. Classification (GTDB taxonomy): domain Bacteria; phylum Bacteroidota; class Bacteroidia; order Cytophagales; family Flammeovirgaceae; genus Flexithrix. Next base: position 2,956 of record JAHQVQ010000422.1, on the reverse strand, counting down.
CCCATTTTCCGTTTTAACTTCCCAGTCATTATTTACTGGCTTCCAGTCTCCTCCCGGAATCTTTTGGTATAAAGCTTCTCCGCTAATTCCAGCCAATTTGCTATTGAAACTTTTTTCCAGACCAACACCTTTCACTTCGTTGGCAGAATCAAGCCTTATATGGCCGATAGTCCTCCTTCCCAGTGAACCAAACGGCAAAAATCTTTTATCCACCTTTTCGAAGATCACCCCGCCATACCACTTACCTTCCCTAAATAAAGGCCATTCTTCCATCATTTTTTTATGATGGTATTTCACATGTTGCTTACTAAGTAATTTATACCGCTTTCCACTCTCCCTAGCTTCTTTTAGTTCTGTACTATACTCTTCAGCAGTTTTATTTTCAAAATATTCAGCTAATAAAAAAGAAAGTGTATCAACTGTGCTATTAAAAAGTTCATCTGTAGGAATAGATGGATCTAAAGCCACTCTGAAAAAAGGTAATGAAGTAGCTAATAAACTGCCATCATCGGAAACAATATTTCCTCTGGAAGCATTTACTTTCATAAACTTCAATCCATATTCCGTAGCTGCTTTTTGCCATTTTTCATCCTCAACTATTTGAATATCAAATATTTTTACCAGAATAATTGCAGCAAGTAGCACAACCGATAAAAAGGCCAGCCTAACTCTTACTAATATGGATTTCCTAATTCCCATTTTTCTATTCTTATTATTCCTTTATTTCAATTTTAATTACTGGTTTATCATTTTCTATAAGTCCAAGCCCTTTCACCTGGTTTACAATTTCGTTTCTTTTACTCATATTGATGTACTCATACTTTCTTGAGCCATAGTTCACCCTGAGTTTTTCAACATCCTTTTCCAAAAGATTAATTTCCCTCACCACTCTATCAGCATAATAAGTATTGGCAATATAAATTACCCCTAAAAAGGTAAGGAAAAAGAAATACGGCACATATTTAATGGCTGTTTTGTCATCAAAAGCGAATTCGAATTTGTACCCGGACAAATTCCCCAACATTCCCTTTTTTTCTTCTTCTGGCTTAGCGTAAGTATTAGTACTCATAATCTAAATCTTTATGCTATTGTGTAATTTATTTTAAATCATTTTTTGTGGCAACTCTCAATTTCACACTTCTGGCCCTGTTATTTTTGGCTATTTCTTCCTCAGATGCCTTTATTGGTTTATTACTTACCGGAGAAAATGGCCTGATCAAATTGCCATAAAAATCTTTCTCCACTTTTCCTTCTAGGTTTCCAGTCTTCAGGTAATTTTTCACCAATCTGTCTTCTAAGGAGTGATATGACATCACCACTAACCGTCCTCCAGGTTCCAACACTTCCTCTGTTTGAAGTAAAGCCTCCTTTAAAGCGCCCATCTCATCATTTACTTCAATTCTTAATGCCTGAAAAACCTGTGCAAAATATTTAAATTCCCTTCCCTTCTGGGAATATTTTTCTACTACTTCCAGCAAATCCTTTGTCGTTTCTATCGACTTTCCAGCTCTGCGATTTACAATTCCTGAAGCCAGTTTCCTGAAGTTCTTCACCTCTCCGTAGCTGCTAAAAACCACCACTAACTCATCCTCACTGTATTCATTTACTACTTCTTTAGCTGTAATTCCTTTAGTCTGATCCATTCTCATATCCAATTCTCCTGACTCCCTTATCGAAAACCCCCTTTCTCCTTTATCAAATTGGTGAGATGAAACACCTAAATCTGCTAAAATCCCAGACACTTTAGGATAACCTAAAATTTTCAAGTACCTCTTTAGGTATCTGAAATTTGATTCCACAAGCGTAAATTTGTTTTTATCTAAGCCTTCAGCATTTTTCACCGCTTCTAAATCCTGATCGAATGCTATTAATTTTCCCTTGCTAAGCTTAGCTAAAATAGCTTTGGAATGCCCTCCTCCTCCAAAAGTTAAGTCCACATAAACACCATCCGGATGAATCTCCAAACCCTCAATACACTCATCCAACAACACCGGAACATGAAAGGCGATCATATATTCAAAAAATTAATTTCTTATTCCTCCTTATTTTCTTCTTTATCCTCTGCTTCAGCTTCAGCTTCAACCTTTTCAGTTACTTCAACAATTTCCGCATCTTTTTCCTCATTATCTTCCCAATTCCCCAAATACTTTTGCGCCAGCAATGAATATTCATTCTGATCACCAAAAAGGAATTCATCATATACCTCAGGATTCCAAATCTCCACCCTTTTCCCCAATCCAATCAACAACACTTCTTTTTCCAGCTTGGCGTACCTGAGCATTGACTTTGGAATCACAAACCTTCCGGTTTTATCTAATTCAATTTCGGTGTTACCTCTTAAAAAAATCCGTTGGAATTTTCTGTCTTCCGGATTAAACTCATTCAATTTTGCCACCTTATTAAAGATCTTCATCCATTCCACATAAGGGTAAATTGTAAGACAAGGCTCAAAACCTCTTTTAATCACAATCTTATTCTCAGAATCTTCTGGCAAATCAGACTTCACCCGGGATGGTAAAACCAACCGACCCTTGGCATCTAACTTACATTCGAATTCACTTGAGAAATAGGACATTAGGCGAAAATTTTCACTTTATGTAATACACCATTATACAAATCTAATATAATAAATTAATTAATCAACCACTTTCAGGCACTTTTTACCACTTTTTCCCCTCATTTTTATAAACTACCCAAATCAGCCTTTTATTATACCCCTGATCAAAAAGCTTTAAACAGTAAATAATCAGAAGATTTTTTTGGAATAAAAATAATTTTAATTATTTGAAAATCAAATAATTAACAACAATAATTAAAACAAGTTGAATATCTATCATTTTTAAGTATTTTCACAAAAAAATGGCATGCATACATTAACAAATTAAGTGGACTAATTTCCCATGAGTCATAAAACCGCCTTGAAAAAACAGGTATTTTATAGCGCCATTTTTAAAGG
>JAHQVQ010000421.1 GCA_019634305.1 Flammeovirgaceae bacterium | reverse complement strand
CCTCCTCAGGGGTACCAGCTGCCTCATAAGTTTTGCCTGTAGGAATAGTGGCATAATGCCATGGGCTTAAATGTCTATATTTGGGATCAGATTTAATAAAATCCATATAATTACTGGCCATTGCAAGACTTTCATTTCCCATAATTTTGGCAATATTTTTCCTTGCTTTTGATGTCAGGTTCCATTCAGCAATTTGACCAACTACCCTATGCCCGGTTTGCCCCCATGAAAAACACTCTAATGAACAGACAAAAAATGTAATTACCAGAAAATACCTTTTCATTAATAAATTGAAATTAGTGAATCAAAAAGTCTAAAAAACAAAGATTAAGAAATTTGGGTTTTGGAAACGGGAAATTATAAAAAAGTGGAATAAAAACTTGATCTGAAGGATAAATTTCTCGAAAACTTAATTTGATATATAATTGGGGGCATAAAAAAAGCCGGAAAACCGGCTTTTAATTTTTCAAATTGCTATTAGATCGCTGGAGGCGGATCTATCACTCCACCTGTTCCTCCACTAACCTTGGCGATTTCCTGATCAATCATCCATAACCCCTGCCCTTCTTCTCCTATAATATCAAAAATTTCAATCACTCTTCTCGATAACTCTTCTTCTTCCCTTTGCTCGGCTACATACCACTGCAAGAATTGAAATGAAGCAAAATCTTTAGCTTTAAAACAATAATCTACAAGATTGTTAATGGCGATAGAAACAGCAATTTCGTGCTCTAAAGTCAATTCAAACACTTCTCTTAAATTATGAAAATCTGTTTTTATGTCTGTTATTTCAGGAGCAATTGCATAACCGCCAGATGCATTCACATACCTGAAAATTTTCATCATATGCATTCTCTCCTCTTCAGCATGAGTATATAAAAATTCAGCAGAATTTTGATATCCCTCTTTTTCACACCATGAGGCTGCCGATAAATAATATTGGGAAGATGTCCCTTCTAACCTTATCTGCTCATTTAATTTCCCTTCTATTTCTTTGATAAGGGAAGTTTTCTTTGTCAATATTGCTTTCATTGTTATTCATTTTAAGATTTAATACCTTCTTCATTAATCTCATTCCATCCCAATATTTAGGTTTGGTGTATTAAATTAAATGTATAAAAAAATTGAAACAGCCAATGTTTCTATTCAAAATTAAACAGAATATAATTATCTTTTGATTTCTTTCATATAAAACTACCTACTTTAAAAGTAATCTAAATAAGGTTTGCAATTTTCTACCCTATAACACTCCATCATAACAAGCCCACCTGAAGTTTGTTTCAGAACTTTTTTAGATTATTGAACCAATTAAAACAAAAACCAATTTTAGTAATATTCCAATAATAAAATATAATTATGGATAAAATATATCAACCCATTAATTGTTCACTTTACGATTATTTAGAGGCAGCCATCACCAAGAATGAAACTGTCCAATTACTCATTTCTGTGCAAGAAGAAAAAGAACAGGAAATTATCAGCAAATTCAAAGATTTGTTTACCAAAAAAGGAGAAGAATTTTTGGTTTTAGAAAACGGATCAACTATCAGATTGGATCAAATACTATTCCTCAATGGCATCAATTTTAAAGCTCAAAACTATTGTTCTTTTTAATCCCTTGATACCATAAAATATCCTCTCGTGTAAATTATATCAACTAGGTTGGTGCTTCAGTCTTTTTTTTGGTAATATTATCGGCACAATAATAAACTGACAATATATCAAAATGAAAACACTGTTTACACTATTTACTAGTCTGATTTTAAACTGGACTGTTCCTCCTGCATTTTCACAAACTGCCACAAAAAGTACTTTAACCATTGAGCAAATAATGCTAGGACCTGATTTTGTGGGGCATTTACCTGAAAACATTTTCTGGGGACATGATAATCAAACTATTTATTTTGATTGGAATCCAGAAAATGAATCGGCTGATCCACTTTTTAAAACAGATTTATCAGGAAGTTCGCCTTTAAAAGTAGGTATAGAAGAGGAAAAGAATTTACCTGGGAGATATGGGAATTATAATAGGAGTTTTTCCAAACGACTTTATTCAAAAAATGGGGACCTCTTTCTTCAAGATGTAAAAACAGGAAAAATTCAGCAAATTACTGACACTTATAATTTGGAATCAAACCCACAGTTTTCCGGAGATGAAACTAAGGTATTTTATAAATCCAGTAGCAATTATTTTTCCTGGGATATTAATAATGGCAGTGTCAAACAACTCACCAATTTTATAAAAGGAAATGAGGAAAGTGACAAGAAATCATCAACACAGCAATCCTGGCTGGAAAATGACCAACTGAATTATTTTCAGATATTGAGAGAAAGAAAAACCTACTCAGAATATCAGGAACAAAAACAAAAAGACCTATCCCCTGATCGACAAAAAAAAATATTTATAGGTGATAAATTATTACACAACTTCTCTATTAGTCCAAGTGGACAATATATAACATACAGCCTTTCCGATAGACCACAAAACAGAGGAAACACAGATGTGATGGATTATGTGACAGTTTCTGGCTATGCTAAAAACCTTAATGCAAGGCCAAAAGTTGGTTCTGAGGGAGCCACTTATGAATTTGGCATATATGATAGCAATCAGGACACCACATTTATGGTGGATATTACCCAAATTCCCGGCATTTACGATAAACCTGATTTCCTAAAAGATTACCACTCAAAAGTTGCAGAAGAACCCTTTAAAGATAAATATGATGAACCAAGAGATGTTGTCATTCTTGAACCAGTATATTCTGTAGAAAATAAGGCAGTTGTGGTCATTCGATCCATGGATAATAAGGACAGGTGGATCATGGAGCTGGAATTGTCAAATGGAAAATTAAAGCTTTTAGACAGACAGCGGGATGAAGCCTGGGTAGCTGGACCAGGAATTTCCAGTTGGAATTTTTCTTCTGGAAATATTGGTTGGATAGATTCCAAAACCATTTGGTTTCATTCGGAAGAAACAGGTTATTCCCATCTCTATACTTTGGATATTTCATCCGGAAAGAAAAAAGCTTTGACAAAAGGAAACTACGAAATTCTAAATGCTCAACTTTCCAATGATAAAAAATCATTTTACCTGACTAGCAACAAAGTTAGTCCGGCTGAGCAACATTTTTATAAGTTATCCATCAAATCTGGGAAAATGGAACAAATTACTAGCCTTCCCGGAAAAAATGAGGTAAGTATTTCCCCAGACGAAAAAAACCTGGCCATCAGGTATTCTTACAGCAATAAACCCTGGGAATTGTATGTAATGCCCAATGAAAAAGGTGCAGAAGCCAGACAGATAACCAATTCTACTTCGGAGGATTTTAAAAAATATTCCTGGAGAGAACCGGAAATTATTCAATTTACTGCTGAAGATGGGGAAAAAGTTTCAGCCAGATTATATAAACCCAAACAAACTACTAGCAATGGCCCTGCTGTAATTTTTGTGCATGGAGCGGGTTATTTGCAAAATGTACATAAATGGTGGAGTTCCTATTACAGAGAATATATGTTTCATAATTTTTTGGTCGATAACGGCTACACCGTTTTGGATATTGATTACAGAGGAAGTGCCGGTTATGGAAGAAACTGGAGAACAGGTATTTACAGGTTTATGGGTGGAAAAGACCTGAGCGATCAAATTGATGGAGTGAAATATTTGATTAATGAACATGGAATTGATCCTGAAAAAGTAGGAATGTATGGAGGCTCCTACGGTGGATTTATTACCCTTATGGCACTTTTTACATCACCTGGAACTTTTAAATCAGGAGCAGCCCTGCGTTCTGTAACTGATTGGGCACATTATAACCATGGGTATACTTCCAATATACTAAATACACCTGCTGCAGATAGCATTGCCTATTACAAAAGTTCTCCCATTTATCATGCTGAAAACCTGGAAGACAAACTGGTGATGCTACATGGAATGATTGACACAAACGTGCAATTTCAGGATGTGGTTAGATTGTCTCAAAGATTAATCGAATTGGGAAAAGATGATTGGGAATTGGCAGTGTTTCCCTTGGAAGGACATGGTTTTAAAGAACCTAGTAGCTGGGCTGATGAATACAAAAGAATTTTCAGGCTTTTTGAAGAAACCCTGAAGTAATTTTTTAGTATATTTAAATATTGAAACAAGAATTATTTCCTAACCGAAATTTTCATATCTTTTTCTTTTTTTTTGAAACAGTTGGAAATTCTTGTAATTTATTAATAGGAATCTCTACTAATTGAAAGTCGATAAACAATATACTTTTATCATTCATAAAATAGCCCGCTTATTTTCAAAAACGGGCGTTTATTCATCTAACCAAATTTTATTTTTTACTTATGAGTAATTTTGAAAAAGTCAAAGGTTACCTTAGAGAATTGGAGTATGATATCACATTTGAGGATGCATCCGAAGAATTGGTGATGGTAGAAAAAGAAGATGAAGGCATTAAAAACCTAATGGTTGACTGTGAAGATCCTATCATTATCCTTGAACAATTCTTGTTTAATGTGAATAATGAATCCCAGGATTTATACAAAAGCCTGTTAAGGAAAAACAGAGAAATTGTTCACGGAGCATTCGTTTTAGACGATACAGGAAAGAAGGTGCTTTTCAGAGATACCCTTCAACTGGAGAATCTTGATTTAAATGAACTTGAAGGCTCTATCAATTCCCTTAGTTTGTTGCTAAGCGAATATTATAATGAATTAATTGGATTTGCTAAAGCCTAAGTTCTGGTTAATTTTAAAGAACAATTATTCATTATTTAGAAAGTTTTTAATATCAAATAATTAAAATCATAACTATGTCATTATTTAAAAGAATATTCGGAGTGGCTTCTGCAGAAGCCAATGCTGCAATAGATAAAATGGAAGACCCTGTAAAAATGACTGAGCAGGGAATTCGCGATTTAAAAAAAGATTTAGATTCAAGTCTGAAGTCACTGGCTGAAGTGAAAGCTGTCACTATAAGATCGAGAAAGGAACTGGAAGAAGCCAAAGCACTTGCTAAGGACTATGAAGGAAAAGCTATCCTATTAATTGGTAAAGCTGAGTCAGGCCAGATTGATGCTGCAGATGCAGACAGACTTGCGTCCCAGGCCCTTACCAAAAAAGAACAGGCTATGCAAAGAGCTACAACTAACCAAAAATTACTTCAAACTCAGGAAGTAAATGTGGCCAAAATGGAGCAAAATGTTCAAAGGCTTAAAACTCAGATTTCCACTTGGGAAAATGAATTGAAAACACTAAAAGCAAGAGCCAAGGTAAGTGAGGCTTCTTCAAAATTAAACAAGCAATTGGCTAACATTGATTCTTCAAGTACAATGGGAATGTTGGAAAGAATGAAGGAAAAGGTGGATCAACAGGAAGCCTTGGCAGAATCTTATGGTGAAATGGCTGACATGACAACCAGTGTAGATGATGAAATTGATAAAGCATTACTTGGAGATGGAGGAGCAAGCAGTCAATCGGATGCTTTAATGGCTTTAAAAGCTAAATTGGCTTCTGGAAAAAAGGAAGAATAGTAAAACTGAATTGATACAATTCATATTATTTCCATGGGAAATGGTTGTTCCATTTTCCATGGATTTTTTTATTGTTTACTTTTAACGTTTAGCACAAAAAAAAAAAAATTAATGGAGGAAGAAAGGCTTAAAAAATTGTATGAATTTCTTGAAAATGATCCCAATGATCCTTTTACAATTTATGCCATTGCCAACGAACTTTTTTTCGAAAAGCCAGAAGCAGCTTTAAAGTATTATAATATTCTTTTAAAAGATCATCCTGATTATGTAGCAACTTATTACCATGCTGCGCACTTATTTGCTGAATTGGGAAATCGGCAAAAAGCTGAAGATGTTTATAAAACAGGAATTGCTATTTGTCAAAAACTAAAGCAACAACATGCCTTAGCAGAGTTACAAAGCGCATATAATAATTTTTTATTTGATGATGATGATGACTAAATAGGATGACTTTCCTGGCTAAAATTGCAAAATATACCTTGAGTGCAATTTTAGTATATTTATTTTTAAATTAAATTTCTTATCTAATTTTTAATTTTTTAAAGAAATTCCTTACTTTTAGTGAATAAAATAGTATTTTACCAATATCCTATTGATTTAAAATAATTTTAATTTTAAATTGGAATCCGCTAAAATTCATGGAAGATTACAATAAAATCCTCGAGTCTTTAACTACTAAATTTTTACGATCGAGTTATCTCGACATTATCAAATCAGTAAATATTTCCAATTTCTACGATTTTCAAAATACACTAATTTTAATTAGAAATGGATCGGCAAAATTTGGAGAAGACCAGGAAGGTTTAAATGTTGGTGATATTCTATTTATTCCCGGTGGTAGAAATACTAGTTTGGTTTTGGGTAAAGGGGAAGCATCTAAACTTTCCAATGAGGATTTCATGAATCAAAAAGAAAACTTTTTGAGATCGAGAAATTCCAATAATGGTTTATTAACGGAAGAACCTGAAGCAACTTTAATTTCCGTTACATTCGAAGTAAAAGCATTTGACTCTGTAAACTTCTTCCCATCACTGGATATTCCTACTTTTGCCATTAAAGGTCAACCCATAATTGGGACATTAATGTCAAAAATCAACTATGAAATGGTGAATGAGGCTCCGGGCAAATCGAGACTTATCAATATTTATACAGATGAATTGGTTATAGAACTTTTCCGGCATATTTTGGGAAAAGGGATGTTTCTGGAACAATTAGCAACAAATAGCAATTACTTTAAAGATCCAAGATTAATCGAAATATTCAATTACATCAAGGAGAACCTTCCAGGTGATTTATCTAATAAAACCCTGGCCAATGTAGCCAATGTATCAGAGGATTATGTAGGGCAATACTTTAAAATGCTTACTGGTATTAACCCTCAGGATTACATTGAATACCAACGTATGGAAAGAGCAGTGACCTTACTTAGAACATCCAAGAAAAGTATCCGAAATATTGGTGTGGAAGTAGGTTATAAAGATACAGCTTATTTCTGCAGAAGATTTAAGATGATGTTTGGGATCCCTGCCGGAAAAATGCGAAGAAGAGAATCCTTAATGGATGCCTAACCAACTTTACTCTTTTATTTAAGAATGAAAACTCAATTTATTTTCTCCCCTTCCTGCAGAAATCTCATTTGTGCCCGTGCTTTTTTATTGTATTTTTAATATTAATATTTACATTTATTAAGAATAGAATTCAAACCAATCCGTTTTTTCAAGGGTATTATATATGTACCTATATTCAACTTTACGAATAATTTTCAGTAAGAAATTTATTTTTATTTCTCAGTATTTATATAAAATTGTATAGTAAATTTTTGAAATATTAATTCAATATATGATATAAACTCTACTGCTTTAACTTATAACAATTTGTTATTGATTTGCAAGGAGAAACCCTTTAAGTTATTAAATATCAGGCAAATAACTACTTAATTTTTCCCAAATCAATGCTTGTTTGGTATAAATATTTTTCATTAATCCTATTTATTATGAAGCGGTATGTATTTTTTGCCCTATTCGTATTTTTTGTTGTGCTTGTCAATTTATTTGCAAAGACAAGCTTAAGACAAGATGCTAAAATTGAAATGGAGGAAGATTATGAAATTGAAAGTTCTGTTAAAATTTCAAATTAGTGCAGCAATTAAAAAACCCAAGTAAGTTCCTACCCCATTCCCTAAAGCCCCAACTAAAATTGAGGGAAGGAATAAATCATTTCTATTTAATCCCTTTGATAAGGCCAAAGCAGTAGAACTTCCCCCAATATTGGCTTGAGAAGCAATTGCAGCTAATTCCCAATCCATTTTTGCCAACCAGGCCATTCCAAAAATCAGCAGACCATGTGTACTTACCAGAATCATGGTAAATATCAATAAATTCACAGCCAAGTCTCCAATTTGACTTAAAGCAGCAAATTCGCAATAGGCTCCAATTACCACTAAAAAAAGATACACACTGAATAAACCAAGTAATCTGCTTCCGGGTAATTTATGCACAAAGGGAATTTGTGCCAGGAATAAAGCAATTGTGGTCAGAATTAATATTGAAGGCAATTTTATCCCAGTTGCATCTTTTATTAATTCCACTAGAAAATCTGATACTAGGATAGTAAATAAACCCAAAACCATTAAGATAGCCAGATTTTTCGAATTGATGGTCTGGTTATCGTAATTCTCCATATCAATGGCTGCCTCACCTTCTCCTTCCTGTTCCACCTTTATCATTTTATCCCTTGGAACAAATTGATTCAATATTTTGGGAATAGCAATACAGGCAATCATCCAAATGGAGGTAATGATATTATCAACCGCTACGGAACCAGCAAATACATTTCCTTTTTCGGCAATTTTATAGTGTAAGGCCAGGGCATTAAAATTAACACTTCCACCAATGTAAGTACCTGTGAACATTCCCGCCAATGGCTTAAAGTTCTCTCCAAAAACCTCCTCCCCTGAAACCACCTGCATACCGATTAAAACACCAGCCACAGTTCCTCCAACGCCTACAAAAAACATAAAGAGCATGGGTAAACCTGCATTTTTCAAACTTTTAAGGTTTACTTCTAAAAGCAAATAAAAAATTGAAAGTGGAGCTAGGTACTTAAAAATTCCACTATACAATGGAATAGAATTAGAAGCCGAAGGGATAACCCCCAGGTTGGAAAAAGCAGCACCAAACAAAATCACCATAAGCGCAGTACCAAAATGTTTGAATAATGCTTTTTTAGTCAGCCATTCTGAAACTATGATGATCAGGCAAAGTATTCCCAGAACAAATACAGGGTTTGAAGTCATTGAAGTTTAGTTATTTTTTAAATAATTGATATTCATTTACACAGCAACCGTCTTCCATTTCCCTCTTTTAAAAACTAATATACAAATAACAGCCAAAATAGAAAGAGAAGCAGCAATGGCAATATAAACACCTGAAGATCCTAAATTGAAATTCACAGCCAAAAAATAAGCTAACGGGATTTGAATTATCCAATAACAAATGAAATTGATAATGGTTGGTGTTGAGGTATCTCCTGCACCATTAAATGACTGGCTGATAACCATTCCATAAGCGAAAAATACATAACCAAGACAGATGATTTTCAAACTAGCTACTCCATGTTTTACTACCTCCGGATCTTGAGAAAATATTAAAACAAATTCATTGGCCCAGGTAAAAAAGACGACAGAAACCAACAACAGGAATAACATATTATAAAAAGCAGATAACCAAACTGATTTTTCTGCTCGATCTGGCATTTTGGCTCCAAGATTTTGACCTACCAAAGTGGCCGCAGCATTGGCTACTCCCCATGATGGCAAAATAGTAAATACTATAATTCTGAATGAAATAGTATAACCCGCTACAGCTTCACTTCCAAACATGGAAATAATTCTGACAAGAAAAATCCAGCTTGCGGAGCCGATAATAAATTGCCCAATTCCCCCCAGGCTAATGGAAATAATCTTTTTTATAATTTCCCATTTCACTTTAATATTTTCCCAACCTATTTTGACTACTGCTCTTCTACTTAGCAAAAAGTAAAACTGGAAAAGCACTCCACAGCCTCTTCCAATATTTGTTGCAATGGCTGCTCCTTCTAACCCCATTGCTGGAAAAGGCCCCAGTCCCATGATTAAACATGGATCAAGAATAAGATTTAGTCCATTGCTGATAATTAAGGTCCGCATGGCAAGAGAGGCATCACCAGCTCCTCTGAAAATAGCATTAATCAGAAAAAGGAACAGAATGGTAAAATTCCCGCCAAACATAAATCGGGTATAGTTTACCCCTTCTTCTACCACTTCCACCCATCAATCGTAAAATATCCGAAGAAAACACTACCCCAGAAATTCCAATAATCACTGACAAAATAATGGCTGTAAATAATGCCTGAAGTGCAGCATTAGCAGCTTCTGTTGGCTTTCCTTCTCCTACTCTTCTGGCCACAACAGCAGTGGTCGCCATACTCAACCCAATACTTATCGAATACAACAACATCAAAACGGATTCTGTCAATCCCACTGTGGCAACTGCATTTACTCCAATTTGGGCTACAAAAAAAACGTCAACCACGGCAAATAAGGATTCCATTACCATTTCCAAAATCATGGGAATAGACAACATAAAAATAGCTCTATTGATACTGCCGGAAGTAAAATTCTTTTCACTTCCGGAAACCGCTATTTTAAAATAATGCCATAATCTTTTTAGGCTCATAGAGCTAAAATCTTAAGTTAAAAAAATTGAAAGTTTTTGGTGAAAACTTGTTGGTAAAAAGTGGAATTCTAACTCTTTGGG
>JAHQVQ010000420.1 GCA_019634305.1 Flammeovirgaceae bacterium | reverse complement strand
TTGAGCGAATAAGCTCAGCACCAATAAGTTTTGCCTGAGTTAGATTTGCTTTGCTCAATTCCGCTTCATTTAAATTCACTTCATTCAGATTCGCATTTTTTAAATCTATCTTCCTCAAGCGAAACTTTTTTTCCCTCCAGGTTTGGGAAGGAAAATGAAAGCTGATCATAACCTTCCTTCAGAAAAGTAAGAGAATTAGGATCGGGTAAACTGGCACTATCATCTTCAATAGCCGCCCATGTCTGATACCAATGAGTTCCTGAGAAAAACTCCCCATTTACCAAAAGAGAATCATCCTGAATATCTGCAGTAAATAAAAAGGCATGGGAACCATCGAAACAGGAGAGTTTAACCCTATTGCCATCAACTACCCCAGCCAGATAGCGGTAATCTCCTAGGGGTGTCAGAAAAGTACCGGTAAGTTGTTCGCCTCTTTGGGCAAATATCCCAACAGCCTTTTCATCTGGGTCCTCCTCATTAAAGAAAGTAGCATCCCAATTTCCTGAAACATTTCCCTCCTCAGGCATTTTGGTAACAAACCGTATGTTTTTTCCATGTTCTGCTTTAAATGGGACTATATAAGGCTCAGCATATCCATTTTTTATCCATACACCATCAAGTAGATTGTCCTTAACCTTAGCATGAATTTCTGTATCAAATGCTAAAATATTAATAATTACAGAATCTTCTTTAAAGGAAATTTCTTCCAATTCAATTCGCTCCTCTCCATTGATAATGGTAACAATATAATCTTTCCCTGTGGCTTTACTTACACTAAAATTAAAAGGCAAGTTAATAGTATCATTCAATGACAATTCAGCTCTCCAAACACCTTCCTTTAAATCCGGAACTGGTCCTGAATATTCTTTTTTTACCTCCTGGCAGGAAATAAAAATAAAAGCCCAAAAAAGTAGTAGAATCCTAGTATACATGTATTTATTAAATTTGTTCATTAGAAAAAAGCAAGTATACTATGAAACCTTGAAATACCCATCCATAATAAGATAGAATGGTATTGGTTTCATTTATAAATCCTAAATCAGGCACTTTAAAAACAAAAAAAGTCCATCAAAATAAATTGATGGACTTTTTTAAGGTACTTATATAAAATTACATTCCTTCTGGCTGGTGGAAATAAATCCAGTCGAATGAAACATGACCAGCTTCTTTTTCACCACTATATTCGAAGGTAAAGTATAAATCAGATTTACCGCTAACAGGTTTTGAAACTGAAACGGTTGTCTCGGTCCAATCTTCTTGGTTTCCATTTGTAAAAGGAATTGAACTACTGGAAATTATTTCCCCATCTACACTTCCTTTTCTAATATTTAAAGTATAGCCAGGAGCACCAGTACAACCAGTTCTAATGGTTAATTTATTAATTCCATTTAAATCAATATCCTTAAACATAAAATAAGAATTAGCCTTTATCTGATTCAAATGAGTATAATTCTTACCACCCGGAGTCCTTTTTCTCACGTTTTCTTCTTCATCATAATCTTCTGCCTGCAACTTTGCGGCCCTAAGCTTTACAACTTTATTTTCAGAAAGTGGCCCTATTATCTCCCCTCCCTGATCAGTATATTCTGCAGTGACTAAATAGTAGCCTGTAGTTCCATTCAAATGCTGATCTGCGGGTAAAGTTCCACTAGTTGCCAAAGAAGGTTTCACATACTCTTCATCTAAAGAAACGATGAATTTGACCATGGCTTCGGCATCTTCTTTCGCTAGTGAAGGATTAGCTGCCATCATTCGTTCTCCCCAAACGCCTCCTCCACCTTTGATCACTTTCTGAGCTAACTTTTCAATAGTTGCTTGATCGGAACCATATTTTGCAGCAACCTCTTTGTAGCTTGGTCCTACAGATTCATTTTCCATATCATGGCAATTTAAGCAAAGCTTTTCCTTCAGCATTACTTTTGCATCTACAATTGCACCGGTTTGTGTATGTCCTAACTTTACCCCGGCAAGGTCATTACCAATAGGCATATAATCATAGAAAACTTTTACCTTTTCTCCAGTCACATTACCATCTTCCAAGTCTTTTACAGTTACATTATAATTTACCAAAGAATTATCCCAATAGAAGCTTTCATTGCCATCAATTTTGATATCAACAATTGGTCTTTCATTCCCTACCCTAATTTCAATTTCTGCAAAAGAAAAATCTCCATCCTTATCTGAAACTTTTACTCTGGCACTATAAATACCTGCATCTTTAAAATCAAAAGCTGGTGTTGGACCTGTAGCCTGTACATCATCTTCAGTAAAAAACCATTCATAAGTCAATTCATCAGATTTATCATAATCAAAGGAGTTTTCGGCAGAGAAATTCACTTTCATTGGAGCAGCTCCAACTATTTTATCAGCAGAAACTCTTGCAATTGGAGTTCTATTTCCTGCGGAATAATCTATCACTCCCAATCTTGCATTTTCATTTTGTGCAAACCAATTTGTCCCATATTCAATGAAATAGAAACTTCCTTCATGTAGTTTGATATCAATCATATTATTGAATTCAAACGAAGGTAAAAATGGTTCCTGCTTAGCATAATTTCCATTTTCATCAAGGGTAATAGCATGAACCCATCCTCTCATCCAGTCATAATGGAAGACTTTATTGTCATAATACTTTGGAAAACGATTCTTAAAAGCCCCAAATTCATCATAATGATAGACAGGGCCAGCCATGGCATTTCTTCCACCCGAAGTCATGTGAGGGAATGTTTTAGTCTCAGCATATGGATAAAACACCATTGCAGGTCTTGCGGGAGGTAAGTCCTCTACACCGGTATTATTTGGAGAAGTATTTTTCGGATGTTCAGGATCAAAAAAATCACTTACTTCTCCGGTCACATAATTCATTTTTCGATATGGCTTATTATCACCAATAAAATAAGGCCAGCCATAATATCCAGCCGTTTTAGCCTGATTAAATTCATCATATCCTCTTGGACCTCTGTTTGGATTATCTTCCCTTGCATCTGGTCCTACATCTCCCCAATATAACCAACCAGTTTTTGAATCAATAGAAATTCGGTATGGATTCCTGCAACCCATCACAAATATCTCAGATCTTCCTCCCGAACCATCTTTCGGAAACAAATTTCCTTCAGGAATACTGTATGAGCCATCTTCTTCTGGCTTAATTCTTAAAATCTTCCCTCTTAAATCATTTGGATTAGAAGATGATTTTTGAGCATCATAAGGGCTTCTACCTGGTCTTTCATCCATTGGACCAAAGCCATTTGTATCAAACTCTTGTTTGCTATTAAAAGGACTGGTATCATCTCCAAGAGAAATGAATAGGTTTCCATCAGGGCCAAACTCTAAAGAACCTGCCGAATGACAACATTGCTCTCTTTGAACTGTAGCTTCAAGCACTACCTTTTCACTATCCAATATCAGGCTATCTGCCAACATCGTAAACCTTGATATATACTGTACAGGCTTTTCCCCAGGAGGTGAATAAAACAAATACAACCTGTTATTGTATTCAAAATTTGGATCAAGGGTTAAGCCCAATAATCCATCTTCAAATTTGGTATGCACTTTCATCTGGGCTATTACCCTTATTTTTTCTGTAGCCGGATCGTATAACTTAATGGCACCTTTTCTCTCTATAAAAAGAATTTTACCATTTGGTAAAATTTCAAGTTCCATTGGCTCATCCAAATGTGTTGCAAAAACTTTTTTCACAAACCTATTTTCTTCCGGAACTCTTAAAGATTTTGCAAGGGAATAATCCAGTTTGTTATTACCAATTGCATAGTTTATCCCACCAAGAATATGCTTAACGAATTCAGGCTCTGAGAACGTTTCCGGTGTATGACCAAAGTTGGTGTAGAAAGATCTTCCACCATCAAACTCGTGGTACCAGGATAATGGGTGAAAATCTCCATGTTTACCCGCTCCATACGATTTTTCATCTACCCTTATTAGATAGTTCAACTCGGAATACATATCCTTAAAATTGTAGAATTCATCATTTTTCTCCCATTCCTGAGGAAGTCCTTCAGTTGATTCATGATGATGGTCTAAAACAGTAACTTTTCCTTTTCTTACATTCGGATTACTGGGATGCCCATTGAAATAACCTCCTACCAATTTCCCATACCATGGCCATTCATATTCAGTGTCGGCTGCAGCATGGATTCCTACAAATCCACCACCAGATTGAATATATCTTTCGAAATCAGCCTGCTGAATATGATCTAAAACATCCATTGTAGTATTAAGAAAAACAATGGCGCTATAAATTTTAAGGGAATCTTCATGAAAGATGCTGGCATTTTCAGTAGTATCTACCTTTATTCCATTTTCATTTCCAAGTTTTATTAGTGCTAATTTCCCTGCTTCAATGGAATTGTGTCTGAATCCAGAAGTTTTTGAAAAAACCAATAAACGTTTTTCTTTAGTAGAACAAGAAATGCTAAAAGTAACCAGAAGTAGTAATAGGATAAGATTTTGTATCCATCTCCTCGGATAATCATTCATATTTTATAATATTTCTTTAGTGGTAGGCTTTTACCTAATTTATTATAACAAGTACACAAATTAAAATATAACCTGCGAAGGTAGCTTTTGATATTCAATGTTAAAACCAACACACAGATGAATTTTGATTAATTAGGCCTGAATGGGGAATTTTTATTATTTTCATAGTACTTTCATAAAAAACAGAATATTTTACCTGCAGGAAAATCTTACAAAATCCCTGGATAATGAAAAAACCTGGATAAAAACAATTACCCAGGTTCAATCCAATTTGTAAACATTGTAACCTACAACCTCCTAATTTTTATATTTCTAAACCATACCTGATCTCCATGATCTTGTAAGGCGATATGTCCATTCGCTACCTGTCCGTATAATGGCCATTGTGTAAACTTACTTTTCTGGTATTGCTCAGTCCATTTATCACTACCAAACTGATATTCTACTACCATAGTACCATTGAGCCATTGCTCTACATTTCCATCTTTTACAATTAATTTCACCTCATTCCACTCCCCTACTGGTTTTACTGTTTCTACGGAAGAAGATTCCATATCATAGTTATCTCCCGAACGGTGTGTTTTAATTTTCCCATCACTGTGTTTGTCATTATCTAGAATTTGCATTTCAGGACCAGAATGATAAACAGCACCTAAAGTGTCAGCTTCTTCTACTCTAAAGAAAAGCCCACTATTACCACCTTCAGAAATTTTCCATTCCAGATTCAGTTCAAAATTTTCATATTTTTCTTTAGTAATAATATCTCCACCACCTTTTCCGGTAAGGGTAATTACTCCTTCTTCTTCCACCCATTCATCAGATATAGTTTCACTTTTAAAGTTTCTCCATTGAGATAGGTCAAGGTTTACCCACTCAGGTTCAACTTCCTGGGGGATAGATTCTACTTCCACCTCCTCTACTTCTTCCTTTTGAGTTTCTTTAGAACAACCCATAAAAGCCATTCCTGAAATAAAAATCAGAAGTTTGATGAATGCATTTCGGTTTGAAATTAGCATATTGTTATTAAGTTTAAGTATAAAAAATTAAATTCGCAGACCAAAAATGGTTATTTTTTTAATATTTATATGGCTATTAAGCAACTTTTTTAGATGATTGTATACAACACCAGAAACTGGATTGAATCCTTTAAACTTATTAAATTCGCCTACAAAAAAGGGGAGAATTATAAACAAATGCTTTTATGGTCAGTAATTGTTGCTATCTATTCAGCGATCATTACCTTTCTGGATTTACATGTACTTGAAGCCAATTTCAGAATAGATCCCATGTATTTTTCCTTAATTGGCTTTATTATCAGTTTACTTTTGGTTTTCAGGCTCAATACTGCTTATGAAAAATGGTGGGAGGGCAGAAAACAGTGGGGAGCATTGGTAAATGAATGCAGAATTTTGTCGTCCTTATTTCATGCATTGTTGGCAAAGGAGGATATTAGCAACCGTAAATTTATGGCTGCCCAAATATCTAATTTTGCATTTTCCTTAAAGGAACATTTGCAGGATGATTACCTTTTCAATGAAATTGAGGATGTAGAAAAAGGCTATTTTGATGATTTGAAAAATTCTTCAAATATTCCACACAAAATTGCTACTCAGATATTGGTAAAAGTAGAAGAATTGATTCAAAGTTACCATATTTCCGAGTTTGATAAGCTCAATATAAAGGAGCAGGTACAGCAACTATTACATATTCTGGGAGCTTGCGAACGAATAAAAAACACCCCTATTCCTTTTTCTCATAGTAGTTTTATAAAAACCTTAATTGCGCTTTATATTCTGGCCTTGCCATTCGGACTTATTAATTTCTTCTTATATCTAACCATTCCTACCTGTACCATTATTTCCTATGCTTTGATAGGCTTAGAAGTGATTTCCGATGAAATTGAACAGCCTTTTGGTAAAGAATTAAATGATTTGCCTTTAAATCATTTATCCTCTTTAATTAAATACAATGTTTATGATATTTTAAACGTAGACCCTCAAATTGAACCTATTCCGCAAAAAATCAACTTGGGATTACAAACCTAATTCCCCATAAAAAAATGGCTAATCAATTTAGCATTACTGAAATTTCAAAACCTTCCTATAATGATTTAATCGAAATATGGGAAGCATCTGTAAGGGCTACTCATCATTTCCTTCCGGAAGAAGATATTCAGTATTTCAAACCACTAATTTTAGATCAATATTTTGATGCGGTGGAACTCACCGGAATATGTGATAAAAATCAAAAATTAGTAGGATTTTTAGGCGTGGCTGGGCAGATGATAGAAATGCTTTTTATTCATCCAGATTATTTCCGAAAAGGATTGGGAAAACAATTGGCTGAATACGCCATAAAAGAAAAGGGAATAACTGCAGTAGATGTAAATGAGCAAAATCCACAAGCAGTTAAATTTTACAAAAAAATGGGATTCAAAGTAAAAAGCCGTTCTCCTTTGGATGGACTTGGGAAGCACTATCCTATTTTGCATTTGGGGTTATAAATTATTTGAGTTTTAACGAATTTATTTTTGATGCATATTTAGATTATTTAATTATTTTCACAAAGCGTTCCACTATTATTTCATTATTTAATATTCCTTTTATTTCAACTACTAACCCATAAATTTCACCTA
>JAHQVQ010000419.1 GCA_019634305.1 Flammeovirgaceae bacterium | reverse complement strand
CCTATTAATTTCTCTCCTTTAAGATGTTTTATCCATTCTTCCTTATTTAATGGCAAAAACGATTTATCCTTATAATTCTTAAAATTTCCACCAGACCTTTTATGAAGTTGGTACCTATATGGGTCATAATAATAGGCAGGCATAAATCCACTCTTATTTCCT
The DNA here is from genome assembly GCA_019634305.1 of Flammeovirgaceae bacterium. Lineage (GTDB taxonomy): Bacteria > Bacteroidota > Bacteroidia > Cytophagales > Flammeovirgaceae > Flexithrix. Next base: position 15,925 of record JAHQVQ010000419.1, on the reverse strand, counting down.
TTTTGCCAAAAAACGGCAAACACATCATTTCGAGTTTTAAAATGCTCTTGAATTAAACTTAGGGTTGGTTCTAAATGAAAATTCATTCTTTAAAAACTCTCCAAAGTGCAAAGTTGAAAATGGATATGAAAGATTTAGTGCAAACCATCAATAAGTAATACCTTTGGAGGAGGGGCAATTAATAAATAATTATCTATAAAATCAACATCCTTACTTATAACAATCCTTCTTTATTGGCAATTTGAACTATTTCCTCATCTGAAAATAGATGGCTATTATTAAAATAAGTAGCATGAACCGCATCTAACCCTTTGGATATTAAATAAAAAACAAGCTTTAAGGGAAGTTGGGTATCCACAATAAACATCATTATGCACTTAAACTAATAATAGTTTTAGTGTCTGATAGTTTTGCAGCATAAACTAAACAAGCCTGTATATCTTCCATTTCAAGAAATGGATAATCCTCTAAAATTTCCTGTAAACTCATTCCACCAGCTAGAAGCTCTAGCATATTAGTTACTGAAAACCTCATATTTCGAATTGTTGGTTTTCCATGTAAAACCTTAGGATTCATCGTAATTCTTGAAATTAAATCATCATTGGTCATTTTGGATTAGGTTTAAATGCCCCATACCAAAGTTAACCATTTTATCCCTCATTTCTAATTTCCACAAATACCCTTTTAAATGCCTCTTCCATCTGATGATTCCTGGGTAAATCAGTCATGGTATCAATCAGATTTTCGAGTCTTAAAATGGTTTCCTGAAAACCTAATTGCTGATTTTCCTTTATAGGAATGATATGCTCAGATTCCTGTTTTCGAATGAAAGAGATGAAGGTATCTTTCAAATCTTGAAGTTGCTTTTGAACATTGATTTTATTGGAATCAATTTCTTCAGGATCAATGCTTGTTTTTTGAAAAAACACCAATGCATCTTCCAAATAATCACTCATTGGCACTTGCTTTTTTGCAGCAAGTTTTTTCAATAATCGAAAAGTATTTGCCTTGACATAAATGGTAGTAGATTTTTGATTTTTTTGCATCATATTAAGTTGTGGGTTGAGAAATAAAGTCTGGTAATCAATTACTTAGCTAAAAATATTAAGCTACAAAATGACAGAACTTAATATTGATAGATTTCTAACTGCCTGAAAATCAAAAAAGAACAGGACTTTAGTCCAGTTGGGAATTGTAAAAATCCCGTTCCCGCTTGCTATGTCCGAAGGACTCCTTTTTTCTCCTTCCCTATTGCTTTGCTCAAAAGCAAAAGTTTAATTCCACAGTAGCTTGAAATTTTTGGCTTCATTCAAATCTGAAGAGATTTTTCGAGAAAAAACATAACTCCGTTATAAATACCGTTATGTTTCGGGTGATTTTTTTTCGGTAAGAAGCCCTGATGGAAACAATCAGACTCTAGAGGAAAATGAATTTCTGGTGACAAGGGATTTAGATATGAGAACCATCGGATTTTTCAGAATTAGCTTAACTGTAAACCGAAAGTATTCTTTCTTTAAGAAAATAACATAAAAATAAGTAAAATCCTCCTCTTGGATTACTTAATCCCCTGCGCTAAATTCAACATTCAAGGCACAAACATTTGTCATAGCTGTTTGCGGTAATAATCGCTACATTCAAATTCTTATTTGACAAACAATCTTATATTTACACCTAATAACTTATAACTCCTTAATTACCAAAGGTTTTTTATTTGATTCTTATTTGACAAATGACAGAAATTGAACTAAAATCACTACTAAAAGAACTTGTAAGCCACTCTCATGAAACAGAATGGCTTGAGTTTAAATTAAACTTTCATTCAAATGAAGAAATTGGTGAGCGAATATCTGCTTTGGCCAATGGAGCTTGTTTAAGTAAACAACCATTTGGTTTTTTAATTTTTGGGGTAGAAGACAAATCTCACAACATTAAGGGAACCTCCTTTAGGGTAAAATCAGCAACAAAGGGAAAGGAAGAGCTAGAAAATTGGTTAATTCAACGGTTAGACCCTAGAATTGATTTCAAAACCTATGAATTTGAATATTCTGAGGGAATCATAATCAGTATGTACGTCATTCCAGCCTCAATAAACAGACCTGTTAAATTTACTAATCAAGCATATATAAGAATTGGAAGTTATACGAGGTTACTTAAAGAATTTCCAGAAAAAGAATCGAAAATATGGAACAAAAAGGATAGCATAAAATTCGAATTACAACCTGCTAAAGAAAATATTGATGCTGATACGGTGGTTTCTCTTTTAGATACTCAAACATATTTTGATTTATTAAAACTTCCCTATCCTTCAAATAGACTTGGTGTAATTGATAAGTTCTCTTCCGAAAATTTAATTTTAAAAGAATCAAATAAATATTCAATTACAAATTTAGGAGCAATATTATTTGCCAAAAACTTAGATGACTTCCCTGATTTAAAAAGAAAAGCAATTAGAGTTATTGTTTATAAACACAATAACAAAATTGAAACTATTCGAGAGCAAATTGGAGGGAAAGGATATGTTTCAGGCTACCAAGGGCTAATTGATTGGGTAAATAGTCAATTACCTGCGAATGAAGAAATTGGTAAAGCTTTTAGAGATGACAAAAGAATGTATCCTGAAATTGCAGTTCGTGAATTACTAGCAAATGCGATAATCCATCAAGATTTTGAAGAAAAGGGTTTCCCAATGGTTGAAATTTTTTCTGATAGAATTGAGATTACCAACCCTGGAATACCCCTAATTACACCTGAACGTTTTATTGATGAATATCAATCAAGAAATGATATACTTGCGGATTTAATGAGAAGATTGGGAATCTGTGAGGAAAAAGGGAGCGGAATAGATAAAGTAATTTTCTACAATGAAATGTATCAATTACCTGCTCCAAATATTTTAATTCAAGAAAAGCACACAAAAGTTATTATGTACTCTTATAAGACTTTAAATCAAATGGACAAAAAGGACAAAATAAGAGCTTGTTATCAACATTGTTGTTTAAGATATGTTTCCAATAACAAAATGACTAATCAATCATTAAGAGACAGATTCAAAATAGAAAGTAAAAATGCTGCAATAGCATCAAGAATAATAAAGGAAGCTCTAAAAGACAATGCAATTAAGGAAGATGACCCTGAAAGTAGTTCCAGAAAATATAAAAATACATTCCTTTTTGGGCATAATGTTTATTTGATGGTTATTTGATAATAACATATATGCTTAAAACTAACCATCTGATAATCAAAATGTTATTATTTGATAACATACAAAATCACCGCCAATTAAAACCCAATGAGACCCAAGGACCCACTAGATTTCAGCGAACCTATTAGGGAACAAGGTCCAAATAATTTCAATACATCATAAATTAAATAGGATAAAAACTCAAACAAATATTTGGCATCTTTGGAAAACAAAAAATATTGATACAGAAAGCACTTTATAATTTCAGCAAATACTTAATATGAAGAAAATACTTCCTTTACTAGTACTTATTATATCGTGTTCAAATAGTGACCCTAAACTGTTGACTGAACAGGAATACATAAAGTTTGGAGAAGGGATAGCTAAAAGTCTGAAATCTGGAAATGTCAAGAAGGTTTCCAATTTATTCAATATGACCCAAACATTTAAAAGGCTTAAATATCAAATTGATTCTTTGCAACTTAACTCTTCAGTATCTAGCAGTAAATGGAAATCATTCAGAGTAGAATTAAATGAAGATTTCAACCTATATATTGAAAGCATTTCCAAACTAATAAAAAAAGATGGCATTTTAGAACTTTCCAGGTATTATGAAGTAGATGGAAATCCTCATCTTATTTTTTCAATTTTTTCTAAAGATAAAGGAATGGATTTTACAGATTTTGAATTACAACCAATTGGTAATCAAACATTCATAACAGACTACCAATCATATAACACTGGTATTCAATTCTCAGAATCATTCATTTGGAATGCACTAAATAAATTAGAATTTGGATGGAAGGGAGGTGAATACATGGATGCACTAAGGGAATTAAAAAATGCCAATGGCTATTTGCATAGAAAGCAACCTGATAGAGGCTGGGTAGCTATTAATAGAATTCCAGAATATTTCCTTTATCAATCAAATTTTCAAAATGTAAAGGTCAGAATCGCCTCTCAATTGTCTGATTCATTGTATGTAAACTCTCTATACGACTGGATCGGAAGTAACTATGATCAGGTAGGTTTTAGACACTTGAAAGCCTTTGATTATTACTCCGTAATTGGAGATTCCACGGAAGCCTCAAATCATTTAGACTCTTTAGAATTAATAATAGGGGAAAGTTTTTTAATTGATAAAATGAAGCAGAAAGTTAAATAACTACCCTGAAACCTATTAAAATCAGTCATTAATCCTTCTACTACACATCCTCCCCACAAACCCTACTTGGATTTTCTTAGGTATTTACGGTTCTGAATTACTTTAGATAATTTTCTACTATAACCACAAATTTATTTTTTTACCAGCAATTTGGAGCCGCTTAAACCTTAAAAAAATCCATTAACACTGTTAAAAAAAATTGATGTGCTAAATTTTTATTGATTGCTAAATCATATATCAAAATCCAGAGGATTAGACAATCTTTTGATTTTTAAATCCTTATTTACAGTCTTAACCATTTTTAAAAAATCATCAAAACACTTATCAAACTTTCCAATTAATACTCTTACAGTAGCATTTTTTTATTTTTATCATAATACCTAATCTTCCATATATTTCCTGTAGGGATATTAAATATTGTTTTATTTATATTATGTATGTCTCCAATAGGTATTTGTTCAGTTTCTGTTTTTCCGATAACGTAGATAAAACTATCATCAATCTCAATCGTTTTTGCCTTATCTATGATGATATACAAAACACTACAGATTAAGATAATAATTAGTTCTCCAATAAGAATTTCTAAATAGCTATTTTGGGAAGAAGAATTAATAATTAACCAAATGAACCACAATCCTAAAGCCACTATTACAAATCTTGCCCACTTAATGTTTTCTGTCAACCTTTGCCTCATTTAACTACTATCTTAATATTTCCCGTCAATTATTTACTGGATATTAAAACTAAACTAAGAAAAAAAACAAATCCATCCACAAACCCCCACCAAGGATTTTCTTAGGCAATAAGCGGATCCAAATTGCACCAATTTAAATATAAGTAAAATCATATCAAAAAATCCTTTCCTGATTTTGTATAGAGTTCTGGTCACCGGAATGTTTTTTTCAAGCAATTCTGAACCGAAATGCTTTCAAAAATCCATTTATTCAAAAATTTTTTTTTCAAATTCTAACTTTTTTCAGGACGAGTCACCTAAAGTATGAGACAAATGAGAGGGACGGGACAAATGAAATGCTTGGGACGAATGGGTCAGAAATGGAAATAAAATAGGGAAAAATAAGAATAATAAATAATACAACCCTAAAAAACGGTTAACGGTCCGGTTAACGGTTTTACCAAAAAAGGCTGTAAACACCTGGTTCACAGCCTTTTAAAACCTAAAGCAGTAGCGAAGACGGGAGTTGAACCCGTGACCTCAGGGTTATGAATCCTGCGCTCTAACCAACTGAGCTACCTCGCCATTCAATTGGAGTGCAAATATGACATTTTGATTTTTTTTTCACAAGTTTTATTTCATTTTATTTTTATCTTGGACTTTTGCAGCGAATGGTTATATTGCATAATCCTTAATCAATATTTTTCTATGATATGAGTAAATATAAATATGTTGCTGAGTATGAGGTAAAAGCTGCTTTGAAAATGCTTTTCCCTTATTTATCCTCTGCAAGTGGCCTGCAGGAATGGTTCGCAGATGAAGTAAATATTCTACCTGATAGAAATTACGACTTTATTTGGGAAGGAGAAAGTCATATTGCTCAAATTGCCTCTAAAAGAACAAATCATCATATCAAGTTTCAATTCCTCCCTGAAAATGAAACTGATGATAATAAATTATCCTATTTGGAATTCAAAATTGATTTTAATGAAATAACCCAATCCTGCTTTCTTACTGTAACTGATTATTCCGAGATGGATGACCTGGAAGAACTTCATGAATTATGGGATCAGTTAATTGCCGATTTGAAGGAAATTTTAGGAAGTCGTGGATTCTAATTTAAAAACTCGAAAATATAATCTATAAAAAAAGCCTTTCTTTTGAAAGGCTTTTTTTATAGTTTCAGTATTTATCTTCTATTCGGTATTTGATTCAATTTTATCTTCTATTCAGATTATTACATCCAGTAGTATTAGCTTCTATGCTTACAAAAGTATATAAATAAATTAAACTTACAAACACCTATTTAAAAAAAATGCAGAGAATAGCCCTCTCAGAGCAAATTAAGACAAATGATTGTTAATTAGGGTAGAATTTTTTTGAAAAAAATAACAATTCTTAAGATTTCTTACATCTAATAAGGCTTCATTTTATCTAAAAAAACTTACATACTTTAATAATAAGGATTTGATTAGAACTACTTTTTCAGGAAGTCACTGCATTTCCACTTCAAAAAAAACTTTACCAACAAAAACTAATTTTATTGAAAATCAATTTTCCAAAAAGGTTAGTCGCAATAATTGTAAAACCAACTACTGTAACAGAACTCAAAGGCATTAGTATAGCTGAAATCAGGGGAGTGAGCATTCCGGAAACGGCAAAGCTCAGTCCCACAATATTATATAAAAAAGAAAGGACAAAACTCGCTATTACAACACCAATAGTAACTCTCGAAAAACGAATGATTTTATGGAGATTTCTGAAGTTCTGAGCTTGGAGAATAGCATCACACGCAGGAGAAAAATTATAAATATCATCTGAAATGGAAATCCCGATATCGCTCTGTTTTAGTGCCCCTGAATCATTAAGTCCATCTCCTATCATCAATACTTTTTTATCCTGATCTTTTAGCGCTTTTATATATACAAGCTTATCGAGTGGGGATTGGTTAAAGTTCAATTGTTGCTCATTTGAAAAATATTGGCTCAGGAAAGTTTTTTCCTTATTGTTATCCCCAGAAAGTAAGTGCAAACTATAGTTTTCATTCAATTGCTCTATCACCTTTCCAAACCCATTTCTATAACTTGCTTTAAATTCAAAGCAACCTTTATACATATTATCAATGGATACATAAACTTTTGTACCACTTTCTGATTGGTTTTTATTTCCTGTTATATAGGCCTCACTACCAAGTTTTATTACTAATTTCTTATACTTGCCAATCAGGCCTTTTCCCGTAATTTCTTCGAATTCTTCTACTTTTTCCTTTTCAAAACTCTGGGAAAGAAAGGCAGTTATGGCCTTGCTAAGGGGATGAGTAGAATTATAGGTCACTGCTTTAATCGCCTCCTCCTCTTCCTTACTTAATTCTTCCCCTAAATATTCAATGGACTTAGTCTGTGTTTCGGTAAGCGTTCCTGTTTTATCTAAAACGATATCATTAACTTTTGAAAGTTCTTCAATCGCTTCTGTATTTTTGAGATAAAAACCTTGTTTCCCAAGTATTCTAAGTGTATTTCCGAAAGTAAATGGAATACTCAGGGCAAGTGCACAAGGGCAGGCAACAATCAGAACTGCCGTGACTGCATTTACAATTTTTGAGTGATCTTCGAAATACCAATAAGCAGCGGTAAATAAAGCAATTCCCAAAATGATGATGGTGAAATATTTACTAACATTATTGGCAATGGCTGAAATTTTCGATTGTTCTTCTTTTTGAAATACTTCCTGGTTCCACAGTTGAGTGAGGTAACTGTTATCCACAGCTTTCATAATTTCAACTTCTATCCCAGCCCCAATTTGCCTTCCCCCAGCATATAGATTTTCACCTAACGATTTGCTTACTGGTTCAGATTCACCAGTCACAAAGCTATAATCTATATTTCCGATCCCATGAAGCAAAATAGCATCTGCAGGAATTAAATCCTGATTTTTCACCACCAACCTATCCCCTATTTTCACTTCTTTTAATGGAATTACTTTCTCTTCATTATCAATTTTTATAGTAACCCCAACTGGAAAATAAGAGGCATAATCCCTATCGAAAGAAAGCGCTGAATAAGTTTTATTTTGATACCATTTCCCGATTAGTAAAAAGAAAATCAAACCAGCAAGAGAATCTATAAAGCCAGATCCGGTTTCACTTATTATTTCAAATGCACTTCTTATGAAAAGGGTAAGAATTCCCAGGGAAATGGGCACATCAATATTGATATATTTCTGCTTTAATCCTGTATAGGCAGATGTAAAATATTCATTTCCGCTATATAACAAAACAGGAATAGCCAACAAAAAAGTGAGATAGGAAAAGTAATTCTTAAATTCCGGATCGATAGCATTGGCACTGTCCAGATATTCCGGTATACTCAGCAACATGATATTCCCAAAACAAAAACCTGCTACACCAAGCTTAATATAGAATGATTTAGGTAAACCAGCTTGTTTTTCATCCTTTTTGGGATTCAGATTTATTTCTGGGGCATAACCAATCCCGGCCAATAATTCTACTACTTCTCTTAGGCTAATTTTAGCATCTCTAAAAGTAATTGAGACTTGCTTTTTTGGAAAGTTAACCACTGATTTAATAACTCCCGGATGAAGTTTATGTAAGTTTTCCAGCAGCCAAATACAGGAGCTACAATGAATATTGGGAACAAAAAACTGAATACTCGTTATTTTCCCATCAGTAAAATTGACAAGCTGTTTTTGGATATCCTCATTATCAAGTATAATATATTTGGATTGAACCACATATGGCTGTGCATTCCCAGGTATTTTAGTACCCGGATTTTTCTCTAGGTTATAATAATTGTCCAAATTACTATCACTCAAAATCTCATAGACAGTTTTGCAACCCTGACAACAAAATGCCTTTTCCTCCACCACAATCGGATGAGTATCACAATCGTCTCCACAATGATAGCATTTTAGATTTTTATCAGTTTTTAATGGTTCCAATATTTTCTCCACTAGTTTAAAATATAAGATTAGTGATTTAATATGAATAAGTAAATAAATAGCCTAAAAAGTAAAGGGTATGAACCACAACTTTTCCTCCAACAATTTTAAGCTCCAGGCAAAAAAATATCTCCCCTTCAAACAAAGAGGAGATATTTCAACTATTTATTGGCTATCTCAAAGCATACATCAACGCATTGTATATCTGTATAGTCCAAAGATGGTAAACACAGCCCTAATAATTAATGACGATTGACATAGAGATTAATGATTAAAATCAGTTTTTTTAATTCCGTATATCCCCACTACTTTTTCATTTCTTTTGTATTTTCTTTAGTATGATAAGCCAATTCTTTTTGTAAATGTAGTTTGCTAAACCGCTGTCTGATCGCCATAAGAATCTCTAAAATCATGACAAGGCAACCTGTCCATAGAAGGTTGATGTAAGGGAAAACAATGGCTTCCATTACGATGTATTTCCTTTCCTGCAAACCCATATCAGGGTTATATCCCCTCCCCCCAATTCCATTATTCTGAGTTTTATGGCATCTTATTATTTGTAAATACCTGATTTCCTAAATCAACATTTTGATACTTTTTAAGTTGAATTTCTTCGGTTCTAAGAAATGATAACATTACTCGAATTGATAATAAATGGTAACCAATCAGAAATCGTACTACTTTAACTTACAATAATGAATTTTTCTAAGAGTTTTAATTAGTAAGTATTTTCATCCTTTGATCCATGTTTAAAACTCATTTGTGAGATGACCTTTATCAATAATTGAAAACTTGTACTATTACAAACCAGGATTATCTCTAATCATTGAAAAACTACTAAATATGTTACCAAATAAAGTGTCTACCATCCTATTTTCTATTCTATCATTTTTAGTAACCAATCTCTCTTATTCTCAAAGCTTTACCAATGTTGCTGCAAGTGTTGGGCTAAATATGGGAGGAAATAAAGATGGAGGTCATGCATGGGCAGATTTTAATAATGATGGTTGTCTGGATGTAATTGTTAATACTAGTAATGGAACCAATAGATCCAGGCTTTTTTTAAGCAATTGTGATAGCGATCCAGATAACATTACTTTCACTGATGTAACATCAACCCATGCAGATGGTTTATTAGATAGAACACTTGATAGGTCTATAGTTTGGGGAGATTTTAATAATGATGGATATTTAGACTTTGCACGAAATACCAATAATCGAATTGAAGTTTACATCAATAAAGGTCCCTCAGGCTCTCCTGCTTATAGCTTTGGTGATGCAAATCAAGATGCAAATTATGTGTATACCAATTCAGAAGTATCTGGCCTCAATTCAGAAGGGTTGGGTTGGGCTGATTTTAATGGAGATGGTTTTTTAGATCTTATTTTTGACAATCATGGGAATGGAACAGAAGCTATCGCCAAAAGTGTATCAGGAGATCCTTGTTCAAGTGGTTTTGATGCTTATACTGATGGGGATTTGATTGGCCTCACGAATGGAAATGGGGATGGAGATTATATGGCAATTGGTGATCTGAATGATGATGGCTGGCCAGACTTACTGGTAAGGAAAAATGATACAGGAGAAGATATATATATGAATGATGGAGACGGCACATTTACTCAAAATTCAAATTTAAACGATGCTGATGCGGATAATGGTAATAAAGGAGGAGTAGCTTTTTGTGATTTTGATAATGATGGTGATTTTGACATCATCTGGACTGACAATGATGGAAATAATATCTGGGAAAACACCGGTGGGTCTCCCGTTACTTTTACAAAAAGAGCCGAATCTTCAGTTTTTGGAAGTACAATCACAGGAACTATAGATGGTTGTGCATGTGGAGATATTGATAATGATGGAGATATTGATCTTGTACTAAATGGCAGCAATGCAAAATTCCTTTTTAAAAACAATGGATCTTATAGCTTTACCCTTTCCAATGGTGGAATTAGCAGTACAAATGATGGTGAATCAATCTCTATGGTAGATTATGACCACGATGGTGATCTTGATATCTATTCCAATAATGATAATAATAATGAATTATGGAGGAGTGATTTAATTGATGATGCACTTGATGATAAAAACTTTCTGAAGGTAAGGGTAGTATTGCAAGATCCTACCACTACATCATCTACTATTTTAGGAAGAGATTTAATTGGAGCTACTGCTACATTGGAAAAACATTCAGATGCGACTAGCGTGGGTGGTATTCAAATGATAAATGGAGGAAGAGGACATGGTTCGCAGGATCCGCTTATTATGCATTTTGGTCTTCCTGATGGACCAGATATAGAATATGATTTAACAGTAAAATATCCCGCAGTAAAAGACTCTATCAGAGTATCAGAAACTTTTACGATCACTCCAAGCGCCTTAGATGATCAAATGTTGGTTGTAGCCAAACCTGCTGAGGATTTTGGCTTCTCTGCTTGTAATGATTTAGTATTACTACCAATGGAACTTATTCAATTTACAGCCATAATACAGAAAGGTATACCCCAAATCCTTTGGCAAACAGCTTCTGAAACAAACAGTGCAAAATATCTAATTGAAAAAAGTCTGGATGGACAAAACTTCTTTTCTATAGGGGAAGTACCTGCTCAGGGTACTTCTAAAAATCTAAAAAATTATTATTATCTGGATCAGACACCCGTTTCAGGAATTATTTACTATAGGCTAAAAATGGTTGACAATGACAATACTTTTGAATATTCTAAAGTAATCCATTTAATATCTATAGGAGAAAATGCCTTTAATACCAAAGTATTTCCAAATCCATCAAATGGGCTGCTAAATGTATCCTTTAATTCCACCCAACCTCAAGTTGACATTTCCATTTTTAATGTTCTTGGAGTTTTAATTTATCAAGAAAAGGCGAAGACAAATTCTTCAGGACAAATCCACTTAAAAAAGGAATTTGAAATCGGGGTTTATTTATTAAAAATTAATGATGGGATAAATTCCGCTGCCCACAAGTTTATTGTAAATTAACTTGGTTATTTTCTCTGGAAAGAATACCTTCTGCAAAAGAAGGCAGTATTGTGGCAAATGCAAATAATTAGGAGTAAAATTATTTTTTAATTCCTCCTCTGGAGATTTAGTTTGCTCTGCTAGATTATCTCCTATTGTTTCAAAAAATTACAGGTATTTTTTATAAAAAATTCATCTGGTGCCTTCTCAATCTTTTCTGCAAGCTTTCTAATACATCTATATATGAATTTTAATTTAAAATGTTTTTCAATGTTTTAATATCTGTAATCAACTGATTGATAGCCGTTTTATTCAAACCATTGTATATTCCTCTAATATGGCGATTTCCATCTAATAGAATAATATTTTCAGTATGAAGAAAGTCCTTGGGATTTTTTTCTAATCCTAAATCTTCTTCGGCAAAATATTGATTTCGACCAAGATCATAAATTTCTTCTCTCTCTCCAGTAAGCAAATGCCATTTCCCTAATTTCACACCTTTTTTCTTTGCATAAGTCTTTAAAACATCTACACTATCATAGCTAGGTGTTACAGAATGTGATAACAACAAAACCTCTTCATCTTCAAGAAATGCATCCTGAACTAAGGTCATGTTGCTAGTCAGTTTAGGGCATATCCCTGTACAAGTAGAAAAGAAAAAATCAACAACAGTTACCTTAGCATCTAAATCCGATGCGGAGATATTTTCTCCTTCCTGATTTAAAAGGGAAAACTCACCTATTCTATGGAAATCCTCAGGAAGAGAATCGTCAGATTCAAACCAATTGGGAGTAAAAGTAGCCTCATTATAATAGGGCAGTTGTTCTACACGACTGCTTCGAACTTCTGAGGAGTTACATCCTATAATGAACAGGAATAATAAAATATATCTAGTCATTTATTACGATATTTTCTTCACTTAATTCAAAACATAAATTTGCTCGCTTCAAGCCAAAAATCCGCCCATTTTTTGCCTCATAATTCACATAAATTTTCCCATTTTCTCTCCATGCTTTTTGAATACCTTCTTCTTTCCCAAACACCATATTCAATTCCTTGAAAATCTTTCCAGTGGAATACCATTGCTTTTGAAGGCCATTTGCTTTCCCTTTTTCAAAATGAGATTCTGACCTTAGTATCCCATTGGACCACCAAGTTTTCACTTCGCCATTAAGTTTATTAGATTTATAAAATGCTTCAAAACTTAAGGTTCGATTTTCAAACCATTTCCTCCGAAATCCATTTCTTTTGCCATGAAAATATGTTACTTTTTCAGCTACCTCACCATTGGGATAGGAACTTACACTGATCCCGGTAAAAAGAATATCTCCTTCATAAACAAGACCTTCCCTTTGGTTTAAAAAAAGCTTTTCAGCAACCACTTCTCTATTAAAAAAGATATTAGCGGACTCCTCTTTTTCACCATTAAGCCTCAGGAAAAAAGTGCTGATCTGTAAAATGACCAGGATTACCAAACTAGTTAATTGCATTGGCCGTACCTTGATAATCCCCTGGAAATAAAATGTAGTATTGGTTCAGATAGAGTTCATTTTCAATATGATAATGGTACTCTTCTTCATCATTGTATTTCGTGGTACTGGTATGCCCACCGGATACATCTAAATCTGTAGGATAGGTGGAGGTAGAAGGACATTTTCTACCATAAAGGAAAAATCCATCTGCCATAATTCCAATAAGTTCATCATCATCCTGAGACCAAGCTTCAGGTTCCAAATGATAATGATAACTCTGTGGACCTGTATGTGCGCCATTATAATCTAGTGAAGGGGCGGCATCATCCAATGGGACATTAGGTCCTTCCTCATCATTATAAATCATTGCACCACTAACCGCAATTCCAATAGGCCCTAATCCAGTTGCACTACTTGATAAAGCCTTGGTGGGAATAGCTGGAACAGTTAGTGAATATGAACCATTAAAATCATCTATATTTCCAGGTGCCATTTGTTCAAAAGTGGTAGCAATTGGTGAAGCAAAAAGTTCGTGATTACTTGAAGCGGCCTCTGTTACCAAAACATTTCCCATAGGATCAGTAGCTTGCCTGGCTGTAGTATTAGACCAATAAGGAGAAGTGTGATTTGGAAGGCCATTTGACTCGATCACTATTTCGTCACCATCAAGCATTATGATAGTATTGTCCTGGTCAAAAACTGCAAATGCAGCAGGAAGCTCAGTAAGTACATTCTCTGGATCCAACTCAGTATCATCGCTGGCACATGAAACCCACATTACTCCGATGATTATTAGAGACATAATACTAAAATGAATTTTTCGCATAGCTATAGTGTTTTTATGTTTCAACTATAGACGCAGCTTTATTAAAAATCCCTCGGGGGCGGTAATTTTTTTTTGAATTCTTTTAACAAAACGCGCAAAACATCATCCATAATCCCTTGATAATGAATTATTTGCTCTCTCTTACATAAATTTTTTAAATCTGCGAAATGTTGAAAAGTAACCGTTATTTTTTCCCTTTCTACCTTCTCCAATTGATGCAAAATATTGTTGGATACAGCCGAATCAACTTCAGCATCCTTTAATTGACTGAAATATGATTTTAATAATTCCTTTTGTTTTTCTTCTAATTGATTCACTTCAATTCGATGTTTTTTGGCAAGTTCAAAAAACAACCTTTCCTGTTCATTATTAAGTTTTAATTTACTACTGATCACCTTGGCAATGCCTTCTTTGCCTTTCATGGGTGGACCTGAAACTAATAAGAAAATTAGAATAACATTAATGACAATCATTAGGATTAGACCTATTCCCGTAATATTTTTTCTCATGGATTATAGATATTAAAATCAGTGATTAATTCAATATATTCTGGAGAATCGGAAACTATAGCATCGCTTTTATAAAAAGTAGTTATAGCCACCACATTTCCACAAAGTATCAGGACAATCGTAGCTGCAACAGCCAGCCAATACTTAGGGTAATCAACTTGGCGTTTGGAAGCCTTAATCCTAGTCTGAATTTTATAAAAGGATTGCTCATTAGGTTGAGCTTTTTCAATTCCCTCCAGGCTATTCATTATTTTATATTTCCAATCCTCCATATTTATTTAGACGTTTTTTAAATTGAATTCCCTCGCCCGGGATAATATTTTTCTAAACTTTTTCTCAAATTAACCTTAGCCCGCTGTAAAAGCGATTCAACAGATTTCCTGGTGGTATTCATAATATCCGCTACTTCCTGCTGAGGTAGTCCTTCAACCTGAGTAAGAATGAAAACAGTTTTTTGATTTTCCTGAAGTGTTTCAACTACTTTGAATAGTAATTTGGCATTCTCCGCATTTTCAAGTTTAACTCCAGGATGTACAAAATCAACAGGTTCATGGATCAGTTCATTGGAATCTTTTCGAAATATTGAAATAATAATTCCTTTCCGTTTGATACTATTTTTTTGCCGAAGGAAGTCAAGGGATTTATTAATAGTAATTCGGTAAATCCAGGTACTTACCGATGAATTGAATTTAAATTTAGAAGCCTTTTTAAAAATGATTAAAAATACATCCTGAAGAATTTCTTCAGCATCCTCAATATTTTGTGTATAACCAAGTGCAGTGTTATAAATCTTTGTAGAATAACTCCCAAAAAGATCTTTCAAAGCGATTTCATCACCAGTGGAAATTTTTTTTATGAGGTTTTCTTCATCCATGGATACTTCCAAATTCTATCATAAGTACCAACTTTTACATTATGGTTTTATGAAAATATTAGGATAAAGATAAAAAATGTTTGCTCAGGTTTGCATTTCCAAAATGATGAATTTCCAATTGGTAAGAAACAAGGCTTCAAACCAATTGGAAATTCAATTTAATAGTTTACTAAAAATCTAAAACCTGCTATGCCACCATTTTCCTCTCTAGATTTTTCACCTCCACCTTCACCCCTTTTATCAGCAACCACAAACACATAGAAATCTCTCCAATATCTGCTGGAAGGGT
>JAHQVQ010000418.1 GCA_019634305.1 Flammeovirgaceae bacterium | reverse complement strand
TGGCTATGGATCCCTACAGTTCGGATGGACATGATGGGATTTATGAAAATGGGGAAGTTTTGAATGATCCTACTCTGGATATATTAGGGAAAATGGCTATTGAGCAGGCCAAATCCGGAGCAGATATTTTAGGTCCATCGGATATGATGGATGGCAGAGTCGGTTTCTTAAGGGAAATTCTTGATGCAGCAGGTTACAGACATGTATCAATTATGTCTTATACTGCTAAATATGCCAGTGTATTTTATGGTCCTTTCAGAGATGCTTTAGACTCTGCACCAAAAGCAGGGGATAAAAAAACATATCAGATGAACCCAGCGAATGCTAGAGAAGCCCTAATAGAAGCTGAATTAGATTTTGAAGAAGGCGCTGATTTTTTAATGGTAAAACCAGCTTTGTCCTATCTGGATATCATTAAGTTACTGAATGATAATTTTGAATTGCCTATCGCAGCCTATAATGTAAGTGGAGAATATGCCATGATAAAAGCTGCTGATAAAATGGGATGGCTAGATGGCGAAGAGACGATGCTGGAAATGCTCACAAGTATAAAAAGAGCGGGTGCAAAAATTATCCTCACTTATTTCGCTAAGGAATTTGCCTTATTGCAACAGTAGATTTAATGGTTAAATTCAATTCTGGTCATTAAGTACTATTGCTTATTCCCCAGAATTGAATTTTCACTTTATTCATTCAACTTGAAAAAGAGAATTATTGTCCAAAGTTCTCGATAAACCAAACTTAAGGAGCAATAACAATATCCAGTAATCAATAATATAATAGCTTTTCAGAAGGATCTTGTTTTTTTTAATTCTAATAATTTCTACAAACAAGATATTTTAATTATTTAAGTTGTATAGAATATCTGATTTTTTAATCTGGGTGATTGTAAACTTTTTAATCTATTTCAGCAGTTCAATATTCATGAAAAAATTATTACTAACATTATTATCGCTATACTTTTTTCACTTTACAATTGCACAAAACCTTTCACAAACCGTAAGAGGAACATTATTGGATAGTGACACTAAATTCCCACTTATTGGAGCATCAATTTTGGTATTATCCGATTCCACTGAAAGAAAAGTAAAAGGTGCTACTGCTGATATCAATGGCGACTTCAGGATCAATAATGTACCCATTGGTCGCCATTCTTTTAAAATAACTTCCATTGGATACAAGGATGCAGTTTTAAACAATATTGTAGTAAGTTCGGCAAAAGAAGTGGTGCTTAATGTAGAATTGGAAGAATCAGCTTTAGCGATTGCTGAGGTAGAAATAACTGCCACCAGAGACGGAGAAATAAGCAACGAAATGGTGACGGTAAGTGCCAGGGAATTTTCAATTGAGGAAACAGAAAGATATGCGGGAAGCCGGGGTGATCCAGCCAGAATGGCTTCCAATTTTGCCGGTGTTCAGGGTGCTGATGATTCCAGAAATGATATTGTGATTCGGGGAAACTCTCCATTAGGCGTGGTTTGGCAACTGGATGGCATTAATATTCCCAATCCCAACCACTTCAATATTCCCGGAACAACTGGTGGTCCGGTTACTATTCTCAATAACAAAGTATTAGCAAATTCGGATTTTTATACCGGAGCTTTTCCTGCAGAATTCGGAAATAGTGTGGCAGGTGTATTCGGATTAAAAATGCGAAATGGAAACAATGAAAAATGGGAATATAGTTTTCAACTGGGTTTCTTAGGAACAGAAGTATTTGCAGAAGGTCCATTATCCAAAAAATCAAAGGCATCTATGATGTTTTCCTACAGGTACTCTACGCTTGCCCTTTTTGGTAATGTAGGATTTAATATTGGAACATCAGCCATTCCTAAATATCAGGATATTAATTTTAAAATGAATTTCCCGCTTAAAAATGGAGCTTCCCTTTCCTTCTTTGGTATGGGAGGACTAAGTGATATTGACATTCTAATCAGTGACCAGAAAGAGCCTGAAGTGAATATTTACGGAGATAATGACAGAGATCAATATTTCACCTCCAACATGGGAATTACCGGGCTTACTTATAAACATCCTATAAACAAAAGCACTTATCTACAAGCCTCCTTAGCAGCTTCACATCAAAAAGTAGTTGCCCACCATAATCTAGTCAATAGACATGTAGAAGATGGACTATATGTAGTGGATTCTCTAAGTGAAATGCTCGATTATAAATTCAGGGAAAATAAATTATCAGTTCCAATTTATCTCTATAAAAAGTTTGATAAAAAAAACTCCATGGATATTGGGGTAAACACAGATATCTATGGGCTTTTTTACATTGATAGTTTAAGAAATCTGGATGAGCAATCTCCCGATTTTTACAGCTGGAGATTGCGTTGGAATTCCGAAACTACAGAATATTTAGTTCAGCCATATTTACAATGGAAACACAAGTTTACGGATCAGTTTTATGTAGTTGCCGGCATACATGCCCAATACTTTTCTTTGGGAAATGCCCTCTCCGCTTTTGAGCCCAGACTAGGCTTAAAATGGGAATTGAATGGTGGACACAGGTTTGGGATTGGCATTGGTAAACACAGTCAGCACCAGCCACTATATACCTATTTCTACGGACAGGAAAATGATGTCAATGGAAATCCTCTTCCCCATAATATAGCTATTGGATTCAGTAAAAGTAATCATTATGTACTTTCCTATGATAAATTATTAGGCTCAAATTTCAGATTGAAAATTGAAACTTATTTCCAGGATTTATATGAAATTCCTGTGGAACAAAAATCGTCTTCGTTGTCCTATCTGAATAGTGGAGCAGGTTTTTCAAGGCTTTTTCCTGATACTTTACAAAATACAGGTACAGGAAAAAATTATGGACTGGAAGTTACGCTGGAAAAATTCTTCAGCAATCATTATCTGTTTATGATTACGGGATCATTGTACGATGCCAAATACAAAGGCAGCGATGGCATAGAAAGAAATACAGAATTCAATGGCAACTATATTTTGAATGGATTATTCACTAAGGAGTTCGTTTTAAAAACCAATAAGAGGTTATCCATTGGTGGTAAAGCTACGCTCTCTGGAGGGAGAAGATATGGTCCGGTGGATGAGAAGGCTTCTGAAAAACAAAGGGAAATTGTATATGTGGATGAAACCAGAAACAGTTTACAGTTTGATGATTATTTCCGTGCTGATTTAAAAATTAATTATAAAATAGATCGGCCAAAGGTCTCTCATGAAATAGCCATGGATTTAGTGAATATTTTCGATACTCAGAATATCCTGAAACTAACTTATGCACCAGACGAAAGTGATCCAACAGCTAGTCCTATCAGAGAGGAGTACCAGCTGGGTTTTTTACCGGTTTTCTATTACAGAATAGATTTTTAGACTAATTTTCAGGTAGTTTCCTCCATATTTTTAGCGGAAACTGCCTTTATTTCTTTGTCCAGTTCATCCCAATCAGTAAAGTTTAGTTCTTCAACATATTCAGATTCTTCTCCTTTAAAAATCAAACCCATAGTCATAATTATACTGGTGAGTAAAATGGTGAATAATAATATCCCGGAGCTGAAACTTTCCTGCTGAAATTCTATGGGAATAGCAAAAAACAAGAGAATAGTAATTAATCCTCTTGGTGCTACAAACAATTCCGGGAAAATACTTTTCTTTCCAAATATTTTAAGCATTAGAAAACGAATAATAAACAAGCTGGCAACAATTGCCAGACTAATTAAAGCTGTTTGAAGGTCTAAAAGGGAATTGAGATTAAGAGTAATTCCAAAAATCACAAAGAAGAAAGTTCTTACAATAAAAGCAGTTTCAAAAGTAACAATATGCAATTCATGAATCACCAATTTCAAAGCTGATTCTTTTAATAAGGATTTTAGTTTTCCCTTAAAAAACACTTTGTAATTATTAAGCAATAATCCAAAAACCAGAATGATTACCAGTGAGGATAAATGGAACATTTTTCCAACTGCATACAGCAATACCAGTACAGCAATAAGCAAAAATAGCTTTACCTGAGACTCCAGTCTTTGGAAAAGTAAAACTATGGCATAACTTGCCACCACTGATAAAACCACTGTTGCTAAAATATTAACCACAATTCCCACCACTATAGAACCTGTACCGGAAGCCTCTGCACTGCCAATTAAAAAATAGAACACCATAATGCCCAAAATATCGGAGAAGGTACTTTCATAAATCAGGAACTCTTTTTTGCTATCCACCAAAGCTCCCACACTGGGAATAATAATGGCACTACTCATTATAGCCAGGGGAACAGCATAAACTAGCGAAATGAAGAAATCATAAGTCAACACCCTATAAAGAATATAGGCAATACTTACCGAAGATATGATTAAGGCAAAAAAAGCAACTAAAAATGATTTTAAAATGAGTGGAGCCTTTTCCTTTTTTAGTTCTAAATCGAGGGCAGCTTCCAGTACAATCATGATCAAGCCCACAATTCCTATTATTTCCAGAATATCGAAAACATGATTTCCCATCGAAATATTGAAATATTTCAAGGCTTCTTTAATTCCCACACCCAGAGCGATTAGCATCAGTACACTAGGCACATTGGTTTTTTTTGCCAACAGGTTGAATACATATGACAGAATAATTATAACACAAACCGATATTACCAATAAATATGAATTGTCGATAACCATTTTTACGGAATTTTGTTAAAAGGATAAATTGGTTAGAATAAAGTTCATAATTAACTCCAGCCAATAAAAAATCAAACTTTTAATTTTAGACGAAATTAAATGCAATTGTCACTTTTTAAAGAATTATTTCAAAAAAAAGTGACTTTTTTATTATTAGCAGTCACAATTTATGTTGTAATTTGAGCACAATTAATATTAATGTGGTTTTTAAATCTCTTTACTTTTAATAATTATTATAAGTAGTCATTCAAAATTAACCGTGTATTATTTTGCCGTAAAATACTGATAGAGAGATTTCTATTTCTCGGAAATAATAGTACCTGGTGTGGAAGTACCCGGTGTGGAGCACTAGTGCTTAAAACAAACCTAACATAAAGAGATTTAATTGGTACAAAATTCTTGAAGCTGAATTTCATTAATGAGCAAACTGAAAAAATTCGGAACATTTGGTGGAGTATTTACCCCTTCTATTTTAACCATTCTTGGGGTAATTATGTATTTAAGGTTACCCATGATTATTGGGGAATCCGGGCTAATGGCCACCATTGGAATAATTGTAATTGCCCACATTATTTCCGCCACCACAGGGTTAAGTGTTTCCTCAATAGCCACCGATAAAAAGGTGGAAGCTGGAGGTACTTACTACATGATTTCCAGAAGCTTAGGCCTTCCAATTGGCGGTACTTTAGGACTTGCACTTTTTGTAGGACTTTCATTTAGTGTCAGTTTATACCTCATTGGTTTTTCTGAAAGTTTTTTAAATTATTTTGATTTTGAAGCTACTAAAGAAGCTATTAGAGTTACCGGAACTTTAATTCTCATTGCTGTCACCACCATCACATTTATCAGTACATCCCTGGCCATAAAGACACAATATTTTATTATGGCTGCCATCCTATTATCCTTAATCTCCATTATTTTCGGAAATCACGATTATCAACCTTCTGAACCTCTTATCTCTGCATCAACTACATCAACTATTCCGCTGATGGTTTTGTTTGGAATATTCTTCCCCGCAGTAACTGGTTTTGAAGCTGGGGTTTCCATGTCTGGAGATTTGCAAGACCCAAAAAAATCGATTCCAATGGGATCAATAAGTGCCATTGTAGTTGGTTTTGTGGTTTACATTGCCCTTACCTTTTTCTTTTCCTATACAGTGGATGGCAATTTACTGGCAAGTGATCCTCAGGTTTTATTAAAAATATCATGGATTCCTCAATTAGTGGTGGCCGGAATTTGGGGAGCAACTTTGTCTTCTGCTTTAGGCAGTATATTAGGAGCACCAAGAATCCTTCAAGCCACAGCTGTAGATAAAATTAGCTGGAAGATTTTTGCAAAAGGTGTAGGAGCATCCAATGAACCTAGAAATGCCCTAATACTTACCTTTATCATTGCAGAAGTTGGAATACTTATAGGTGAACTTGATGTGATTGCCAGAATAGTTTCTATTTTCTTTATCACTACTTATGGTTTCCTTAATCTTAGTTGTGCTTTTGAAGCCTGGACTAGTGCCGATTTTCGCCCGGAATTTAAAACTCCTATTTGGGTAAGTTTATTAGGCGCTGTGGCTTGTATCATCGTAATGATTCAGTTGGATTTTCTTGCCATGTTAGGCGCAACCTTAATTTTGGGAGCATTATTCCTTTTCTTAAAAAGAAGAGAATTAAACCTGGAATCGGGAGATGCCTGGAGTGGAGTATGGGCATCATTAGTGAAAACGGGGCTGGAACGTCTTGATCAAACTAATCTACATGCCAGAAACTGGAGGCCTAACATCATCATGTTTAAGGGTAAGGATGAAGCTAGACCTCACTTAGTAGAAATGGGTCAGGCTGTAGCAGGAAAATTAGGCATTTTATCAGGCTTTGAATTAATTCCATCAGACGGGGAAATGCTGGCTAAAGCAAAACCTATTTTAACTGAAGGTGGACAGAAAGGAAGGTATTTCAATCACAAACACTTTTGCCGTAATATTTATGATGGCATAGATGAAGTTACCCGAATCTATGGTTTTTCCGGTGTTCAGCCCAATACCATTTTAATGGGCTGGAGTAAACAACCAAAAAATAAGGAGAGCTTCATTAAGTCTGTAAAAAGCTTTGAGCTTAATAACTATAATGCCATTTTCCTGAACTATCATACTGAAAAGAAATTTGGCCAGCATAAAACTATAGACATTTGGTGGAGTGGAATGGGCAGAAATTTGGCTTTGAGTATTAACCTGATCCGGCATTTAACCTCAGGGGATAGATGGAAATCAGTAAAAATCAGGCTGCTTCTTATTGCCAATGTTTCTTTTCAAAAAGATAAAATTTTTAAATCCATAGAAAAAATCCTGGATAATTACCGAGTGGATATGGAAATAAAGATCATCAATAATGCAGTAGATAAATTTCCGAAATCAGAAATAATTATCAATGAATCTGGAAATACAGACCTTACGGTAATAGGAATTCAGGACAAGCATTATCAAAAAATAAATGAAACCATTGCCGACATTGACCATTTAATTAGTCACTTGGGTACTTGCCTGGTTTTACATGCCTCTAATTCTTTTGAAGAATATTCCCTTGGATTTGAAAAAGAATCACAAATCATGAACCTGGCCGATAGTTTTGGTCAGGAGATTTTGGTTTTGCCTGAACTTCAGTCTTCAAAATATGCTGTATTAAATAATGAAGTAAATAAGATAGATACCAATGGGCAAAAAGTACTTGATCTGCTTTATGAGAAAACTTTTGTTCCCTATTTCCAGGAAAATAGCAAACTAAACAAGGAACTGGAATCAATGTCCTCTGCCCTCTTCGGGTTATTGGAAAAGGCTATTTCTTATAAGGATTCCTACAGAAAGAATAAAGCATTTTACAAAGCCAAAAACGATTTTTACTATCGTTCCATAAAAATGCTGGAAAACCTGCAAAAACAGGCTTTGGAGAATCAAAAAGAGGCTTTAAGTTCAGGTATCAATTGGTATATTTCCCGACTAAAAGGAGATATATTAAGGTTTCCTAAAGGGTTTGAAGTGCCTTTCAACAAGGAGGATTTTAAATTGAAAAAGGAAGATTCTTTTGGGGTGAAAACCATGAAAATTAGGAAAAGAATTGGAAATCCTTTTGCCAAACACAGTATTGACTTACTGATTAGTTACAGACAAATCGCACGGTATTATTTACAAGACAACAGGTTCTTATTTTTCGATGCATTTTTGGAAGAATTAGATCGGTTATCCATGGAATATTTATCTGGAATTAAGGAGTTTAATAACCAGGTAAATGATCTCTTCGATGAATTGGAAAAAAAGCTTGATGAGGAGGCTACAGGAAATGCTTTACTAAGCGAGAAAAAGACAGTCATCAATGAACTCCCTAAAACTTTAAATGATCAGCAGGGCAAGGAAATGAAATTATTCCAAAACCGGCTAAAAGTGGAATTTAGAAAAAACCTGCAACTGATGATTAGCAGTATGGAACAGGTAGATATTAACAGTGTAATCAGAGAAAAACGAAAAGGGAAAACATTCTACAAAAAACTGGAAAACAATATTTTCGATTTTCCTGAAAACTGGCATGAAGAAGTAAGTAACTTCACCAATAAAATATTTCTTGAAACTGTGATGGCTGGAACTAAAAGCAGGATTAAAGAGGAAATGGATGACTACCTCAGAGATATTTATTTACAATTGGATACCAAAGTGATTAAGGAAATTGGTACCGTAAAGAAAACGGTAAAAAAGAGTTCGAACGAATCACTTCCTGAATTAAAACTCGATTTTGAAAATGACTCTATTAATCTACTTCAGGGGTTCTCTGAAAAGCAAGAGGAAATAGGTAAATTAATAAGCACTCTTCCCGAATCAATATCTATAGCTTCCCCAACTGTTTCAGAACATACTTCCGAACAAAATACTAGAACTGAAATGGATGAAGTGGCCAACATTCCTGCCGCCAGAATTACCAACCACTTTATGGAATCAAGGTTTTTTGGTCCCACTCAGGATTACTTTGATAATGTGAATGAAACCATAAAAACTAAAATGTTTGGTATTAAAGACCATTTAAGTCTGATGAGATTTAATATGGAAAATATTGATACTGAAACTGACGATGTGGGGAAAACAAATGGTCAGATAAAGGAGGATGCCTTAAATAAAATATTATTGGAGGAAGAAGAATTGATCGGGCTGAAAGGTGAGCTAAATCAAAAAGTACAGGAAAATATTGAAAATGCATTTCAACCCTTAACTTCCTATGCCATTGTAGAAAGTGCTGGAGAATTTGTGCAGTTTCTACGAGATTACCAGAGTAAGCAGGTACTTTCCAAATTCGGAACATTCCGTGAAGAAGTTAAGGAAACTATCAGGAACTTTTCTGCAAAAATTTTATACTCAAGAAGTGGAGGAATTCTATTGGCGAAAAAGCTTATTGAAGATGAGCAATTGAGACCATTAAATGGTAAAATTTTGGACCTGGTAGAGGAAGTTAGTCCCAAAGTGGGGGTATTGACAAGCCTGCCACATTACTATAAAAATCTTTTCAGTGGAAGATCGAGCATAAGTGAAGATTTCTGGATTCCCAGAAAACAGGAAGAGGAAATGTTGAAAAAAGCTAATGATCGACTTCAAAGACGAATACCTGGCGGAATTTTATTACTTGGTGAACGCAACTCAGGAAAGACAGCTTTTTGCCGCCATATTACCGCAAAGTTTTTCAAAAAGGAAAAAATCCATCATATTTTCCCACCAAAGTCTGGCTCAGTTAATACTGAAGAATTTGTGGATGAAATTCAAAAAGCCACTCAGGTAAATGGTCATTTGGAGCTAATTCTTAATCGGATACCTGCTGGCTCTGCCTTTATAATACACGATATGGAAATGTGGTGGGAAAGGCAACAAAATGGATTGGAAGTGGTGCTGATGGTGAAGAAAATGATTTATGATTATGGACATAAGTTTTTCTTCTTGGTAAACATGAACCCCTTTACCTTCGAGCTTTTAAATCAACTCTGTGCCTTTCAGGAAAGTTTCACCGAAGTCATGCGCTTCACTCCTTTTGATGCTGAAAGCTTAAAAAACCTGGTGATTTCCAGGCATCAGTCGAGCGGAATTAGTTTTAGTTTAAATGGAAAGTCAGAGGAAGATATTTCTGAGATTAAGATGGCTAACTTATTTAATAAGTTTTTCAACTACTCTCAGGGGAATCCTGGAGTAGCACTTAACACTTGGATTTCATCTATTGAAAATGTGAATAATAATACCATTGAGATCATTCCCCCTGAAAGTCCAGAAGTAAATGTATTGGATAAAATGAAACCAGAATGGCTCATCATTCTTGAAAATCTAATTTTACATAAAAGACTGAATTTCCCTAAATTACATAGGATACTGGGACTTCCTCATGCAGAGATTAAGGATATCATTGAACATATCAAAAGAACTGGATTAGTGGAAGAAAACAAATCGGGTATCTTGATTATTAACCCATATGTAGAATTTTTGGTCATTAAAATATTAAAACAAAAAGGAATAATTTAAACCATGAATCTAATTATTTTGATACTGGTAGGTATTGGACTTTTTTTGGTAAGCAAATTACTTGAAATTTTGCTTAGGAAGTTCAGCTATATTACCAGGAAATGGAAAAGTACCAAGCACTTTGTGTATATCACCCAATTCATATTGTTGGTTGGATACCTGTTTTGGGTATTTAATTACACTATGGGGAGCAAGTCCTTTTATCCTTATTTGAATTTTACCCTAATTCTTATCCTTGCTTTTTTCATTTCCTGGTTTTTAATTAAGGATTATATAGCAGGATTTATTTTTAGATTACAAAATGATCTGAAACTAGATCAGGTAATACAAACAGATGAGATTTCGGGAAAAATTATTAGATTCGGAAATACATTCCTGAAAGTAGAAACAATTGCAGGAGATATTGCCATGATACCCTATTCCAGAATTAGTAACAGAATTATTACTAAAGTATCAAAATCGGAAAGTGCTGATCATTTGAAAATAATGCTCAAAACTAAAAAGCAACTTTCTAAAGAAGAGATTTCCAGGGAGATAAGAATATTTATTTTAAATTCACCCTGGAGTTCCTTTAAAAAACCACCTGGTATTTCTTTTAAGGAAGAAACTCCAAAAAATTATTTATTTGAAATTACGGTCCATTCCATCCTAAAAAAACATACCAATTATTTAGAGGAGGGACTTAGAGAAAAATTTGAATAATTAAGCACCGTGCTCCATCCGGGTACTTCCACACCGGGTAGTACTATTATTTACGAGAAATAGCCATCTCTCAATCAGTCTTTTATGGCAAAATAATACACGGTTAATTTTGAAGTACTACTTATCATCAATTTTCTAAAACAAAGAAAGGGAAGATTAAAAAAGTTACTTTTCGGCAAAATTAAAATCGTATTTCAACCCTTCATGCTCCACCAACTCCACTTTTACATTGGCAATAAACATTTTTGCTTTTATCAGTAGAGGAACTCTATTTTTATCATCCGACACCCAGAATTTTATGGCATCCCCGCCATCAAATAACTCATTATCAGGCATAATTGGCGAAAGGGCAAAAGAATTAATTTTCCCAAAGTTGGTTTTCAAAACTTCTTTTCCCAGATACCTGACCTTCATATCGTAAACAGAATCTTCATAAACTCCATACAACTGGATGGTATCTCCATTATACTTTTTATTAAAGTCAATAGTACGCAGGTAATAATAGCTACTCACCATATCCTGAGGATAATCTGGAAATTCAAATTGCTTTTTTTCCTCTTTATCAGGCATAGTTTGCACTAACTTGCCTATTTTGTTTACATGATCAAAAACTATGGTTTCATCAAGTTTATAATTTTTCCCTTCTTCTATATTTCTATAAAATTTATGAGAAGTTACTGCTCCGGTATCAATATAAGAACCCCAACGGTCATTTACATTGTAAAGCCAAGAGGCTACACCGGTGGTTTGTCCATCTACATTTACCCTATAGCATTTCCTTCCATTGATGTCATAAAGATTTTTATCGAGTTCTACTACAGCTTCCCCTCCGTTTATTCCAAGGTAATGTGCTACATATTTAAGCTTTTCCCCTCTTGCAAAATCATTGTTTTTTAAGCTACGAAATTTCCCTCCATTATCCTGCTTGAGCACAAATGCTGTTGCGGTAAATAATACCAAAAATAATAATGAGATTTTTTTCATAAGTTTAATCATTGTGTCTGGCTGATGAATAATTGATTGTTTAAAAAATTGTTTTGGATTCTAAGTACCCAAATTTATTTAAAAAAAGAGTAAATCTAAAAACTAATTTACCAGACTAATAACGAGCATAAAGTAGCAAAAGTTTTTCAAACAGCTTTTCAATTAGTATAGTCCCCTACTTCTATTACTTTTGCCAAAAATTTAATTATTTACTTAAAAAGAAAATAAAATTACCATGATAGATAGTCATGCCCATATATATTCAGACAAATTCAAATCGGATATTGACGATGTTTTAGCCCGAACTTTTGATCAAGGAGTCCATAAAATTTTTATGCCTAATATAGATCATAAATCTATTGATAGAATGATGGAATTGGAATTAAAATACCTTGAACAATGCTATTCAATGATGGGACTTCATCCTTGCTCTGTAGATAAACACTTTGAAAAAGAAATGTATCTGGTGGAAGAATGGCTAGGTAAAAGAGCATTTACAGCAGTTGGGGAAATGGGTTTGGACCTGTATTGGGATAAGCAATTTTTTGAACAACAGAAAGAAGCATTTACAATTCAAGTAAATTTGGCAAAGAAATATCTACTTCCAATCGTGGTGCACACCAGAGATTCAATGCAGGAAACAATTGAACTGTTGGAAAAACTTAACGATGATCAACTTACGGGAGTAGTTCATTGCTTCACAGGAACTGCGGAGGATGCAAACAGAATAACAGCAATGGGTTTTTATTTGGGAATTGGCGGTGTGGCTACTTTCAAAAATGGCGGGATGGATAAGGTCCTTCCAGAAATAGACCTGAAGCATTTATTATTGGAAACAGATAGTCCATACTTATCACCAGTGCCACATAGGGGAAAAAGAAATGAACCTTCTTATATTCCCATTATTGCAGAAAAAATTGCTTCATTAAAAAATGTAAGCATAGAAGAGGTAAGTAAAATTACTGATGAAAATTGTTTGAAGCTTTTTAAAGTTTAGGAAAGGGATTAATTAACAAGAAGGAATGTTTTACGAAGTTTGTAACTTGGTCCTAATTATTTTGAATATAGAAAACCTTAGGATTTTTAAACCGGAATGTAGGTAGAATATCATAGCACTCAGCAATAATTTTTCGAATGATTACAACCTCCATCCAAAAATTTTGAATTTACATTAAAACACACTCGAAGGAAAATACTCCACCAAAAACAAAGTGCATCAACTATAATAATTCCCTTTTTTTGGGGATGACATCTTGCTTTGTAACACTCAAATTTGTTTTTTTACGAAAAACTAACTGCTAATCAATTTTATATGAAAAAACTTTTGAAAATTACATTATCAGTAATTGTAGCATTGCTATTACTGATAATGGCTATTATTGGCTACATCAAATTCTTCCTACCTTCCATTGATCCTCCAGAACTTAAAGTTGAACTCACTCCCGACCGAATTGAACGGGGAGATTATCTGGCTAATAGTTTAATGGGATGTATGGATTGCCATGCGCAGCGGGATTGGAGTAAATTTACCGGCCCAACCTTTATGAATACAAGAGGTGGTGGAGGAGTAAAATGGTCTCCTGAAATGGGATTCCCCGGGGAATTAATTGCTCCAAACATCACTAATCTCAAGGATTGGTCGGATGGGGAAATATATCGGGCAATTACCTGTGGAGTGAGCAAAGATGGCACACCGCTTTTTCCCATAATGCCTTATCTTACATATGGGCAATTGGAGAAAGAAGATATTTATTCGGTAATTGCTTATTTAAGGACACTCGAACCACAAGAAAATGAAGTTCCTGAAAGAGCACTGGACTTCCCATTAAACATCATTGTACATACAATGCCTACAGAAGGAGGACATCAGCTAAAACTTAATCCTGACAATGAAGTAGAATATGGCAAATACCTATTAACAGCAGCAGCCTGTTATGATTGTCATACCCAACAAGACCAGGGCCAATACTTAGAGGAAATGGCTTATGCAGGGGGAATGGAATTTCCTCTGGAAACAGGTGGAGTTGTCAGGTCAGCTAATATTACTCCTGATCCGGAAACGGGCTTAGGAAAGTGGACTAAAGAACAATTTATCGAGAAGTTTAAAAGCTATGCCGATTCTGGTTTTGTTGCCTATGAAGTTAAGGAAAATGAATATAATACATTTATGCCCTGGACCTACTATGCAAATTTGCAGGAAAATGAACTTGGAGCAATTTTCACTTATCTTCAAACACTCTCACCAGTGAAAAACAAAGTAGAAAAATTTACGGCCAATTAGAGAATACTGTTTTAGTGATTTAAAAAGCCTTCAGGTTATCACTTTTTACCTGAAGGCTTTCTTTATGAAAAGAATTAGTTTAAACTTAAATTTGAGTTAAGTAACTAATCAAAAAAAAGTGCAATTTGGCGGTCACTGAATCGGACAGACGCCCGGGTATTTGCAGCCTAAACGAATAAGTTTAAATCAATTCTTAAAATAAAAACCCAAACCTTAAGAAAGGGAACCAGCTTTCTTCCTCTGAAAATGAGAAATCAAAGGCAATTACGGTTTTATCAAATGGAGCCATCCAAATTCCCCCACCATATCCTCTATGCCATTTTAAAGAAGATCCGGAATCAGTTGAAGGATCATTGTCTGCCCACACTCTACCAATATCATAAAACCCATTTATCCCAACCTGTGCGTTAATGATTAGACTTTTCAAATTAAACAATTTAAACCTGACATCATTATTCCAATAAAAACTCCTGTCACCTGAAAATCTCATTCTTCTGTAACCTCTTAGGTTTCTTAACCCTCCCAATTTATTAGATTGATAGATGTCTTGATAAGGGCCAAAATTCCAGGCCGATCCTACCCTTGTAGCATAAACAGTTCTAAACCTGTGGCCAACTCCCAGGTATAAAGCCAAAGAAGCCTTCAAATGATTATAGTTAATTTCGTTAGGCGTTCCTTCCTCATTTTCGGTTTCTCGAACCCTTCCTCCATTTAAATTAAAATAAAAACCTCTAAAGGGCAAGTGTTCATTGTCCCTATAATCAATATCCAGGTTGGTGTAAGCACCAAGATAAGACTTTTGTTTTCCAAGGATATTGTTGGCAGCTTCTTCCTCTACAGTTTCAATGTATTCATTGTACAAGTATCTATCGGAAAATTCATTCCTTTCATCTCTTAATTCAATATTCCTGTAATAACCTCCTATTGAAAACTCTATTTTATCCGCTAACCATCTTTTTCTAAGAGAAGGAAAAAGTTGAATCTGATTATATCTCACTGCATAATATCGCTTGCCTTTTTCCTCAATTTCGTTTTTAGTTTCATTTCCTAAACCATAGAAAAAATCCACAAAACTGGGAGACTTTATATCAGCAGTTAACACTAAATCCAGAGAACCCAACAATTCTATAAATTCACCATTGTATTGCAAATTAAAGGAATGAGTTTTAGGAGCCCAATTTCCTTTCACTTCATGTTTTTGTTTGAAAGGATCTTTTCTAAAACCATAAGTTTTACTTAAAAAACCAGCTCCAATAAAAAGACCATCATCAGGGTTGAAATTAAAATTAGCCAATGGACCAAAGAAATTATATTGGAATTCCTCCCTATTGTATGCATTTACTTTGCCTTTATCACTTAATTCATTCTTGCTATCCTTACCAAATTCAATTTCATTCTTCTCTTTTTTATCGTAGATATAAGTGTGGTCCCAAATGCCTTTAACATTTGATTGATTAGTAATTTCATCAAATCCTTTACCACCTATAATTCTCACTTTAATGCCTTTATTTACTTCTCCCTCCAACTCAAACCGATCTTCACCATCAAACCCATAAAGCCGTATTTCCT
>JAHQVQ010000040.1 GCA_019634305.1 Flammeovirgaceae bacterium | reverse complement strand
AATTGAATTAGCAAATTCCTTGAAGGTAAAATGCTGTATTTTTTTTAACTTTTTTTTAACAATTGTTAATATAATAGATTTTATTGTACAATTTCGTAACTAAATTGTACTATTTCATGCTTTTAAAGGCAACTTTCATCAAAATGGTATAGGTGATTTTTTACTGATTTATTAAACTTTTTTTTCAGCGGTAAATTTGGTAATTAAAACTCTATCATTTCCAATTTGGAAAAACCGTAATATTCAAATTATTCTATTTCCTAAAGAAAAGTGAAAATAATCCTATAATTATCTATATTTTTTAAATTCACGTTCTGTAGTCTATTTAAAAACGATAGCCAAAATTCCATTTTTTAAATTCCAAACCTCTCAATTTCAATAGGACATGATATGAATTGAAAGAACTCCAACACTAGAAATTTCAAGAAAAATGAGTCATTTTATTCCAAATAAATAGATGTGCAGAATTAAATATACTTAATAAGTGCCACAACTTTTTGATAATGAGATAAAAGTACTCAATATAAAATAGTAATGGTACTTAGATGGCAAATTCATTAGTTATAAAAAAATAATCAAGGATCGAAATAAAATACCTGCAAAAACCTCGTTTTGAATAGAGTTGATTTTTTTAAACCTAGAACTCATTCGAAATGAGGTTTTTTTTGTACTTATTATTCACTTTTTTCACTGGTTTCTGGCTTAATGCTCAAGAGCTGGATTTATCAATGGCCATTTTCATCGGACCCAATAAAATTAAAGTTGGAAAGGATGTCTATCAACTGGATCAATTAAATAAAATTCAGTTGGAAAAGATTGAAAACCTAAAGATTGAAAAAGCTAAAGAAGCTTACAAATACAGTCTTTCTCATTATGCCAATAACCAGCTCAATAAAGCTGTAAATCAGTTGAATAAAGCATTGGCTTTAAACCAGGACTTTCCGAATGCCTATTTGCTAAGAGGAAGTCTAAAATCTGAATTGGGCTATCAGGAAGAAGCCATAAAAGATTTTGATAAAGTGCTTGAACTCAACCCTGAGGATGATACTCCCTTAATTGCTAAAGCCATAATTCATAAAAAAAACAAGGAATTTGCCCTGGCTCAAAAAAGTCTGGCAAAAGCAATAGCATTAGATTCTTCTAACCATACAGTGCAATCCCTACTATTTCAGGTTTACCTGGAAAATGAGGCTTATAAAAACGCTTCCAAATTTTTAGAAAAACGAGCCGAACAGGATCCAATAAATCCTGAGACTTATTTATCGTCAGGAAATATCTGGCTTAAAACCAAACAATGGGAAAAAGCAGAACAATCATTTACAAAAGCAATTTTAATAAATGATACACTAAGTTTAGCTTACACAGCCCGAGGAATTGCCCATTATTATAATGATAAAAAAACAGAAGCAAAACTAGATTTTGAAAAGGCTATTGCCTTAAATCAAGCTGCTGATATTGCTTTCAATAACAAGGGAAAAATCTTATTTGATTTGGGGGAATTATCATTGGCACTAGAGGCTTTTTCACATGCTATTGCAATTAATCCTTCCAACGCAATTGCCTTACAAAACAGAGCTGTAATTTATCTTAAACTTCAGAAATTTGAAAAAGCAAAAACAGACTGCCAAAAAGCAATTGATATTGATGGAACATATGCCAATGCCTGGCTGGCTTTGGGAAATATAAATGAAATGCTAAGAATGCCGGAAAAAGCCTGTGAGGCATGGAAAAAAGCCCAGAGTTTGGGAATTGAAGTAGCTGGAAATTATATAAAAATAAACTGTGCCGGAAAAGAATAAAAAATGAAAATACGATTTTTTTACCTATTTATACTACTACTGAACCTGTTTTTGGGTTTTAGTTATTGCTTTGCGCAAAACAAACCATTGGCTAAAGAAAGCTTTAAGTCGAAGGATACTTTCCAGAAAACGAGAAAGGCAATAAATGAAGGAGATGAATGGATTGAAATGGATCAGGATTATGATAAAGCTTTAAAACATTATCTGATTGCCTACAAATATTTTCCCTCCAATGCTGAATTAAATTTTAAAATTGGAACGTCCTATTTAAATACAGATTTGCAGGACAAGACGAATGCAATTGGCTATCTGGAAACAGCCAGAAAATTGGATAAAAACATTGATTATAAAATCAATTATCTCATTGGGCATAGTTACCATCTGGCAGGTGATTGGAATATGGCCATAGAGCACTTTGAGAAATTTCTCAGGAAAAAAAATTTATCTAATGAAGAAAAAAAGGCAGCAAAGAAAAATATTGAGGCATGTGAAAATGGGAAAGCATTGGCTAAAAATCCAGTCAGGGTTTTTATTGATAATATGGGCAAAAGGATCAATTCAGCTTATCCAGAATTTGGAATGGTGATAAAAGAGGATGGTTCCAAAATATATTTCACGGCCAGAAAACCCAGAGCAGTGGGGAATGTAATTGATGGGGACAGCTATTATTTCGAAGATATTTATGAAGCCAGTAAACTCAACGGGAATTGGAGCAGGATTAAAAACATGGGTAAACCCATCAATACTGCCGGACATGATGCAGTAATCGGTTTTTCTCCTAAGGAGGATAAACTACTGATTTACAGAGGAAGTAATAATGGTGACATATACTTTGCCCAAAGAAAAGGCAAGTCATGGCAGGAACCACAAAAAGTTTCTGGAGCAGTGAATTCCAAATACCGGGAGACTTCAGCAAGTCTTTCCCCAGATGGAAATACGCTTTATTTTACCAGTGACAGACCAGAAAATAACAAAGGTGGACTTGATATTTATATCAGTAAAAGAAATTCAAGAACAGGATGGACTATCCCAAAAAATCTTGGAAAAACGATAAATTCCCCTTACGATGAGGAAGCAGTCTTTATGCATCCTGATGGGAAAACACTTTATTTCTGTTCGAAAGGTCATAATTCCATCGGTGGTTTTGATGTTTTTAAAAGCGTTTTTGAAAATGATAAATGGAGTACACCAATAAACCTTGGCATTCCCATAAATACTGCTGGTGATGATTTATTTATGGCGGTTTCTGCTGATCATAAAACCGGATATTATGCAACCTTTAGAAAAGATGGATTAGGGGAAAAAGATTTATATAAAGTCACCTTTTTAGGTCCGGAAAAACATACTGAAACAGATATTGCTTTCATTGATTTCCAAGAAAAAACCGAAAATTTTGACTTAAAATCATTGATAGTCAATCATTTAATGGAAAAAGGGAAATCGAAACTGATTCCTTTTGAAGGATTAATTGTAGAAGGCAAAGATGGAAACCCGGTGAAAGCCAAACTCATACTTACAGATTTGGATAAAAATGAAATTATTGAGGAAATTTATTCCAATGAAAAGAATGGTGGATTTTCCGTAACCCTGACTACAGGTATAAATTATGGCATTACTGTTTCAGCAGATGGTTTCCTATTTCACTCTGAAAATATTTTCATTTCAAAAAAGGAGAAAGAAAAAATTCACACAAAAATTGAGCTGAGCAAATTAGAAAGTGGCAGTAAAATAGTGCTCAACAATGTATTTTTCGATTCTGATAAATTTGATTTGAAACCTACTTCTGAGGCAGAATTAAAAAACCTGGTCACCTTATTAAAAGAAAACCCTGAATTGAAGGTAGAAATATCCGGTCACACCGATAATGTGGGAAATGAGGCTTATAACCTTGAACTTTCCAGAAAGAGAGCCATTTCCGTAGTGAAAAAATTAATGAAAGCAGGAATTGAGATAAACCGTTTAAAACCAGTCGGTTATGGATCTAAATCCCCAATGGCTTCCAATGAAACTGAAGAAGGCAAACAGCAAAATAGAAGGACTGAGTTTAAAATTTTATAATAATTATTCTAATCCCAAGTCTTTTCTTAAACCAGTATGTTCATTATTATGCTTGGTCCAATAATCGGTTTTTAGTGTCTCTATTTTAGAAGCTTTTGTGGTTAATTTTGTAGCATTTTCCCCAAAGCCATCTACATAACTTTCCTCCCAGGAAATAATCTCATGAGGGAATTCCTTTTGGAAATTGATAATTAAATCCCTTTCTGGTTGATCAAAATGTACTTGATATTGCATTAAACCAGACTCCTCAGGTTCTTTCTTTAATGTGGCTGAGGTATTAACTACATCAAATTCAAGATGTTTCAACCTCTGAAATAATGTTCCCGGAATTACCTTAAAATCACCAGTTGGTAAGGACTGTGGATCAAGCCGAATAATATTCCAAATTTCATCTTCCAAAAAAGTTTTATTAAGGGACAATTCCTGATCTCCTTCGCTTTCAAAATAAGAATTCAGCGCACCTTTATACTGGTTTCCCTTCAGATTTAATTGGGTAAAAGTATGTCCACACCATTCCTGAGCAGAAGCAGTTACTTTCAAGGTATTTGGAAATTTATTCCTTTCCACCGGAGTAAAAACTGAGGCCATTAATGAATAGGGGTAAATTCCAGTATCGAACTTTTTAGTGAAATTCAATTTCATTACTGTAACATTATCATCACCAGCATTATTTGGATTGTCCAGTTTTACCAGGTTCTTTTTAGAAAATCCTTCTGTTACAAAAATCAAAACTGCTTTTCCCTCATGTATTTCACCATATCTGGCCTGCTCCAATTTATAACTGGTCAATTCTGCTTCTCCCTGATACCAATAATCTCCAAATTTATCATTTAAACTAAATGAACTTTCATCAGGAGCAATGGGAACACAGCTAATGGTTATCAATAAAATCAGTGTAAAAAAAGTTTCTATTCTTAAATTCATAATGATTTTCCAGATTATTTTTCTAATTTGAAAAAATTCTTATAAAAATATCAATTGTATGATTAAAAATCTATGAGTAAAATCAATCCGGTTCAACTAACCAATTATTCCATTCAAATTAAAGGTAAAAAGGATTTAATTTTTCCACTTAAATACCTAACTATTTTCATCCTTTTTCTGTTCTGTTTTATTTTTTTTAAAGAAGGATATGCACAAAATCCATCAAAAAAAAGAGAATTTAGAGGGGCTTGGGTAGCTTCAGTAGCCAACATAGATTGGCCAACTTCTAAAAATCTTTCCAGCGAGGAACAGCAAAAAGAGTTCATTAAAATTCTTGATCACCTATCCGAAAGTAAAATGAATGCGGTGGTGGTTCAAATAAGACCAGCAGCAGATGCATTTTTCCCCAGTGAGCTGGAACCCTGGTCTTATTGGCTTTCGGGAGAACAGGGAAAAGCACCTCAACCCTACTACGATCCATTGAAATTTATGATTGAGGAATGCCATAAAAGATATCTAGAGTTTCATGCATGGATTAATCCTTTTCGGGTAGGCACTCCCGCCAGATACAAATTTGCAGAAAATCATATTACCCAAAGGAAGCCGGAGTGGATTGTAGAATATGGAAATTTAAAAATGCTGAACCCAGGACTTCCCGAAGTAAAAGCTTATCTTTTGGATGTCATTGCAGAAATAATAACTAAGTATAAGGTAGATGCACTTCATTTTGATGATTATTTT
>JAHQVQ010000417.1 GCA_019634305.1 Flammeovirgaceae bacterium | reverse complement strand
AGTAGCACTCTTCCAATTATGTAATTTTCTTTAAATTTTCCTATCTTATCTAATTATCAAATTTTTATCTGTAAATGCTGAAGATTGAATGGACTGGTTTCAGATTTAAATATATCTTTATTTTGCTGATAGTTTTATCACTTCAAGGCTGTATGGATAAAGAACAAAAAATGAAGTATAAAATTGGTTTTTCTCAGTGTACTACAGCCGATGCCTGGAGAAAAGCAATGGATGAAGAAATGAAAAGAGAAATTTCTTTTAATCCAGATATTCAATTAATTACAAGAGATGCTAAAAACAGTAGTCAGAAACAAATTGCACAAATAAATGAACTTTTAGATGAAGGCATTGACCTGCTTATTGTATCCCCCAACCAGGCTAAACCAATTACCCCAATTATAGAAAAAATATATAAAGATGGGCTCCCGGTAATTGTGATTGACCGCAAGACTTTCTCAAGTTTTTATACCGCATATGTCGGTGCTAATAATTATGAAATTGGGAAAATTGCCGGAAAATATGTTGGTGAAATGTTAAATGGTGCTGGAAAAATAATTGAAATAAGGGGGCTTGAAGGATCTTCTCCGGCTATTGAAAGAAGCCGAGGTTTTTCCGAGTCTTTACAGGACTTTCCAAATGTAGACATTGTGCAGAAAGTATATGGCCAATGGGAAATTGATACGGTGAAACAAATATTCCCAAAGGTGATTGAAGGAATAAAAGAAGCTGACTTAATTTTTGCGCATAATGATGTTATGGGATTTGGAGCGTATGAAGTATGCAAAAATTTAGGGTTAGAAGAAAATTTTTATTTTGTAGGGATTGATGGGCTTTCCGGACCTAATGCCGGCTTGCAATTCGTATCGGATGGCATTCTTGATGCTACCTTTTTATACCCAACCGGAGGGAAAAAAGCCATTGATTTGGCATTGGATATACTAAATAACCAACCTGTTCCCAAAGAAAATATACTTCAGACCACTATTATTGATCAGAATAATATTACGGTAATGAAGCAGCAAACCGACAAAAT
This sequence comes from Flammeovirgaceae bacterium, assembly GCA_019634305.1. Taxonomy (GTDB): domain Bacteria; phylum Bacteroidota; class Bacteroidia; order Cytophagales; family Flammeovirgaceae; genus Flexithrix. The sequence continues at coordinate 11,302 of JAHQVQ010000417.1, read as the reverse complement.
TATCTCCCAGCAAAAGGATATTGAAAAACAGGAAGAAATGTACCAGAATCAACTGGAAATGTACAAAAATCAAAAAGTTTTGATGTACATCCTGTTGATCAGTTTTAGTATTTCTTTAATTTTTGGAAGTTACATTCTTTATTCATTAAAGGAAAAACAGGAAATCAATAATGTACTCCAGTCGAAGAATCGAGAAATCCTTCAACAAAGAAATCAAATAGAAATTATAGCCCAGGAAGCGGAAGAGGCAACACAGGCAAAATTCAAATTTTTCACAAATATCTCCCATGAATTTAGAACTCCCCTAACCTTAATTCTGGCCTCTGTTGAGGAATTACAAGATCTCACAAAAACTTATTCCAAACAGCTTAAAAAGGATTTTGATCTTATACAAAGTAATGCGTCAAGACTACTTAGGTTAGTCAATCAGTTGATGGATTTCAGAAAAATTGAACATAACAAAATGAAAGTATTAGCTTCTCCCAATAATCTTGTCCAATTTATAAAAGATATAATGGCAGAGTTTGAAATAATAGCTTCCAGGAAGAAAATTGATTTCAGACTTATCAAAAATGTAAGCCATTTAGAAGTGTGGATTGACATTGGGATGTTTGATAAAATATTATTTAACCTTCTGTCAAATGCTTTTAAATTTACGCCTGAAGGCGGTTTTATCAACATAGGCATAGAGTCAAAAGTCCTTGAAAATAAGGTTGTTTTATCCATAGAAGACAACGGAAGAGGAATGTCTCCCAATCATGTAAAGCATGCTTTTGATCGTTTTTACCAGGGAGAAAATTACGAAACATTCGGGACAGGCCTGGGGCTTTCACTATCAAGGGAGCTCATTAAACTTCATCATGGTGAAATTTCAGTGCAAAGCGAAAAAGGGAAGGGTTCCCGCTTTGAAATAACTTTTCCACTTGGAAAAAACCATTTTACATCAGCAGAATTAAGGGAAGAAAACATTAACAAATTAGATCCTGCGGAATTTAAGTATTTTTTGGATTCTGCCAATTTGGTATCCTTAAAAGAAAATGCCTCAAATCCCTTACAAAACAACCTTTCAACATTATTAATTATTGAAGATAATCACGAATTAAGAGAATTGTTAGCCCAGAAACTGGGTGGATTCTACAATATTGAGGAAGCTGCCAACGGTAAGATTGGATTGGATAAGGCATTTGATAAAGTCCCTGATTTAATCATTTGCGATATAATGCTTCCAGAATTAAATGGATTGTCAATTACAGAAAAATTAAAAAATGATTTAAGAACATCCCACATCCCCATCATCCTACTTACGGCAAAAACCTCCGATGAACAACAAATAGAGGGCATTCAGTCTGGAGCTGATGTCTACATTACCAAACCATTTAAGTTTAGGTATTTATTTGAAAAAATCAAATCTCTATTAAAAACTCGTAAACAACTGAAAGAAAGGTTTTCCCATGAGTTACCATTTCATAAACTTCCAAAAAGTGAAAACAAAATTGATAAAAAATTCCTAAATAATTTCATTGTTAAAATTGAGGAAAATATAGGAAATCCTTCCGTTGGAGTAAATGAAATTGCACAAGAACTGGGACTTTCAAGAGTTCAGCTTTACCGGAAAGTAAAAGCCTTATTAGGGGTGGGCGTGAATGAATATATAAAAACCATCAGGTTAAAGAAAGCAAAGCAATTAATTCAGGAAAATGATATGACTATAGCAGAAATTGCCCATAAAGTTGGTTTTAGTACACCGGCTTATTTTTCCACTGCATTCAAAGCAATGTACGATGTCTCCCCAACTGAATATTCAAAACAGCACTAAAGCTTTTCACAGGTAACAAAATTGAAAGCAATGAAACAAATTTAGACTTCCACTAATTTCAAATGCCACAACCACCATCATTAATAGACTGATATCCAGATTTTTGTAAAACAAAAACAGATTTGTAACAAAATCGAAACCATTTGGAATAAATCAAAAATATCCGGATAGGAGCTTAAGGTAAATTTGAGAAATCATTTGTAAATAATGAAAATGAAAAACTTAAATTTACTTGTCTGGTCAATTACGGTAGCTCTGGGCGGATTTTTATTTGGTTTTGATACCGCTGTAATATCCGGTGCGGAGCAAAAAATTCAAAAGGTATGGGAGTTAAATGCTTTTCAACATGGATTTACCATTTCTATTGCTTTAATAGGTACTGTAATAGGTGCTTTATTAGGAGGAATACCGTCTGATATATTGGGAAGAAGAAAAACCCTATTTTGGATCGCCATTTTCTATTTGATTTCCGCTTTAGGCTCAGCACTAGCTTTTGACTGGTATGTGTTTTTAGGTTTTCGTTTTTTAGGAGGATTAGGTGTTGGAGCCTCTTCAGTAGCTGCACCCCTTTATATAGCCGAGATTTCCCCAGCCTCAAAAAGAGGAAAATTAGTCGCCATGTTTCAGTTTAATATCGTTTTTGGAATTGTAGTGGCTTACATTTCTAATTATTACCTGGAGGGTATTGGATCCAACGACTGGAGATGGATGTTGGGTGTTGAAGTCTTTCCTGCTTTAATTTTCACAACTTTAATTCTATTTGTTCCCAGAAGTCCCCGGTGGTTAGTTGTTAAGCAAAATAATATTGAAGAAGCCAGAAAAGTTTTGGATTTAATTGATCCCGCTTCCACAGAGCAGGAAATCATTGATATACAAACTAACCTGAACCTGGAAACAAACAAGGAGAATTATTCCACAAAAATATTTTCCAAAAGATATAAATTTCCAATCATTCTGGCAGTATTATTTGCAGTATTCAACCAGGTATCAGGAATAAATGCCATTATTTACTTTGCCCCCAGAATATTTCAAATGGCAGGATTAGGTGCATCATCAGCCTTATTGTCAACTATTGGTATTGGAGTGATCAATTTCATTTCCACCCTTATCGGCTTACAATTAATTGACCGAATTGGCCGAAGAACTTTAATGTTGATAGGATCTATTGGATTAATTATCACGCTGGCTTTAGTGGCAAAAGCTTTTTACCTGCAAGAATTCGGAGGATTTAACGTACCCATTTATCTGTTTTTATATATCTCCTTTTTTGCTTTTTCTCAGGGTGCAGTGATTTGGGTTTTTATATCTGAAATTTTCCCAAACAGTGTCAGAGCACAGGGACAGGCATTAGGCAGTTTCACGCATTGGCTAATGGCCGCTGTAATTGCTTTTGTATTTCCTTACATCTCTGAAAAACTTGGAGGTGGTCATACATTCATGATCTTCAGTTTAATGATGGTTGGCCAGCTAGTATTCGTGCTAACGATTATGCCTGAAACAAAAGGGAAAACACTTGAAGAAATAGAAAAAAGAGTAACAGTATGAAGAAGCCAAATGTGATTTGTTTTGGTGAAATGCTTTGGGATAAAATGCCAGACCAAATTTCACCTGGAGGAGCTCCCTTTAACGTAACCCTTAATCTGATTAGAATGGGAGTGCCTACGAAGTTACTGAGTAAAGTTGGCAATGATCTCCCGGGAGAAGATATCCTTAAGTATTTCAAAAAAAATGGAGGCGAAACTGATTTAATTCAGATTGATGAAAAGTTTCCAACCAGCACTGTAGAAGCCAACTGGAGTGAAAATAATGAAATTAAATATCATATCTGTGAAAATGTAGCATGGGATTATATTCAGTTTAATGAAACCGTTGAAAAAGTCATAAAAGAAACCGATGTATTGGTGTATGGAAGTCTGGCAGCTCGCAATTCAGTTTCCTGCCATACCTTAGAAAGGCTGTTGGAATATGATTTGAAAAAGGTATTCGATGTAAATTTAAGAAAGCCTCATTACAGCAAAGCATTACTGAATAGGCTTTTAGGAAAAGCAGATTTGGTTAAAGTAAACAAAGAAGAGTTGCTGATTTTAAGTGAGATGTTTCAGGTTTCCGGAAATGAAATATCTCTTTTAAATAATTTTTCCAAAAAATTCACCATTCCCTGTCTGTGTGTAACTGAAGGTGAGTCTGGAGCCTTCATTTTTCACAAAGGGAAAAAGTATTCCCATCCAGGTTTTAAAGTTCAGGTACAAGATACAATCGGATGCGGAGATGCATTCTTCTCAGGATTTCTAAAAATGTTTTTAGAGGGTAAAAGCATTGAGGAATCCCTGGAATTTGCCTGTGGTATCGGGGCATATTTGTCAACCAAAAGGGGTGGAAATCCCCCCATAAACTTCAAGCAAATTAATAATTTAATGAAACATTAAATCAGGAATAACAACGTACATTTTTTTTATTTAAAACTTATGAATATGAAAAAGAAAATACCTATTGTGGTAATTTTGATTTGTCTGTTCCAAATCGGATATGGACAAGGATCGATTATTTCAGGAACTGTTACATCCAATGAGGATGGGGAACCCATTCCTGGTGTAAGTATTCTGATAAAAGGCACCTCCAGAGGTACAACAAGTGATTTTAATGGCAATTTCTCTGTGGATGTGAGCAAGGGTGAAACTTTACAGTTTAGCTATATCGGATTCAAATCAAAGGATATTTTAATTGAAGATCAAACGGTATTATCCGTACTCCTTGAAGTTGATACTGAACAATTAGATGAAGTTGTAGTTATTGGGTATTCCAGCCAGAAAAAAACAGACCTAACAGGCTCCATTGCTGTGGTGGATTTGGCTCCAATAAAAAACATCTCCACAGGTAACCCCATGCAGGCTCTCCAGGGGAGAGTTCCTGGATTATACATTGAGAAGACAGGAACTCCCACAGCTACTAACAGCCGGATTTTAATCCGGGGTGTGAACACTTTAGGAGATAATAACCCTCTTTATATTATTGACGGAGTACCTACAAAACGGCCGGAAGTTTTTCAGAGTTTGAATCCGGGAGCTTTGGCATCTGTCCAGGTGTTAAAAGATGCCTCAGCCTCTTCTATCTATGGAGCAAGGGCATCCAACGGGGTAGTTATTGTAACCACCAGAAATGGTTCGAAAAATGATGGAAAAGTTAAAGTACAACTTAACTCCAACTTCTCTGTCCAGAATGAAAAACCACAACGGTACAATATGGTAAATGCTGTAGACAGGGGACGTGCGTTATGGCAGGCTTCTGTTAATGACAGAGTTGATCCTGCAAGTGGTTATGGTGAGATTTATAACTTCGACTGGAATGGCGATTTTGATAATCCAATATTAAATAGTGTAACAGTACAGCCTTTTGTTGGCGGGGATCAAAACGTGCCTGTTGGCGATACTGATTGGCAAGAGGAAACATATGAAACGGGATATGTATTTAATAATGACTTAACGGTATCAGGTGGTAATGATAAATCTTCAGTACTAATGAACTTGGGTTATCTCACCAACTCAGGAATGTTGAAACATACAAATTATGATAGGATTACTGCGAGATTGAATACACAAACAAAAATGATTAATGATAGGGTAACAGTGGGAATGAACACTCAGTTTGTCTCTTCCAATGAAACCTTGGAAACACCTGATTTAGGAAGTGCACCTACACCTGGCCTTGCAGTAACATTAGCCCCTACTATCCCCGTTTATACCACTACCGGAGATTTTGCAGGACCTTTGGGTTCAGGCTATTCAGACAGGAATAATCCAGTGCATATGCAGTATATTAACCGATGGGATAACACGAATAGGGCCTATTTATTTGGGAATGTTTTTGCCTCAGTAAGTATTCTGGAAAACCTGATATTCAGATCCAATTTAGGCATGGATTATTCGAGGGTGCGGGATAATAATATCGAACCCACTTTTACTGAGGGTTTTATTACCCGAAGTGTAAATAGTTTAACAGAATATTCAAGTGATTTCTTAAGCCTTACCTGGTCAAATACCCTGAACTATAAGCTCAATCTTGGAGGAAGTAGTTTTGATTTTCTTTTAGGGTTAGAGTCGGTGGGAGACGATTTCAGGGATATTACAGCTTATAAAGAAGGTTTTGCAGTCCAAACAGAAGAATTTTTTGTATTGGGTGCAGGAACAAGTAATGGAAATAGTTTCGGAACGGCTACCAATAGCAGGCTTTTCTCCCAATTTGGTAAAATAAACTATAATTTTTCTGATAAATATTTGGCCTCTGTTACCTTAAGACGAGATGGATCTTCACGATTTGGAGCAGATAACCGATATGGATTCTTCCCCGCTGCTACAGTTGGTTGGAGAATAAGTGAGGAGAATTTTTTGACTGATAATAAAATCATTTCTAACCTGAAACTAAGACTTGGTGTGGGTAGAGTAGGGAATCAGGATGTGGGTGATTTTGCCAGCCTTGGATTGTTTGAACCAAGATATGGAGCCACAGCTTCACAAGTAGCCGGAATTGGGCATGTTGATTTTTTTGACCAATACTGGAACATAGGCTCAGCTTATGATTTGAATGGCAGTAATACAGGTAACCTTCCCTCAGGTTTTGTTTCAGTGCAGGCAGCTAACTCAGCATTAAAGTGGGAAACAACTGACGAAATTAATATAGGAGTGGATTTTGGCTTATTTAATAACAATCTTGTAGGTTCATTTGATTATTTTACCCGTGAAACATCCGATATTCTTATCCGGCCTCCTGTAGCTTCAGCCGTTGGTGAAGGCCAGTTACAATGGTTAAATGGAGCCACAAAGGAAAACAAGGGATGGGAATTTTCTTTATCCTACTACGGAAAAACCGAAGGTGAATTCCAATACAGCATATTTGCCAATGCAGGACAATTTAAAGATAAAATAACTGAGCTTCCTGAAGAAGTAAGAACGGCTTATCCTGGTAATGCAGAGCAAACTATAGTGGGACATTCAGAGCTATCCATTTTTGGGTATGTAACTGATGGAATTTTTCAAACTCAGGAAGAGGTAACTGCACATGCCAGTCAGGTTGGTGCTGCTCCGGGAAGAATCCGCTACAAAGACCTGAACAATGATGGTAAAATTGATGCTTTGGACCAAACCTTTATTGGGACTTTACTGCCAAATTTAGAATATGGACTTCGGATAGATTTAGCGTATAAAAACTTCGATTTTTCAGTTTTTGGTTCTGGAGTATTCGGAAAAACTGGTTTTAATCCTTACACTTTTTACAACGATTTTATTCGAGGCAGAGAAAATGTTGGGCCTGGAGTATTCGATGCCTGGACTCCTGAAAACTCCGGATCCAGTATTCCAGCTCTTACCTTATCGGATGGAAATAATGAGACCCGGCCATCGGATTATCTAAACGTGAATGCTTCATATTTCAAACTCAGAAATTTGCAACTGGGTTATAGTCTGCCAAATTCAGTGTTAAATAACATCGGCATGGAACAGGTCAGGTTTTATTTCATGGCAGAAAATTTTTTCTGGACAAAAAGCAAAGATTGGCAGGGTCCTGATCCAGAGCGAGTAGATATTAATACAATTCCAATACCTACTACCCTTACTTTTGGTGTAAACCTCTCATTATAAGACCATAAACTATAAGAATACTATGAAAACTATCAATAAATATATAGCATTATCCATCCTTGCAATTCTTTTTACGTCCACTTCGTGCAAGGATTATCTAGAAACAGAACCACAAGGATCTGTTGCGGCAGGCGCCCCATCGGCTGAAAGTGCAGAAGGGCTGGTGACTGCAGCATATGCAGGTATAGGAAATGATGATATGATCGGACCAATGTCCAGCATGTGGGCTTATGGAAGTGTCCGATCTGATGATGCCTATAAGGGAGGCGGAGGAGTTTCAGATGTAGCAGATATTAATTTTTATGAACAATACAATCTTACCCAGCCAGAACAAGGCTGGATGCATCCTTATACATGGGAAAATTTTTATATCGCCATTTCCAGAGCCAATTTTGCCTTGAAAACACTCAATGAATTGACAGAGAATGATTTTAGCTTAAGAACTACCAGGATTGCAGAAGCCAGATTTTTAAGAGGACATTCCCATTTTGTATTGAAAACACTTTTTAAAAATATCCCTTACATTGATGAAACGCTTTCCAACGAAGAAATTTTAAAAGTCTCCAATACAGAATTTTCCAATGACGAACTTTGGAATAAAATAGCCGAGGATTTTCAATTTGCCATGAACAACCTACCGGAAACTCAGCAAGAAGTGGGTCGGGCAAACAAATTTAGCGCAATGGCTTATTTGGCCAAGTTAAGACTTTATCAGGCTTATGAACAAAATGAAACGCATCAGGTAGTAAATATCAATCAACAACATTTGCAGGAAGTTGTTGAGCTTACTGAAATGATTATTAGTTCTGGAAGGTATAGTCTGCAGCCTGATTTTGCGGAAAATTTCCTGGATGGATATGATAACGGACCCGAATCAATTTTTGCCGTGCAATTTTCCATTAGTGATGGGACATCGGTTGGTCGTTTGAGTTTTGTGAATGGTTTGAACTATCCCCATGGTGCACCACAATTCGGATGTTGCGGATTTCATGCACCCAGCCAGAATATGGTAAATGCATTTTCTACTGGTACTGATGGATTACCAAAATTTGATACCTTTAATGATGTGACCCTAAGTGCAGAAGATATTACGACAACAGGAGTTGCCGTTGATCCGCGAATTGACCACACTGTGGGTATAGATGGTCACCCCTATAAATACCGAAATGAAGAAGATTACATTTTCAGCAATAGCTGGGTGAGGGATCCAGGTGTTTATGGTTTTTTCCACAGTATGAAAGAGCAACAAGCAGCAGATTGTTCATGCTATAAAAAAGAAGGCCCATTTATAGGAACTTCAGTAAATATAGATATTATCAGGTATGCAGATGTGTTATTATGGCAGGCAGAAGCCTATATAGAATTGGGACAGCAGGATAAAGCCATGCCTTTGATTAATCAAATAAGGAAACGGGCTTCAGAAAGTACTAATGGAACAAGATTGGCTGATGGAACATCTCCATCCAATTATTTAATTTCAGAATATGATGGTAGTAACCTGCCCTGGACTCAGGAGAACGCCCGAATGGCTTTACGTTGGGAAAGAAGGCTGGAATTTGCAATGGAAGGTCCCCGTTTTTTTGACCTTGTTCGCTGGGGAATTGCCGGAGAAACCCTAAATGCTTATTTAGATCAAGAAAAAACCAGAAGAGATTTTCTGAATAGTGCGAAATTTACTGCAGGAAGAGATGAGTATTATCCTATTCCACAAAGAGAAATAGATTTCACGAAAGGATTGTATACTCAAAACTCCGGGTATTAACAGTTTTTTTTCTGCTAGCTTTATATTATAATTGATAGGAATGGAGGAGATACCAGTAGTAGTCGTGTCTCCTTACATTCCTTTTTAAAACCCATAAATGAATAAGGCAAAATTTTGTAAATAGAAGAAGAAAACACTAATTGACACAAAAACTCATGGCACAACAAAACACCGTTTACAAATTTAATAAATATGAAAAATAAAAAATCTACTTGTAACGTAGCGAAGGAAATTAAATACAAAATTTCAGGAATGCCTTTCATGATCAGCAATCAATTATTTGAAATCACCTTTTTAAGTTTTTTTTTAATGTTAATATTCAATAGTAATTCTAACTCCCAAAGCAAAGAAGCTCATAGACCTCAATTCCACTTTTCTCCTCAAAAAATGTGGATGAACGATCCCAATGGAATGGTCTTTTATAAAGGAGAATATCATCTGTTTTATCAGCATTATCCAGATAGCACTATTTGGGGGCCAATGCATTGGGGCCATGCTGTAAGCAAAGATTTAATCCATTGGGAACATCTTCCTATTGCTTTATTTCCAGATGAGCATGGCTATATATTTTCTGGAAGTGCGGTGATCGATCATGAAAATACCTCAGGGTTTGGAACTAAAGACAACCCGCCAATGGTGGCCATTTTTACCTACCATGATCCTGTAAAAGAAAAAAAAGGAAGTATCGATTATCAGACTCAGGGAATCGCTTATAGCCTGGACAAAGGCAGAAGCTGGACTAAATATAAAAGTAATCCTGTTGTAAATAACCCCGGAATCAAGGATTTCAGGGATCCAAAAGTGTTTTGGCATGGTCCTTCTCATAAATGGATCATGATACTGGCCGTACAAAATCACGTTCAACTCTTTAACTCTTCTAACCTTAAAACCTGGAATTTCCTCAGCAAATTTGGAGAAAATAGTGGTAGCCATGGAGGGGTATGGGAATGCCCCGATCTGTTTGAATTGTCAGTTGATAATAAGAAAAATGAAAAGTATTGGGTAATGTTGGTGAGTATCAATCCCGGAGGACCCAATGGTGGTTCTGCCACTCAATACTTTATTGGGGATTTTGATGGAGAAAAATTCACCAATTCGAATTCCAGCGAAACTTCATTATGGGTTGATTACGGAAAAGACAATTATGCCGGAGTAACCTGGTCGGATATACCCCAAGAAGATGGCAGAAAAATTTTTATTGGCTGGATGAGTAATTGGGAATATGCCAATCAGGTTCCAACTGAAAAATGGAGAAATGCTATGACAATCCCCCGAAAATTAAGTTTAACGAAAGCTATAGATGGAGTTCGTCTTCAAAATTTTCCTGTGCAGGAACTGAAAAAATTAAGAAATGATAAATTAACTATAAAGGACTTAGAGGTGGAAGGAGCGTATTCAATTTCGAAGGAAAAGGATTGGACAGCCAATATCTTTGAATTGGATTTAAAGATAGATCTTAAAAAATCTACAAGTGAAAATTTTGGCATTGAATTATTCAACTCAAAGGGTGAGAAGGTACTAATAGGATTTGATCAGAACCAAAAGCAATGTTATATCGACAGGCGTTTTGCGGGAAAATCTGATTTCTCTGAAAAATTCAAAGGAAAATCCACAGCACCAAGAATTACATCATCCAATGAGCTCAAAATTCGAATCATTGTGGATGTAGCTTCAGTTGAGGTCTTTTTTGATGATGGAACTATAGCCATGACGGAAATATTTTTCCCAAATGAAGATTTTTCAAACATCAGCTTCTTTTCCGGGGAAAAGAAGCTGAATATTGATTCCGCAGTTTTATATAAATTTTAAAACCAACAAGGAGCTATCTATGAAATAGAGTAGAAAAAATGAGGGATGTTTCTTAGTCCTTAGTATCAAAGTGTGAGGTTTTTAAGGATTAGTAGTATTTAGAATAAATGGGACTGAAACACTTCCTTATTGTGACATCGGACAGTCCTGCACTATTGGTCAGCAAGATTAAACCCGCCATACAAAATTTCCTTGCTCAAAGAGGGCTGACACTCTCAGAAGAAAAAACGATGGTAACCCACATTAATGAAGGCTTTGACTTTCTTGGTCAAAATATAAAGAAGT
>JAHQVQ010000416.1 GCA_019634305.1 Flammeovirgaceae bacterium | reverse complement strand
TGTCAGAAAAGACAGACTCCAGCAATTATCTGTTTTTCAAAAAGGCTTGAGAGCTTTACAATATTTTATAGATCATCATCTAAATATATTCCCCAAATTTTCAAACAATTTCTTCGATTTTATTTGGGTACGGTTATGAATCTGAAAGCAGAGTTTTGAAACTCTACCTGACTTAAGTTTTCATCTTAAATCTTTAATATTTTACAGTTTGTAACTGAAATTAAGCCTTAACAACCTCCTTATACTGGATTTTATGCAGTTGAGAGTAATATCCTTCTTTTTCCAACAACTCTGAATGGGAGCCCATTTCCTTTATTTCTCCCCTATCCAGTACAATAATCTTATTGGCTTTTTGGATGGTGGCTAATCTGTGGGCAATTACGATTGAGGTTCTTCCTTTCATTAGTCTGTCAATCGCATTTTGAATTAACTCTTCTGTTTCACTATCTACAGAGGAAGTAGCTTCATCAAGAATTATGATTTTTGGATCGTAAACAATTGCCCTTACAAAGGAAATTAATTGCCGCTGTCCTACCGAAAGTGTTGCTCCTCTTTCCATCACATTATATTGAAAACCTCCGGGCAGTTTTTCAATAAATTCCAGTGCACCAACCGTTTCAGCCGCTTTTTTCACTTCCTCCAGGGTAATATCAGGATTTCCAAGCGTGATGTTATTTTCTATAGTATCTGAGAATAAAAATACATCCTGCAATACCACTCCGATATGGGTTCTTAAACTTTCCAAATCGTATTCATGGACTTCCTTACCATCAATGGAAATTTGCCCTTTATTGATTTCATAAAACCTGGTGAGCAAATTAATAATAGATGATTTTCCTGCTCCGGTTGCCCCAACAAAGGCAATGGTTTCTCCCTGCTTTACATCAAAAGAAATATCCTTCAAAACATATTCCTCCTCATTATAAGCAAACCACACATTTTCAAATGTTACATTTCCTTCAAACCGATCAACTTTTACAGTCCCCGGATTCTGAATATGATTTTTGTTATCCAGTAATTTTAAAATTCTGTCAGAGCTAACTATCCCCAATTGAAGCGTATTGAATCGATCCGCAATTTGCCTTAGCGGACGGAAAAACAGGTTGATAAACATGATAAAGGAAATAAGCACTCCAAGTGTAATATCTTCGGCAATCACTCCTTTTGCGCCAAACCAAACGACCAGACCTATTCCCACTGCTCCTAAAACTTCCGCCACGGGATAGTAGATGGAATAGTATAAAACAGTTTTTACATTGGCTCTTAAATGCTCTTTATTGATATCCTTAAATTTCTCGAACTCCCTTTCCTCACTATTAAAAATCTGCACGATACTCATTCCGGTAATCCTTTCCTGCACAAAAGTATTCAGATTGGAAACAGCAGTTCTCACATCACTAAAAGCATATTTAATTTTCTCCTTGAAAACATAGGTAGAAAGCACCATGAATGGAAAAATTGACATACTCACCAGAGTAAGTCGCCAGTCAATATAAAACATCACTCCAAGTAAAAAGAAGAGTTGTAATAAGTCTCCAATAATGGCTGCCAACCCATTGGTAAATACTTCAGAAAGTGTTTCAATATCGGAAATTGTTCTGGTAACTAATTTCCCAATGGGTGTTTTGTCAAAAAACTTCAGTCTTAAACTCAGGATATGTTGGTACAAATCAATCCGGATATCTTTGATAATACTTTGCCCAAGCCAGGCAGATAGATAAGTATGGTAAAATTGAATAAAAGCCTGCCCCACTGCCAATCCAAACATGATAAGCACCATATTTATTAATCCATCCACATCTCCCAGAGAAATATGTTCATCAATAGTTTTTTGGATAAGAACCGGCATAATTGGCGCAATTGCAGCCAGTGCTACGGTTAGAAAAACCAAAAAATAGAACCATTTTTTATATGGTTTCACAAACACAAAAATTCTTTTTAGTACCTGAAGATCAAATACTTTACCACTAGGTTTTTCTTCGTTTTGCATAATAAAAGGTGTAATATACAACTCAGTTAGAAGCTGTAGATTTGGGAAAACTAAATTAGAGAAAAATAGGCTAAATAAATTAAATTTGTGTGGGAAAAGTTCCCGATAAACCAATAACTAAAAAAACTTGAGCAAGTTCTTATGTTTCTCCTTCGGTATTGTCCCATGAAATTAAAAACTTATTTAAGTTCAATTAAATAAACACAATTAATAGATATATGTTAACCGTAGAATCAACCGAAAAAATAGATAATGTAGAATTTTCTGTTTTTAAAGAGGTCTCCAGTTTAGGCCATGAACAGGTGGTTTATTGTTACGACAAGGCTACCGGATTAAAAGCAATTGTAGGCATTCACAATACCGTTTTAGGTCCTGCCATTGGTGGAACCAGAATGTGGGCTTACAAAAATGATCAGGAAGCCCTGAATGATGTTTTGCGACTTTCTAGAGGAATGACTTTTAAAAATTCCATTGCCGGAATCAATGCCGGAGGGGGAAAGGCTGTGATCATTGGCGATGGAAGAAAGGACAAAACAGAACCCCTTTTAAGAACTTTCGGCAAATTCCTTGAAAATCTTAATGGCAAATACATCACCGCTGAAGATGTGGGAATGACCGCCAAGGATATGGAATTCATAGGTATGGAAACCAAAAATGTTTCGGGAATGCCGGAATATTTAGGTGGGTTGGGTGATCCTTCACCATTTACTGCTTATGGCACTTATTTGGGAATGAAAGCCGCTGCAAAAGTTGCTTATGGCTCTGACAGCCTTGACGGGAAAAAGGTTGCTGTACAAGGAGTCGGCTCCGTTGGTGAGTTGTTAATAGAATACCTCAAAAAGGAAAATTGTAAAGTTTATGCCTCAGATTTCTACGAAGATCGATTAAAGGAGGTAGTGAATAAATACCAAATAGAAGGTGTAGGGTTGGATGAAATCTATGATTTGGATGTGGATATTTATTCCCCTTGTGCTTTAGGAGCAACCGTAAATAATGAAACCCTTAAAAGGTTGAAATGCAGTATTATAGCCGGATGTGCCAATAATCAGTTGGCAGATGAGAAAATTCATGGTGATCATTGTACAGCTAATGACATTATGTACGCCCCTGATTTTTTAATCAATTGTGGTGGTGTGATAAATGTTTATGCAGAATTTATTAAAACTGGTACTGACTGGACTCAAGCACATACTGAGTTGATTTATGAAAAAACTTTGGACGTTTTGAAGAAATCTTCAGCAGAGAAAAGAAATGCCCAGGAAGTAGCTATGGAAATTGCTATGAAAAGGATTAATGATATTGCCAAAGTGAAAGCGACTTATTAACTATAGTTAGTTATTACCTATTCTCAGTCTTTAATACAAACTGAATAGGTGAGTATAACTATTAAGTTTTTGTCCCTTTTTCCAATCGATGAAAAAGAGACGAAAAAATCTCACCTTCAAAAAGGCTTTCCGAGAAAGGAATGTGGTGATCTACATTCTTTTCCCACCAAAGACTAGCAAAAATATTCTCTGTATTTGACACTTTTTCCCACACTGATTTTGAAGGCAATTGGCTACTGGTCTTTTGAAGTAAACAAGCAACCGGGGTATTACTCCTAAAAAATCTGAGTTGGTAAGAGGTCAAAAATAAATTTCAAGAATTAGAAATCCCCAAAGAATTTAATTGATCTCTATTGGGGATTTTTATTGTTTTTCCAGAATATTATTCCTTCTCCATGATAATTTTTATCACCCGGTCCAAATCTTCCTGAGTATCCACAGGAATACTTTCGAATCTGGTAACCCCAACTTTTATATTATAACCATTTTCCAGCCATCGATTTTGCTCCAGCCCTTCTAATTTTTCTAATGGAGACTGTGCCAATGAAGAAAACCTTTTTAATGCATCGAGTGTGTAAGCATACATGCCAAGATGCTTATAGAATGTGTGGCTTTTCACCCAGTCTTCTTTAGGTACATCTCGTAAATAGGGAATTACCGCCCGACTGAAATACAGAGCATTTCCATAAATATCTAGTGTAACAAATACTTCACTTTGATTGGATAAATCTTGTGGATCAGAAACGGGAATCACCAAAGTGGCCATTTCAGGTGTTTCATCTTTATAACAATTCATCAGGTCTTTTACCTGCCCGATATCCAATAAGGGTTCATCACCCTGAATATTCAGAATTACATCGAAGTCAATCCCAAATTCAAACTTTATTTTCTGAGCTGCTTCCAGGCACCTGTTTGTTCCGGTAGTATGGGTTTCAGCAGTCATTATGGCTTTGCCACCAAAATCTTCCACTGCCTTTTTAATTCTTTCGTCATCGGTTGCCACAAACACATCATCAAGTACTTCAATAGCTTGTTCGTAAACCCGCTGAATCATGGTTTTCCCACAAATATCCAATAATGGCTTCCCCTCTAATCTTGTAGAACCATATCTTGCTGGAATAATCCCAATAAAAACTTTATCCATTTTTCCTTATTAATATTCTGGACGCAAAGTTAGGCATCCTCATTTGAAAAGAAATTTATTTGTGTTTTTGTTTTTTGGCCAGAAACTTCATGTAAAATGAATCAGCCTTGCCAAAATATTGGTAATTAAACCATTCCGCATCAGTCACATTTATCAGACTTTTCTCATCATTTATCCTTTTCCTCGATTCTGAAAAACCATGCTCGGCATGAAACATAATGGTTCCGGGAAGATGTTTTCCTATGGCAATCAACTGGGGAAAGGCTACCATAAAAAGCACAATTCCAGTAACTAGTTTTTTATATTTAAAACCCCATTGATTGAAAAAACAGACCGCTACCAAATTAATGATAAAAATAGATGGAACTGCGGTTCTCATGAGCAAATCATTAAAATAACCCAACACATAAAGTGGCAAAACAGAAAGCGTAACCAGGCTAATCTGCCATATTAATTGATAAGGCGATTTTTGCACAAACCTATTCACCACTAATGCCAGATAGCCAAATTCAAAAAGAAGGAATAAAACTATTTTAACCATTGCCTGGGGAAATGGAATATATTCCCAAATCCATCCCTGATCTTCAACTGGATAGTGTGCTATAAAAAAAGCTCCAACCAGAAAAACAAGAATTCCTCCGCCTGCCAGATTTTGAAATGACATGAATTTTCTAAAAGCATTCCAAATAAACACTGCTAAAAATGGCAATAATCCTATGGCATTAAAAACTGACCAGATAGGTAAGAAGGCAGCTATGAATCCAACATTGCGAATGTTTTTCCGAAAAATAACCTGATCAATAACTAAAGAAGTGCATATCCAGGCACCAAATAAATGCTGTGGTGCCCAAGAAATCGCATAGAAATTTGTAGGATACCGCAATATAGTATTATGAAAAACACAAACTGTATTGACTTCAGCCTTATAAATTTCCCAAATACCATTTTTATTAAAGAAAACATGGTTGATCCCCAATTTCAAAGTAGCATAAATAAAATCCTGTCCTCCAAGAAATAGCAGAATCAAAACTGCCCAGCCAATATTTTTAGAATTTGACAATTTTAAAACCCAACAAAAAGAAAGATAAAGCCCGAAAATACTCCACAACAAGATCAGATTATCGATCCAATGGATATTTAAAACCTTTGACAGAAAAGCTGGGGGAATGAAATAGCCAAAATAATAATTAAGGAAAACCTCTTTTTCAATGGGCGAATCAGAAGTGTACAAAACAGGCCAGTCCCTATTTACCAAATCATAAAGCATACTGTAATGCTTTTCTGCATCTCCCTGAAAAGTAAATCCACCTATTCCAGAGAAAAGACAAATTCCTATGGAAATCAATATTAGTTTAATTGAATTGATGGGAGAAATTGTAAAAGTATCGTGATAGGAAAGTTTTTTTATGTCTTTAAAGAAATGGAAAGAGGAATATCCGATAATGCTCAAAGCTGGAAGCCAGATTTCTATTCTAAACCAGCCAAAAATGAAAATGAAACTGGGAAAAGCCAGATAAAGAAAAGAATATAAATATAACCTGAAAGAATAGTTTAAAAAGTGAGGCATTAATAATTAATTATTCCAAAGAATCACAATTAGTCAAAAATTCAGATTCAGGTCTAAAGAGGATTAAAAAAATTATGTTTTTTCCCCTGATCTTACTAATCCATTAGAATTTTCATTTCCCCAAAACTAATACAGAATAATTTGAACGCTAAGTTTCACCAAAATAAACAATTCTCTGTATTTGAATAGGAAATTTTTCTTAATTTTGCGCGATTGTGGAAAATCCACATAATTTAATAATCTTCTGAAAATCAAATTAATATGCCAGGAACTGAACTTTTTGGGGCTGAAGAGCGCAAAGAGGTAATGGACGTGCTGGAAACCGGTGCGTTATTTAGGTTTAATCACGATGAATTGAGACAGGGAATGTGGAAAGCCAGGGAACTGGAAGATGAGGTCAAAAAATTCACCGGAGCTAAATATGCTCATGCCGTATCAAGTGGTTCTACTGCTGTTTCTTGTGTGATGGCAGCTGCCGGAATTGGAAATGGAGATGAAGTGATTGTACCACCATTTACTTACCTGGCTACAATAGAAGCTGTTCTTTTTGGAGGAGGGTTACCAGTTTTCGCTGAAATTGATGAAAACCTATGTTTAAGTGCAGAGGGAATTAAAAAGGCCATTACTCCAAAAACAAAGGCAGTAATGTTGGTACATATGTGTGGAGCAGCAGCGGATATGGATGCTATTCAGGCAGTTTGTAAAGAACATAATCTGGTCTTGATGGAAGATGCAGGGCAGGCTTTAGGTGCTTCCTATAAGGGAACTGATGTTGGTTTATTTGGTGCCGCAGGTGCATATTCCTGCGATTTTTTCAAAATTACAACTTGCGGAGAAGGGGGATTATTTGTTTCTAACAGTGAAGAAGCATATAAAATAGCCGATAGTTTTTCAGATCATGGTCATGATCATATCGGAGCCAATAGAGGAATGGAAAACCACCCAATCTTGGGATTCAATTACAGAATAAGTGAATTACATGCTGCTGTGGGATTGGCTCAAATGAGGAAAGTTGATTTTATTCGAAGTCAAAGCAGGAAAAATAAAGCTTATTTGAAGGAAAGATTATCAGAGATAAAAGAAATTACATTCAGACCAATGCCAGACCCAGACGGAGATTCTGGAACATTCCTGAACTATTTTCTACCTGATACCGCTACCACTCAAAAAGTAGTAGAACAATTTGCTAAAGATGGAGTTGGTGGTCATAATTACTGGTATGTAAATATGTATCACTTTATTAACCAGTGGGATCATTTAAAATCCCTTAAATCTGCTGCTCCTTTGGCTATTCATCATTTTGGTGCTCCTCAGGATTATAATAATCTGGATTTACCAAAAACCCAGGATGTAGTGGGAAGATTACTTTCTTTGGGAATTAGATGTACCTGGACTCATGAAGAACTGGAAAAATTGGCTGATAGCATTATCACTTCAATTAAAAAGGTGCTATAGAAAGTCGCCATTTGAAAAGACAAGAAAAATTAGAATATAAAAATAGAAATGCACAAAATTTTAAAGAATGTTGATAAGGTAGTTTTTGGGAGAGGCTCCTTTAATCAACTGGATGAAATCATTGAGGAAAAGAGAGCTGACCATGATAAATTCATGGTTTTCCTTGTGGATAAATTTTTTGAGGGGAAGCCTTTAGCTGACAAAGTACCTGTTAGACCAGAAGATATTCTAATCTTTGTTGATGTAGATGATCATGAACCGACCACTCAGCAGGTAGATGAGATTAGGGATAATGTAAAGAAAGAGAAAGGTATTCCTAGTGGAATTATTGGTATTGGTGGTGGAAGTGTTATGGATATTGCCAAAGCTGCTTCATTGATGTTTACCAATGAGGGTTCATCATCACTGTATCAGGGCTTAAATCTAATTAAAAACCCCGGAATTTATCATGTTGGTGTTCCTACCATTTCAGGAACTGGAGCTGAAGTTTCAACTACTGCTGTGGTAACAGGTCCAGAGAAAAAATTAGGATTGAAATGTGAATGGACTCCGTTTAACCAAATCATTTTAGATTCTGAATTAATTTCAGAGGTTCCAAAAAATCAGTGGTTTTATACGGGAATGGACACTTATATTCATTGTATAGAGTCTGAAACCGGGATGTATAAAAATACTTTCAGTACTGCTTATGGTGATGCTTCTTTAGTACTTTGCAGAGATGTATTTAAAGGTCAAACTTGTGGGCAAAACCCTGAAAATGACGATAAATTAATGGTAGCCTCCATGATGGGAGGTTTAAGCTTAACTTATTCTGAAGTAGGTGTTTGCCATGCGCTTTCTTATGGCCTTTCATTTGTTTTTGGCTACAGACATGGCATTGCCAATTGTTTGGCTTTTAATCACCTAGAAGACTATTATGGTGAGGCTGTTCAGGAATTTAAGGGAATGGTAGCTCAGCATAAAATAGAATTACCAAGAAACCTGGCCAATTCATGGACTGAAGAGCAAATAACCCAAATGGCAGAAGTAGCTTATAACCTAGATCACATGTGGAAACATGCTTTGGGTTTAGAATGGAAAGAAAAATTGACCTTAGATACAATCAAAGATTTGTATAGAAGGTTGTAACCTTTTCAAGTCCAGGAATAAAAAAACCTCACTGAAAATTAATTCTTCAGTGAGGTTTTTCATTTAGAAAGAAAAAGTCCAAATCTCCTTTCAATTAAAAATCATCACCTTTATCCAGTATTTCCCAAGTGTGATCTGACATTAATTTCACAGTAGCCAGATACCCATGAAACTTAAAGCTTCTTCCCCATTCTTTTGGTCCTATAAGCGATAGCACATCCGTTTTTTCATCCTTTTGATAAAAATAGTAAACATTCCCCACCAATGGCTCGAAGGGAATTTCAGCCATATATATTCTTTCTGAAATCACTACTCTTTTTTTTATATCATCAGCTTGCCGAGCCAAAAGCTGCATTTGTTCATAGATCTGAGCCATTTGTTTTTGAGTTTGATCCTGCATCGTGGCAACAGCCCTTCCCTTTATTTTCCCCTTATCTGTAGCCTTAACTACCGCACTGCCAACTGTATGAGCATATGGCAATATTCCAGGATTTTCAGTAGCTTTTTCTCTTTCCTTCTCCAAATCAATTTTGGAAACATCTATTTCATTTTTATTAGATTTTTTGTCCATAACTTATTTATCTAAAATTATCCTTTCTCTTTAAAATTGGAATTCATTGAAAACTTAAATCTAATCTAGCCAAAATTAAGAACTCAAAAAATAATAAAACTCTCAACCATCTAATAAGTTTAGGATTGGACATAAAAAAAGAACTCACCCTAATATAGAGTGAGCTCTTAGCTTTAACAATTAAACCAAATAATCCTTAAAATA
>JAHQVQ010000415.1 GCA_019634305.1 Flammeovirgaceae bacterium | reverse complement strand
CCTTAAAAAATTTTCTAAAAAGGCCTTTAGCTTTTGGGATTAGAAAAAACAGAAAATGAGGGTGATTTACGATTATCGTAAACCATCTTTTGCCCTCATCAATAGATTCAGCAACTGATCTTTCACTGGATCATTTTCATCAGAAGCAGCTATTCTTCCTCCTGAAGAACTACTGCATCCCAAATCTTTTGCTAACTGATCCAATTCACTTTCCTGGTATTCTTTTCCATCATATTCATATACACATACCACATCGTCACAACAGGCCGTTACATTTTTTGCCGTACAAATTTCATCCTGAGAACATGATTTTTCAGACTCTGGATCTTCATCACAATTAGTTAAGGCAAATGTGATAAATCCCAGAATAAAAAATAGCTTTAAAAAATTAATACTTTTCATTATTGATTAAAATTTAAATTTAATTGACTAATTCCATTTGAAAACCACAACGAACTAAATCAAACATTGATATTTTGAAATTCAAAAAATAAGATTTTGATGCAAAAATTTTGAAAGAGTTTCCTTTGTAAATATCTGCTCAAAAATAGGTGCTAGAAATACAAAAGTAGCATCCATGTCATACACATTATTCAATAATTACCTTCACATCTTTAAACAAAAACAGGTTGTCACTGATTCTCAAAGCCTTCCCACTTTCCGTAGTCACATCTTTAAGAATAACTTTCTTGGTTTTGACATTAGGAAAATTCTCTACATAGGAATGGTCTGTCATTTTTGGGTTGAAATTGGCAAAAATAGCAGGCCCCTGATAATCCTCAGGATGATGAGAATCATCAATATGAAGTGTTTCAACAGTGATTCGGTCAGGCATAAAACAAGTATAACCAAAATCATGTTGCCCTGAATTGGAACCACCAATCAGATGGACACTTGAAGGTTTTCCTCCGGATGGCACAAAAACACAGTTTCGAATAATCACCTCTCCCTCCCATGTACTTCCGTAGTCAGAGCGCAGGTTAATAAAGCTCCTTCCGTTAACAGTTGTATTTTCTACTGTTAATGTTCCACAGCCTATTGCATTTATCCCCATGTGCCCCAGAGTTGAATTTCGGATTGTAGCATTGGCCACACCCATATGAGCATCAAATCTGGATAGGATACAATTATCATAAATAAGATTCTTACTGTAGTTGGATGCTAATACCCCCCAGTAGGTGCGGTCATTGATGTCATTGGTTTGACTACAATTTTCGAAGGATACGTTTAAGGCACGATTTACTGAAAGATCATAAGTACCCATGGAGACAGGTTTCCCCGCTGTACCAATAGTACGGTATGTTTTGTGCCCCGTCAGGATCGTATTTCTTACAGCTACATAAGCGCAGTCTTTTATATCTATAAAACCTCGGTAGGGAGCTCCGTGATCTCCTTCACTGGAAATACGATGTTCCAGCCCTTCAATATCAACATTGGAACGCCTGACCGCAATGTTCCTCCTATAATAGGTGTATTTTGATTCAGCCTTATTGGCAATTGTGGTAAATCGTCCTCCGGTGATTTTGAGAACCTTCTCATCAATGGGAAGTGCAGTGATTTCTGTAATCTTGTCAAAATCCCAGATGATCGGAGCATTCATATCCACATTTCCATTTTCATCAACGACAAAGATATCTGTTTGTGGAGATCCATTATTTTGGTTCAGTCCAAATCGAATATATCGCTTTTGGTTTGAATCAATAACAGTGATCAAACACGTACCTGGTATTACAACTTTGAGTTTCTTCTGATTCCTCTTAAGGGTAACTATCCCTTCAGGTGTGAAAGGTTGCAGGCTGGAACTGACAATGAAAATAGATGCATTACGGTTTTGGACTTCGGTATCGTCAATGATGAAAGCTGCCGTACCGAAATCGGTGTAGGTCTGGATGACCGCTGTTCGCTCCTTTCCACTAATATAGTAGGTGACATCTTCATCAGATCTCACCATAAGGCCTTGCTGATTAGCGAATGCATGGGTGGCTGCAATCGCATCTATATCATCGGTTTTGCCATCTCCTTTTGCCCCGAAGTCACTGTAGCGGACCATTCCAGCAGCTTTAAATTTAAGGACATCTTTTGGAGATACGTTAACATGTAATTCTCCATTTTCTTTAGTAAGTACCTGGGTTTTCCCATTTTTTGATGTTATCAGTACATTTTCAAGCGGGTTTTTGGTCTGTCCCATAGACACTATTACACTTGAAAATAGGATAGACATTAAGAGTAAGTATTTCATTTTGAGGTCAATTTAGTAGCAAATTTTTAAAAAAGATCAATAAGATTCTAGGTTTAATCTTAAAGCTAATCATTAACAGGCAATTTTCGTTTAATCTACTTGAAATCAGCTGCTAATATTAGTTGGGTTATATGATTGCTAATAAGTCTATTTCCAAGATGAAGCAAATAATCTTTCTAGTGGTGGTATTGATTATTGTAATCAATCAGGGTTTTGATTGCGATATTTTATACATTCTCCTCTCTAATTTTAAAAGGTTGTATAATACTCCGAGCTAAAATGAAGATTCCAATCAAAATCATGGGTATACTTAAGGTCTGATCCATATTTAATAATAAGCTTTCTTCAAAACTAACCTGATTTTCTTTTAAAAATTCAATCAAAAACCTCAGTGTAAATATTAAAGAGGCCCCTAATCCAAATATAAAACCACTGTAGTTCTTTACCCTTCCTAATTTCCATAAATGAAATAAAAAAATAGAAATAAAAAAGTAAAAAATTGCCTCATACAGTTGCGTAGGATGACGAGGGGTATGATCAATTCTTGTGAATACAAAAGCCCATTGAACAAAGGTTGGAATGCCAATTATCTCTGAGTTCATTAAATTGCCAAGCCTGATAAACCCTCCAAGTAATGCCGCTGAAATTGCGAGTCTGTCAAGAATCCATAAAAAGTTTCCCTTATACTTTTTATGGTAAAGATATAATGCAATTAAAGTTCCTAATACACCACCATAACTGGCTAATCCTTCAAGTCCTTTAAATTGGAAATGTGGTTGGATTTGAATAGGAAGAATTTCTATTGGATTATTCCAGTAATAAATCGGATCGTAAAACAATATATGACCAAATCTTGCCCCTAATATTGCTCCAAGAATAAGGTAAGTGGCAAGTTTATCAAGTTCAGATGGTAACAATCCTTCCTTTTTGTATATGAAAAACATTACCTGATAACCCAGAAGTGTACCTACTGCCCACAAAAGACCATACCAAAGAAATAATTCAAAACCAGGAAAAATCCTTGGGTCAACATTCCAAGTAATAAATGATAATGTTTCTATTGGATTCATCCCCCCTAGCAACATATCGTTAAAACAATAAATAAGAAAGAATTGGTTAATAACCTCTGGGCTATGTTATTCATTACTTCTTCTTTTATTTCAATGATATGAAGTATTTCCTCAGGCTGGATTGATGCTAAGTTGTTTTCTATCTTTAACTGATCCCAGGCATTTTTTAAATGATTTAAGTCCATGATCTTAAATATTGATTTTTGATTTTAATTTCATTTTTATCCTATTCATTCTGGTACTGATATTACTTGTAGACAATCCTAGAATTTGACTAATCTCTTTATTTTTATATCCTTCCAAAAATAGTACAATGATGGCTCTATCTAAATCTTTTAAATTCCACATCAAGGATTTTAAAAATTGAAGGTCATCATCAGAATTACATGAAGAGATTAGTTTATTTTCGTGAAATGAACTGATGCTTTCTTTATCAGGTTGTTTTTGCTCTTTTTTTCTTTTGGATAGAATAGTATTGAGACTGACTTTATAAATCCAGGAACTAATTTTAGCCTCTCCACGGAAGGAATTAAAAGATTTCCACAACTGAAGGATAATATCTTGTCAGGTGTCTTTCTGATCTTCATAATCCTGATAATAAATACCACAAAGGCTTTTTATTATTCCTTGATGGGTATCAATTATTTGCAAAAAATTCTTTTTGGAAGAATTCATGAGCTACTTTAATGTCTTTTTATATAGTTAGTAGCTTAAAATCAAAAATAGTCACAGTGTTTAACAAAAAATGTTGAATTAATTATCTACTTGATCAATTTTACTAAAAGCTTTCCTTATAAAAAATATTTTAAGTACCTGTGCTCCACACCTGGTGCTATTATTTCCGAGAAATAGTAATTTCTCTATCAGTCTTTTATGGCAAAATAATACATGGCTAATTTTGAATTACTACTTAAATAAAAATTACTTTCTAGCTTTCAACTCTTTTGGCAGGACACTATGATAAATAAATTCATTCAAAGGAGTTTCTATTTTATATTCTTTTCCTAATCGAACAACGGTTCCATTTTGATAATCAATTTCTGATGGTCTTCCTTCCCATATGTCTCGGGCAAGTGAAAAAGTAGAATCATGTGGAAGGGAATCTATAAATGTCACTGTCTTTACTAAATAGTCTGAACCAAGCGAAATTCCTATTTTAGCCGAAAGATTATAGATCTCTCCTAAAAGTTTAATCATCATTTTCCTGGTTTCTCCTAGGACTCTAAGTTCTCCTAAAGTTTGCCCGGTAACTGCTAATAAACCTCCCACACATATAAAGGCAAATTTTTTCCATATTTCAGCTGTTATTTCGTCTGATATCCAGGAATCAATTCCAGTAGCATCGAATAAAGCTTTTACCCTTCTTACCTGCCCAGATACCGGCTCATTAATTTTTCCAAAAACAATAGAAGGTTTAGCCGCAAAATGTTTAATTACTCCGGGAGATTCAATTTTGCTGATAATTCGACAAACTCCTCCTAAAACATTGGAGGCTTCTACAATTTCAGTCAATTCCTGAAAGGCCAAAACTCCATTCTGAAGGGGTAAAATCTGACTTTCAGCATGAAGCAATTGCACCAATTCACTCCTTATTTCCTTAATTTGCCCGGCTTTAATTCCCAGAATAATTAAATCGGCCTTCCCAATTTCAGAAAATTTATCAGTCGCTTTAAGGTGTTCCACCTTAAAATCACCTAAAATACTCTTAACTGTTAAACCTTTATTTTTTAGAGCGCTCAAATGTTCTCCTCTGGCTAGAAAAGTAACATCCAATCCTTCATGGGCCAGTTTGCCTCCAAAGTATCCCCCTGCACCTCCAGCGCCTATAACCGCTATCTTCATCTTTTTTATCATATAGTTGTTAGGATTTTGAAAACTATTTGAATGAATAAAAACTCAATGATTTTCCTTCCTAAACTTATTAAACCAGGCTACAATATGGTCGATTTTAGTGATTAGCTGACTGGGTCGATTAGCAATAAAATGGAAGGCTCCTGGTACTTCTACTAAAGCAGTTTCAATTTTCCTTATTTTTAAGGCATGATAAAGCTGTTTAGCTTCTGATAAGGGAGTTCTTAAATCACTTGTTCCTACCATTACCATGGCCGGGGTTTCAATATTTCCCACTAAAGATATGGGAGAAAATTTCATATAAGCCTCCTGGTTTTCCCATGGATAACCAGGATAACGATAATGGTAATATCCATACCAGTTATCCGCTACTAGAGTTTTACTGTACCAATTCATCACTGGTTTTACCACTGCAGCAGCTCTAAATCGATTCGTTTTTCCAATAATCCAAGCAGTCATTATTCCGCCTGCACTTCCGCCTGTAACAAATAGACTATCTTCATGAACCAGACCTTTTGCAATTAAAACATCCACTCCGGAAATCACATCGTCATAATCCTGAGAAGGATAATTGTGGTATAATAAATTACCAAATTCTTCTCCATAGCTTGTACTGCCTCTTGGGTTGGGATAAAATACAACAAATCCGGCTGTGGCATATAATTGCATTTCTGGGGAAAATCGATCTCCATAATTTGATATTGGTCCCCCATGATTTTCTACCACCAATGGATATTTTTTCCCTTCCTCAAAAAAGGGAGGTTTCACCACCCATCCCTGAATTTTCCTTTCATCATAGGAGGAATTGTACCATATTTCCTCTACTTCACCCAAGGTTCTGTAATTCAATAATTCTGCATTAAGATTACTAATTCTTGAAACTTTACCACCTTTACTGATAGTCGCCAAATCAGCTGGATGTTTTGGAGTAGTGATATTAAATGCTATTAAATCATTTTTGGAAATAGAAAATGAACCACCACCATAAGGCCGAGCCACTCCGGTTCCACCTACATTTTCAGCCACTAATTCGAATTTACCCGATAATGTGGTGTAGCCAATTTTCGAATTTCCTTCAGAGTCATATTGGAAATACAAACCATCTCCCTTTTGATTCCAGGTGAGATTCGATACCTGTCTGTCCAGCTTTAAATTAACTTTCTTTTTTCCGCTACCATCAATTTTCATAGTGTATAGCTCTGGCAATTGGTAGGTTTGGATTTTATCTTCATATCCAAGGTAAGCTATGGTTTTACCATCAGGAGAAATAACAGGATTATAATCAGGTCCTTTTCTATCTGTTAGGATATTAATTTTACCGGTTTCAAGAGCAACCGAATAAATT
>JAHQVQ010000414.1 GCA_019634305.1 Flammeovirgaceae bacterium | reverse complement strand
CAAATTCAGGTGGGTTCGGGGGATCCCACTGAATTTTTCCTGGTTTTGAACGAACCTAATGGGGGTTAGATCCGGGAAAAGCCCTGTGTAATTTAAATTATAATATTTTGCAGTTTAGTGAACCCACAGCTTAATATTATTTCTTCCTTTTGCTAATTTTGGTACCTTTAGGTTTGGTTTAACAATATGTATAGTGCCTTTATGCGCACCATACATAGGCCGTAAACTGCTATTGACTAAAAGTTGAAAAAATGAACGAAACTACTAATGATGATGAATTCAATACGCACGAAAACCGCAAAACTTTAGAGAGGATTAACGGTAAGTATATATGGAATGAAATTAGTAGTGTTTTAAACTTCGATAAAGGAATACTGTATACAATTAGGGAATTATTACTAAGACCAGGAAAGAATATTCAAATATTCATTCTTGAAGATAGAAATAGACTTGTAAAACCGATAGTCTTTATCATTATAACCTCATTCATTTATACACTAGCACAACAATTACTTCACTTCAAAGATTATGTAAATGCTGGAGGATTTGAAGAGTCAGCTATTACGAATATTTTCGGATGGATTCAGAAAAATTATGGTTATGCGAACATCTTAATGGCAATTTTCATTGCAGGTTGGATTAAAATTTTCTTTAGGAAATATGAATACAATTTTTTTGAAATTCTAATCTACTATGTTTCGTAATGGGAATTGATTTAATACAAGGAATTACTCTACATGAGGATTTTTTTTGGTTTATCAAGACCAATAATGTCGTTGTAGAAAATATTTTCAATAACCCGAATGAATTTTTCTAATAAACCCTCAAAATGAGTCAATTTCAATCCCTGCTGGCCATCTGTAAAAAACACCACATCAACCCCTACGAGTGGCTCAAGCATACCCTGGAAAATATCATGACTACAAACATCCAAAATATCAAATCCCTTTACCCGCAGAATTTTAAATCACAATAAAGCTGTTGATGGTGTGGATAGGTACCCGGTGTGGAGCACTGGTGCTTAAATTTTCTTCAAATGATAAACCAATTGAATATATTCTGTCATGGCATCTTCTTTGGATTTCCCTGCCAGACTTGCCCATTCATCATGTTTAAATTGAGCTTTGAAATCAAAACCTCCAGGTCTTTCTATCTGTACATCTCCTTCTGTAGCTTGTTTAAAAAGTCCATATAACTTTAAAAGTTCTTCGTTTGTGGGTCTTTCATTTAATTCCTTTACAAGCTTTTGTGCTTCCTCAAATTCTTTTTCTAGTTCCATTCTTTATTTGTTTACTGGCTGTAAAATTAGATTTAGTATCTCTAGTCTTTGTGATTATCTTCTTCCTCGTTTGTCGTTTCAATATCATCGTCATCCAGTGTGAGGTCAATTATTTGAGGACCGTATTTTTCCGCAAGGAATCTTTGTTTATAAATAAATTCTGCTGTATCACAAACCTCACTTGTAAAATAAGCATTAAATCCACTTCCTATCACTGCTCCATTTATAGGAATAACATCTCCAATTTTGGCTTTAAGTAATTGAATAGTAATGGACGAGGTTAGGGTAGAAAACATTTCTAAAAAGGTTGGTTTATCAAGAGATTGATCTTTTTCCAAACCAACCATTTTTTTTGCTTTTCCTATTAATCTGTTCATTACCTCTTCTTTTCCCAACTCATTTGAACAGGAGGCATATTCTAATATATTTAGGGCAAATAGTTTTTCTTCTTCTTTGTTAATATCAAAGCCATAATAGGTGGCATATTCGCTTATGGCCTGGTGATTCAGGTTTACCAAAGCGATAATATCTGATGGCATACTTGGTAAAGACAAAGTTGTAGTTCCTTCTTCTTCCTCCCCAGCCAGCGTCTTATATTTTTTACACAAATCTCCTATTACCTGTTCTACATCCTCCAGATGTAATTTGGATATATCTTTTGTGGATTGAATTTGACTATAACCTGCTTTGGTATATTCTGCAAGTATTCGCTCAGAATCAACCGACCATTTGGATAAATCCTGTAGGAAATCAGTAAATTTTTGGTTTGTTTTATTAATGATGGTCTCCATTCCCGGAATTTTGGAAAACCAATTCCCTGCTTTTTTTAGAGGGGATTTCATCGCATTAAGCATAGTGCCGAACTTTTTTTTTGGAGGTTTTTGCTTGATTTTTATTTGTTCGATTACCTCAAGTTCGTATTTTGTGGGTTCATCTGTACTTTCCGGTTCACTCATTATAGTTCTCCTTATTTTTCTGGTCTTTTAGTAGTAGAAGTTGTTTATTGGTATTTAAAGTACAAATTAAAGATTATTTTTTGAGAAAATCTTGTTTAAGAACAAGTAGTTTTTAAATATTGAATATCTGATTGATCATTTTTTAAATCATCATGGAATGACTTTAACCAATAAAAAAAATAAAAATGGAAAACCAGACCACAGCAATAGAAAATGAGGTGTTTGAGTTGAATGCCAAGCAGTTGGCCTATCAAAATAGTGTTTTAAAATCCTTTAAGTTCAAATTATTTCTATTTGCAAAAGTGCCTTTGGGCTTTTTTGCAGGAATGAAATTATTGGAACTGAATCAACATAGGGCTCAGGCTTCTATGCCTTTCAAGTGGCTTACTCAAAATCCTTTTAAGTCCATCTATTTTGCTGCTCAAAGTATGGCTGCAGAGCTTTCTACGGCTTCCTTAGCCTTATTGGCTATTCAGGGGAAAAAGCCTTCAATTGCCACCATTATAGTAGGGTTAGAAGCTGAGTTTGTAAAAAAAGCAACTGGTAAAACTTATTTTACCTGTGAAGAAGGAACAAGAGTTTTTAATGCTATAAAGGAATGTGAAACCACTGGGGAAGCGGTTACTGTAAAATTAAAGACTGTTGGGAAAATGGCGGATGGCACTGTGGTTTCTAATTTTTGGTTTACCTGGTCTTTTAAGCAAAGGAGCAAATGATTTGATTTTAGAAAGGAAGTAATATAAAAGATACAACATCATTGATCTTAATTGTGGGTATGGATATTTTATAGAAATTAAGTTGAAATAAATAGAAAAATATTGCTTTTTTGGCTCTATTTTATTTCTATTTATTTCAACCTGTTTCCATGTATTTCTTTTTACTAAACTTGTCTCTTTTTTCAGTCTACTTAAACTCTAATTCAATAATCGTATCAATTTCATCTCTTTTATCGAAAGGAACTTCCACTGCCAAGCCAAAATCGGTTGCTTTAAACTTTAAAGAACTTTTATCACTAAATAGTTTAGCTGATTTTACTTTTTTGCTTAATCCCTGAATTAACAAGGATTCATCATTCCAATTTAAAATGTGGATGTAAACTTTACCATCTTTCTGAGTACTTACTCCCCAGTCTTTAGCGTGGATAGGGCCGCCTCTGGTTTCATAAATAGTTTCCCCATTTTTCTCCAGCCATTTACCCATTTCCTTTAAAAGTCGGGAATGTTCAGGCTGAATTTTCCCATTTGGCATTGGTCCTACATTCAGTAAAAAATTACTGTTATATCCTGCTGCTTTCACCAAATACTGAATGAGTTGTTTTATCGATTTATCATTTCTGTCTTTTAGGTTAAATCCCCATGATCCGTTGATGGTTTCGCAGGTTTCTAAGGGTAGATTTCCAATTTCCGATTCTCCTGAAAAACCAGTAGTGTTATGTCCTGGCAAATCCTTTTCAAACATTTGGAAATCTTCTCCTTCAAAAGGTGCCTGATGGTGATTGTTGCCAATAAGTGCTCCTGGCTGATGTTTATGAATCAGTTTATAAGTTTCTTCAAGTTTCCAATTGGCTTTTTTTCTATCCCACCAGCCATCAAACCAAATGCCACCAACTTTACCGTAATTTGTAAGTAATTCCGTTAATTGGTCATTTTGATATTGTAAATATTTATCCCAGTTTCCTTCTTGAGGTCTGCCAGTATAATCTCCTCCTGTTCTCCCTCTTGGATAATAATCCGGATGATGCCAGTCCAATTGGGAATAGTAGAAAAATAATTTAATTCCCTGTTTATCACATTCTTCTTTCAAGCTTTTAAGCACATCTTTTCCATAGGGTGTTTGGTCTACTATATTGTAATCCGAAACCTTAGAATCGTACATGGCAAATCCATCGTGGTGCTTACTGGTGATGGTAATGTATTTTATTCCAGCTTCCTTTACCATACTTACCCATTCCTTTGCATCGAATGCTAATGGATTAAAAAAATCGGGTAATTTTTCATATTCTTTTATTGGGATTTGTTTCTGATTCATGATCCATTCTGCAATTCCTTTGTCTCCTCCACCTCCCATTACACTATAAACTCCCCAATGCACAAACATCCCAAATTTGGCATCTTGAAACCATTCTCTGTTTTTTAAGTTTTCTTCTGTAGGGGTGTATTTATCTTGTGAAAAAGATGGAAAATTAAAAATTACGGTAAATGCAAATAGGTAAAATATTCTATTCAAAATAGTTTTCATTTTTGATTTATTTATTGTTAATGAATATCTTCCAATTCATTTCCTAAGTTAGCAAATGGAAATTTCTTTTTTGTGAAATCGATAAACCTATTCCGAAAAATCCTGTTAATTAGGACAGGACCTGACTTATAACTAGCAAGATTTAATTTTTTACTATAAAGCGAAACTAAACAAGGTTTTTTTAGTTAGGTTTTCTATCAATAAATTAATCCAAAATGTTGCACAGAGAGATGTTGAATAAGATACCCATTTTTCCCCTTAATGTTGTAGTCTTTCCTGGAGAGAATCTCAATTTGCATATATTTGAGCCTAGGTATAAAGAACTGATAAAGGATTGTATAGAAACCGGGATTTCGTTTGGTATTCCTGCTTATCTGGACAGTAAGGTACAAAACTTTGGTTCTACCGTGAAACTGGAAAGTATCGTAAACAAATATCCTGATGGAAGAATGGATGTGATGACAAAGGCTGAACAAAAGTTCAGGTTGTTGAACATGGAACCAACTTTGGGTAGTAAACTATATGCTGGAGGAGAGGTGGAATTTATGGAGGTGATAGACAATTCCAATCATTCAGAAAGGGTGTTGCTTATTGAAACAGTTCAAAAGCTTTTCAAATTGTTGCAAATAAAAAAAGATAATTTACATCCGGAGATGGAGTTACTTTCCTTCAAAGTTGGTCATCATATAGGGCTAACTCTAAAGCAGGAATTTCGACTTTTAAGTTTGGAGAAAGAATCTCAAAGAATTGACTTATTAATTGATCACCTCATCCGGACTATTCCAGCTATCAGAGCTGCTGAAAAATCAAAAGAAAAGGTAAAGCTCAATGGTCACTTTAAATTTTTTGATCCGCTAGAATTTTAGTTAGGGTTTCCAATACTTCCTTATCATTTTTTAAATCTAGGATCTTATTTGGAAAAGGTTTAATAAACCTGGAAAGTGATTCATTTTCTTCTTTTACCAGAATATTCACTTCCTTTTTCTTCTTAATTAACTGATTAAAAAAAGGACGGAAGTTTACCTGGCCTTCAGACTTGCAATCAATAATAACAATTGGGTTTGTAGTCTCTTGTAGAAATTCTATTGCATAGTTTACCACCATACTTTCAGAATGATTGTCAAAATCGAAAAGTGAAATTTTGGGAAATTCTTCGCGAATAGACTTTAATAATGAATTTCCAAAAGCAAATTCATTTACTGATAAAATGGAAATAAAAACAATTGAAGACATAGGGTTTGGTTGTGTAAAATCAAATAAAAATGCAAAGGGCCTTCTTAATTCCCAATAATGATCTTTTTTGAAAAACTATAATGCCCTTTCTGAAACTTGATGAAATATAAACCAGAAACCCAACTTTGAGTCTGGATTTGAATTTCATAGTTTGGAGAAATTGATTGAGGCTTAGAAATTTCTCTTCCAAGAATATCAAAAATCTGAAAACTTAGGGTTTCATCAGTTGAAATTTTGAAACTGCTTTTGGCAGGGTTGGGAAATACCTGCACATTAAAAGTGACTTTAGGATCATCTATTCCGCTAACTATATTTTTGTTTTTTAGAAAAGTTAAACCACCAGCTTCAGAGCCAAGGATCAGATTTTTTTGGTAAGCCACAGGATAAATTCCAGTGCCAAAATTATGATTCACATTTTTCCCTAAAGTATTATTAAAAAACAGATTTTCTATGGGTGAAAAAGTACCTTCAAGGTCATTGATAAAGTTGGAATAAACCATTATTTCTCCTGATCTATCCCCTGTAATCAAGTCAGGTAATTCGTCTCCATCCATATCGGCAACATCAAGGCTAAGCTCTCTTTTAGTATTATCAAAACCTATTCCCCCAACAGCTGAACGTACTTTTGTAAAGTTTAAATCACCTGTGTTTTCATATTGGATTAATTCTCCTCCTCTATTTTTTCCTAAAAGAAGATCCTGATCATTGTCAGCATCCAAATCAATAAAATGGACTTCGTCTAGCCTTTCAATTGCCAAGTTGATGAGTTGGATATTATCCAGGTTGAAAACAGGTGGATCGGTACTGGTAGCAGCTTCATTTAAAAGGTAACGAATAGCCAAATCACTTGAATTTTTTACAAGAGAGGTGAAAACCAAATCAATTTTTCCGTCATTGTTCAAATCAGTAAATTGAGGTTTTAACTCTATAAAGTTAAGTGTGGATAAACCAAGATAATCTACATTAACCAACTCAAAGGCAGGCAGGAGATCCGAACCTGTATTCTCAAATAATTTGATAGTAGCATAGAAACTACTATCCGATTGTTGATCTCCTTTATTGGCAATAAACAAGTCCAAATCACCATCAGCATCTGCATCAAGCAGGGCAGGGGAGGCTCCTTCCCCAAGGTCAATCATTTCATTTTGCAGAAAATCTTTCTTTTCAAAATTGAAATTAGGTGTTTCATTTGTGCCAATATTTTTATAGTACCAATTGGACTGGGAAAAATTAGTCATGAACCCAACATCGTTGGCAAAAAGGTTTGGACTTACCAATAGGTCTTTTTTACCATCAAAATCAACATCTTCAAAAAAAGAGGCTGGAAAAACGTGGAAATTAACTGGTTGGGAAATGGGGATATTTAAAATAACTGTATCAAAAACTGCTTCATTTTCATCACCTTTATTTTCGAAATAGACTAAATGATTACAGCTTACTTCTCCCAGAATGAGGTCTTTATCTCCATCATCGTCCATATCCAGTGCTAATAAGGCAGAACCAGCATGATTGATTTGAGCAACACGGCAACTGGTCTCATTACCAAAAATATAGGAATCACAAGTGCCACATTCCTCAAAATCTCCCCAGCGATTGGTGATTTTTTGAAATTCCAGGTTATCGCAATTTCCAGTATTTTCCATACTAAGGTTTTTGTGATATTCCACTCTTCCTCCCACTGAAGGGATGAAATTTAGAATATCAAGGTCGCCATCATTATCAAGATCTACAATAGCGGGAACATCGGTAATATCTACTTTTAAGGTAAGGCTTCCTCCTGAGAAACCAGTGGTTTTAATTGGATCTTTTGCCAATTCCCAACTTACTTTATCTCCATCTTCAGTGACATTTCTATAGGAGGTTATTCCGCTGTTAGTTCCAAAAAACAAATCTTTTTTGCCATCACAATTGTAATCTGCCAGCAGCATCCAATATTGCATTTTCGGGAATAGGTCTTCATATTCCGGAGCATATTTAAAATCATTGTTTACATTTAAAAAAGTACTCAGTTTTTGGGTGGTGCGGTCAAAAACAGCTAAATCTTCTTTTCCATCTCCATCCAAATCTACCTTATTAAATTGTGAGGCATTCAAACCTCCCGCCCAGGGGTTTTTCAAATCTATTCCTCCAATACTTACGCTTATGGAATCGTAAATCATAAAACTGGTTTCCTGTGTAAATCCATTAAATGAATAGAAAAAGAGGAGAAAAATAATGATGGTCAGTTTTTGCATGTGGGAAATTACCTGGTTGTAAAAAATCATAATTGCTTTGGATGGTAAAATTAGGACACTTTGATATTTTATTTGGTTTAAGCAGAATGAATTTTATAATGGAAAGAAAAAAAGATAGGTTTAAATTTGTGATGAAAGCAAATAGTAAAAATTTTTATGGAAGTGAAATGATAAAGCCGTAATTATTTCCGCTAATCCTGCTAAAGTTTTTGTCGAAATACAGGGAATGCTTTAATTTGCGGACAATCCAAACTATACCTGCTTTATTTTTTAAATGTAATGAAGTTAAATCTGTCCCTAGTTCGTTCCTCTCTGTTTTTTATTCTTTGTATAATTTCTTTTTCTCTGGCTAATGCTCAGGCAAAACTTAGCCCGAGGGCAAAAATAAGTATTTTCACTATCGGTCAGGGTGGTCCACAAGACGAACTATTCACCCAATTTGGGCATAGTGGCATCAGGGTAAATGATCCGCTCAATAGAATTGATTGGGTTTACGATTATGGGGTATTCGATTTTGATGAACCTTTTTTTTACCTCAAGTTTGCCCGAGGTCAACTCAAATATAGGCTTGCGAAAGCGGAATATGAAAGGTTTGAGTATCGCTATAAATACTATAACCGGGATTTAACGGAACAAGTCCTCAACTTAGATTCAGCACAAAAACAGGTAGTTTTTGACTTTCTGGAAGAAAACTACAAACCTGAAAACAGGTATTACCTCTACGATTTCTTTTATGATAACTGTGCTACAAAGCTCCCAACAGTAGTAAAAACAGCCTTAGGTGATGAGGTGGATTTCAATAATTCTCCTCCCGATGAAGCATTATCTTTCAGACAACTGATTCAGCCAGACCTGGAAACACATCCATGGGGAGATTTGGGCATTGACCTGGCATTAGGACTTCCCTGTGATAAGATTGCCTCCCGATGGCAATATATGTTTTTGCCGCAGTTTGTAAAAAAAGGTTTCGAAGAGGCCACTATAAAAAGAAATGGGAAATTATGGCCATTGGTAGCAGAAACCAATATTGTGAATGAGCACAAACCCTGGCTGCCATATACTCCCTCTATCACCCCAAGCCTAATTTTTTGGATCGTGTTTGCTTTAGTAGCGATTTTTTCTGTCCTGGGAATATTAAAAAACAAACGTTTTAAAGCGGTAGATTTTATCCTATTTTTTAGCATGGGGATGGTAGGAATGCTCATCGTTTTCCTTTGGTTTTTAACAGACCATAAAGCCACAGCTAATAATTTCAATATTCTTTGGGGATTGCCCACGCATGTTTTTCTGGCCTTTGCCCTTTTGAAAAAACAACCAAGTGGTTGGGTAAAAGGCTATCTGATTTTTACTATCGTTTTGGATATCATCATATTGGCTGGCTGGAATTTCCTCCCTCAGGCTTTGCATTTTTCTATTATTCCAATTGTATTGGCATTGTTGGTTAGAGCTGGATTTAATTATCAAGTGGTGATGAAGTAGTTAGTATTTGGATAGCCTGGATTAATGGATTTTGGGATTGTGACAATTAAAGGGATTAGTTGAAAATGGCAGGCGCAGTACGCATGGTCCTGCAGATATTTTTGAAAAATAATCAAAATGCATAATAGAGGATTATTAATTATACTTTTATTTTGTTTTGGGTGTAAACCCTATTTTTACACCATAGATGGTTCTGATAAGTTTTTATATGAAACAGAGGAATTTGATTTAGAGATTAATATTAGAAGATATCATAATAACTTGATGGTTGATTATGATTTTAATCATGTGAAAGACACCATTTATTTTGACCCAAAGCAAGTTGTTTTAATTGACCAGTCTTCTAGAAAAATGAATCCCTATACATTCTTTCTTTTCGATTATAGAAAGGATGAATTTGATTATACAGACCAAGAAATATTAAAATTTACTAATAAAAATGCAATCCGTTTAT
>JAHQVQ010000413.1 GCA_019634305.1 Flammeovirgaceae bacterium | reverse complement strand
TTCAAGCCCTAAAAAGGTTGAATTCAATGTAAAGGAATTGCCAAAAGTTTTTTATGACAAGGTAGCCATGCAACAGGTACTTACCAATTTAATTACCAATGGAATAAAATATTGCGATAAAGAACCAGTGAGAATTGACCTTTCAGCTGAAGAAAATGAGAAAGGAATTATAATAAAAGTAACCGATAACGGTCCTGGAATTGAAAAACAATATCACGAGGATATTTTTAATCTTTATAGAACTGTGGGCAAAAAGCTAAATTCAGTTGAAAAAGGTACTGGTTTGGGATTGCCTTTGGTGAAAAAAATTGCCCAAAGAAATAGGGGAAAGGTCTGGCTCAGTTCCGAAATAGGGAAGGGGAGTACCTTTTATTTCCTTGTTTGGAAAAAGTTTAACCTTTCTTGAAAAAACCCTCCTAATTCATCTATAAGTTTGCCCTTATAAAAAGATTGTAAAAGTCGAGATTTGAATTCCTCTCCAAAATAACCATATCAAAAATACCGCTGGATTTCTGAAGAAAAGAATAGATCATATGTTAATCTATAAACTCATCTGGTTAGGAATATTCTAGTAAAAAACCTGAGTAAAAAATTCTACAAAAATGAGGATTAAAAGAGACATGTTTAGTACTAGAAATAGTGTTTATAAATTTGTAATTTATTGATTATCAATTATTAGTATTATTATTTGATTCTATGGTGTAGTTTTTTCATTAAATAATTCAATTAAAATTAAATGTATAACCAAAAATAAAATACTTAATGGAAACAGTAGAGTTGAACGAAATAAAGTTAAAAGAGGAAGATAGGTATAAAATAGAGTTAAATACAGGTATCCAGGCAATGGACAGAGTAGAAATTGTCTCAGGGTTATCGGAAATTGTAGCCAACAGTTATCTTTTAATGTTGAAAACTCACCTGTATCACTGGAATGTGAAAGGTGATCTTTTTTATACCATTCACAAGATGACTGAAGAACAATACACAGATTTATTCTCTGCTATAGATGACTTAGCAGAAAGGATAAGGGCTTTGGGATCGGGAGCTCCTGGAACATTGGGTGAATTCTCGAAACTGTCTTTTGTGAAAGATGGAAAAATGAATTCCACAGAAAAAGAAATGATTGGTGATTTATTAAATGATCATGAGGAATTGGTAAGACTGATGCGGGAAGTAGTACCTGTGGCCAACAAAGCAGGTGATGAAGTAACCGTAGATTTACTAACTCAAAGATTAACGACCCATGAAAAAAATGCGTGGATGTGGAGAAGTTTCCTTGAGAAATAATAGACAATCTGACCTAACATCACAGGTAATCAGAAAAGCAACAAGCTTAACTTAAGTTTGTTGCTTTTTTTATGCGCTACCTAAAGATGAGTTTTCCACTTAGGACTTTCCATCACCTACAAAAAGAATTCCCATTTATTAATTGGGGTATTATTTCCCCAATTGTAGAAAGTGAAATACAATACTTGCGGTGAATATTGAACTAAATAAAGTGTAAAATACTAATTTACAAGAAGTTACAATTCGTCTTTAATTGCGGTACAATCCTTTCCTTACTGTATCTGAATTTTAAAAATAAAAAATGAATTTAAAGATGGAAATCTCAAACATAGTTGGACTACTAACCGAAAAACTAACTCTTTGGGGGGAAACCCTAGTAAGACATATTCCCAATTTTGTATTGGCTGTTCTGGTCATCATTATTTTTGCCTTTCTTGCAAAGCAAGCAAAGAAGCTCACCATTAATATTATTCATAAATTCCAGGTAGGAGAGTCTCTTGTTCAATTGACTGGGAAAGTCGTTTCCATCATGGTCATCTGCATAGGGTTATTTTTTGCTCTGGGAATTTTAGACCTCCAGAAAACAGTTACTTCCTTATTAGCAGGTGCAGGTATTATTGGTCTGGCACTTGGTTTTGCTTTTCAGGATCTGACAGCCAACTTTCTCTCCGGTATTTTTATATCTGTCCAAAAACCAATTTCTATTGGCGATGTGATAGAAACCAATGGCTATTTTGGTCAGGTGAAACAGATTAATCTTCGATCAACTATCATTAATAATTTTGGCGGGCAGGAAGTAGAAATTCCCTCTAAAGATATATTTCAAAATCCAATAAAAAACTACAGTACTACAGGAGAGTGGAGGATGCAACTGAACTGTGGTGTATCATATGATACCGATCTTCAGATGGCAGAGGATACAGCACACGATGCGATCTCAAATTTACCCTTTTTGCAAGATGGAAAAGAGGTACAGGTTTTATATGAAGAGTTTGGAGATAGCAGTATCAACTTTAAAATCTGGTTTTGGATTAATAGAGAAAAAATGGGACCTCCGGGTGCAATGAGTGAGGCAGTAAAGGCGCTAAAGAAAGCATTTGATGAAAAGGATATCAATATACCATTCCCAATTCGTACACTCGAATTGAAAGACAGAACGGAAATACTGGCACCTTTTACCGATAATAATCACAGCTAAAAATATTTGAACAACAATAAAATTTAAAAATAAAAAAATTAAAATCATGAAACCGAATCAATTTATTTATAACGGGAAAAAACTTTTAGATAAAAAACTCCTGGGCTATGCTAAGGCAGTGAACATGGATTTTTCAGAAAAAGATA
This sequence comes from Flammeovirgaceae bacterium, assembly GCA_019634305.1. GTDB lineage: Bacteria > Bacteroidota > Bacteroidia > Cytophagales > Flammeovirgaceae > Flexithrix. Next base: position 7,992 of record JAHQVQ010000413.1, on the reverse strand, counting down.
TCGCTAAAAATAATATCACACCAAGTCAGCTTTTTGAGCTATCTGATAAGTTAGACAAAAAATTAATAGACATGATCTATATCAATATTCCGGAAATGGACCTGATTGATGTTTCCCAAAGTTATAGTGATTATGATATTGCCACTTTAGTAGTGAATAATCCTAATATTCTGAGAACGCCAATTGTTTATTTAGAGGATGAACCTTTTATTGCAGATGACATTATGGATATTAACAAGATTGGGGAATTAGCCCAATAAAAAATCATGCTAAATTGACTTCCAAATATTATAATTTGGTTTAATTCCTTGTGAGGATTTTCAAAACATAAAAACCGAATACATTATGGTTACCCCAATTCTAACAACATTATTCTTGGCAACAGTCATTCTATGGGCAAAAAGTGACTATGGGAGACAACATAAAAGCTGGAAAGTTTTTGGAATAAATTTCGCTATTTTCCTCAGCTATACTTTGCTTATTTTCATTGCTACACAGTTTATGGATATTCAAACCCTAAGCAATGAATCAAATTTTTTTGGGGGCCTTAATTCCCAGTCTGGTTTTGCAAGTGAAGTAGCGGAAACATTGGGATTGAATATAGCCATTTTTTCTTTTTCCATGATTTTAGAACTCACGCTTTTTACATTTCATCTTTCAATTTTTTGGATATTTATGATATATGAACTATTCATTAAAAAACACCTTTCCAAAAAGGTTTTAGAAAGCGCATAAATACCTATTCTCATTGTCAAAAAAGCCCTTTTGTTATCCGAAAGGGCTTTTACTTTTTTTATCGAAAAGTATTTTTTATAAAAATTTTTAGCCTTATTCCCTCCTGAAGCACCAGAAGCAATAATATTTGAGGTGGCATCTATAAAGTCATCACTGGTGAACCCTCCTACACTGACTTCGAGATCATTATTCCCATAAATTTGACCGTAATAAAAAGCGATAGATGAAAAGGGTATAAAAGTTAAATTAAATTTTTTGGTATTTACTGCTTGAAATTAGAGAGGATTGATTGTTGATTTTTACAGAATAATTAAGTAGTAATTTAAAATTAACCGTGTATGATTTTGCAGTAAAAGGCTGATAGAGAGATTACTATTTCATGGAAATAATAGCTCGGGTGCTTAAAATACTTATTACAGTGAATAGAAAAGAATTTTTATTAGAGCTGTGGAAAAAATTCATGCAACCTGGTGTCATTATTTTAGTCCTGTTTATTGCAATCATTTTTTTTTATTTTGCTATTACAACAAACGGGACTGAAAGACAAACCATAATTATTCTTTCCGGGGTTTGTTCTTTCCATTTCTCTTATTGCTAAGGCTACTTTTAAGTTCTATTTCAACAAGAATAAAAAAAACCTTTAGGCAAGTTGCCCAAAGGTTTAAGCGTTATTGACTAATAACTACTTTATCAAATACCTATATATCTTTTTCTGGTATGACTGTGCAATACTCTTTTAAGGGTACTTAAATATTCTTTCAATAATTTCGCTGAATAATTGTTAGCTTTTTTAATCAGATTTTCGTGAGATTCCTGCTTAATTTGGCTATAGATTTCCGGGTGCTCAGATCTGATTCTTTCTTTTGCTGATTTAATCTCATTTACAATTCTTTGGTTTTTCATAGTATTAGATTTTAGTTAAATGAATTTCGATTTAATTATCAATTATCTTATTTTAATATTGATATCCTTCTTTTTTTAGGATTAAGAATTCCCTGATTTTGCTGAAAGAAATAATTCCACTTATTCTGTTATTTATCATTACAGGAAAATATTTATCCCGTTTCCGCATGAGGTAATTGTAAGTCTTATTCAGGTTCTGATTGGCATCAATTACCTCAAATTCTTTGTCCATTAAGGTGGTAATTTTTCGCTGTTGGTTATTACCTTCCTTAATGTATTTTTCTATTGAAGGCCTTCGAACAATTCCGTAGATTATTCCATTTTTTTCTACAATCATTACTTGTCCGTGACTGTTATAAAATTTTTCTATTGCCTCATTTATAGTATCCTTAGTGGACACAGGAACGTAATTCTGGCTCATTGCATCTTTTACCACAAAAGGCTCAAACTTTTCATAATTCTTGATGTATTTGTATTCGTTTCTTGCCCCAAAAAATACAAAGAACCCAATAAGCATTAGAAATGGATTATAGAACAATCCGGCAATTACAAAAACTCCGGCAAAAAACTGTCCTATCCACATGGCAATCCGGGTTGCTTTTAATCTTGGAAGTTTCATAGAAAGAAGCGCTCTTAAAACTCGTCCTCCATCCATTGGAAAGGCTGGAATAGCATTGAACAAAACAAGGACAATATTGGCGGTCATTAGATAAAAGGGATATGTTGCTAGTGACAATGGATCATCCAAAAGTGTTAAGTTTTCTATGTATTGCTGGTTTGATTTGAAGCCAATAAACAGCAAAATTGCAATTACAACATTTATAGCAGGTCCGGCTATAGCTACTACCAATTCTTTCAAAGGTTCTTTTGGGATGCTTTGCAACCGGGCGATTCCACCAATAGGATAAAGTGTAATGTCTTTAGTGGGAATACCATATTTTCTGGCTGCCAGAGCATGTCCCAACTCATGAAGGACCACACAGCCAAATACGGAAATCACAAAAAATAACTCCCAGGCTATTCCCATTGTGGTTTGTCCGTAACTTAAATTTAAGAATATTATCCAGAGTAGAAGAAAAGAGAATGTCCAGTGGACTTTCAACGATATTCCAAATAATTTCCCGAGATTAAGTGTGTATTTCATGAGTTATAAAATTTTGTGCGTAATTTTATTAATAATATTTTCACAAAGCATTCAGTTTTATTTGCCAATCTAGGCATTCAAACTCTTGGTTTTGGCCTTGTAATATTGCATCACTGCAAAAGTGGAAATTAACCCTGAGGCAAGTCCCTCTATAAACAATACCCCCATTATTGAAGCAGGGTTAAGGTACTGCCCAAATGGTTCATTATTTTTCAGGAATATCATAAAGTTTGGATCTAAGAAATGAAGGTACACCCCCATGAAAAGGGCAAAACCAATAATACCAACAACAGTTGCAGTTAATCCGGTAAGAAAGCCGGAATAATAAAATGAACTATTGTATGCATTGTCTTTAAGGTGCTTTACAGCCAACCAAATTCCACCAGTCAGAATAAAAAGGTTAAAAAAACGGAATTCTATGATTTCTATTAAATTAAATCCTTTCATTAAGCCGAAAAACAATATGTAGCCGATAAGGCTAAGTATCCCATATCTAAATCCTATTTTACTTTCCATTTCTTTAGTTATTTTTAGTTAGGCCGATTATTAACTATGTTTTTTTACCTTACCAATGAAATTCTCATTCCATCTAAGCTTTCTTTGGTTATAAAAATCAACAAAATTTCATTAATTATTGATTTACAATAAGTTACAAATTATGGAAGTGTTTTCCATCCAAAATGATATTTCTAGCATTTGAGAATAGATTTCTACAATGTTGTGGAATGGGAGCGAATTTTATTAAAATAATGGATTGTTGAAAATAATGGAAAGTCGGAAAAATTTGTTGTAGAAATTTTGCCCCAGTGTCCAAAAAAATACACAATATATTTAAGAAATATAGTTACAATATTACTTGTAATGCACTGTAAATAAGCAGGTTATAAAAAGTTCAAAAATTTTATTTTTTTGGTATAATTATGTTTTTAACATCATTAAATTATTCATTTCCTACTTATTCTACAGAATAGAAACTTTTAAGAATGGTGGTTTCTGATAAAAAATAAACCTCAAATGGTTCATTTATAACCCTAATAACAATGATTGACTTAATTAAAAAATTCGCCATCTTCTTCTTCTTTATTGGTCTGACAGGTACCCTGGTTTTTGGACTTAAAACCTACGGTAGCGACCTCGAATACGAAGTATTGGAAAGCAACCTTGAATTAGCCCAGAATGCTGGTAAATCTGATATGCTCACTTTTGCTACTTTAAGTGTATTTGCACTTATGATTCTGGTAGTTGATTTTATGCGAAATCCAAGATTGTAATTATTAATTATTCAATTTTTTATCAGTAAAAATTCTCCACAAAAAAATAGAAATTAAAAACAGGAAAAATGGAATGGTTAGTTATTATCCCCAGTTTAGTTTTAGGATTAGGAACATTTATTCCTTTTATAAAAGAAGACCATTGGTTTTTCCGATTGTGGGAATTTCCAAGACCACAATTGCTACTTATTAAATTTATCTGCCTTGTAAGTGTGATCTTGATTCTGGAAATTTCGGTTATAAAAATTGGTCTTTTAATTCTCCTCTCCGGAGCCCTGTTCTACCAATTAAAAAAGATATTTCCGTATACTTATTTTGCAAAAAAGGAATCAAAATGGATAAAAAAGGGGATTGAAAACAATCAGATAAGTCTATTGATTTTTAATGTATACATGTACAACCAGAAATTTCAAAAGACATTTGACCTTATTAATAAGGAAAATCCAGACATTGTTATGTTGGTGGAAACGGATAAAAAATGGCAGCAAGCTTTGGCAAGACTAAAGACAACCTTTCCATATACCATAGAATATCCTCTTGATAATACTTACGGAATCCTTTTTTATAGCAAATTCCCTCTCCAAAATGCCAAGGTAAATTTCCTTGTGGAAGATGATATTCCCTCTATTTTTACCCAAATAAAATTAAACTCAGGTAAGTGGATAGATTTTTATGGAATCCATCCCACACCACCAATCCCACCTGAAAATCATAGATCAACAGAACGAGATATTGAATTAATACTGGTAGGTAAAAAAGCAATAAAATCTAAAAATCCAGTAATCATAGCTGGGGATTTAAATGATGTGGCCTGGTCTAGAAATTCACGAATGTTTCAAAAAATAAGTGGATTACTCGATCCTCGGAAGGGGAGGGGATTCTTCAATACTTTCCATGCCGATTACTTTTTTGCCCGCTGGCCACTGGATCATATCTTCCATTCCAATAATTTTCTTTTGGCTGATATCAAAAGATTGCCAGATACAGGTTCTGACCATTTTCCAATTTTAACCAAATTGCAATACAATCCTGAAAAAGAAAAAATACAGAGTAATTCTGGACTCTCCGGGAAATATGCTGAAGTATTGGAGGAAAAATTGGAAGCGCTTTAGGTTAACCCTCAATAGGTTCACTCAACACCGGAAATAATTCAGTGGGATCCACTGGAATTATTTCCCCATTTTCCTTAATCTCAAAATATTTAACTACTCCATTTATAAATTCACATTTGATTTGCATTTCAGGGATTATCCAACCTCCAAAATATATTTCATTATCGTCATCCCATTTTGCCATAGTAATATTATCAATTAGTTGTCCGTCAAAAGTGTAAGTCCGAACGATAAATTCATAATTTCTTCCATTCAAGTAATTTTTCCGTTTATTGATTATCAATAGCACGTAGTCCTTAGTTACTAACCTTTCGTATGGGTAGTATTGAATTTTTCTGGTGATTGGTTCTGTAAAAGGAGAATCAATATAAGTTTCAAGTCCAGATTTTAATTCTTCTGTCGTTAAAAAGTGTTTTAAGTTATCATCATCAAATGGGAAAATATTTGCAGATTCTGCCAGGTATAAAATCGAGCCGTAGTCACTAAAATTTCCAAGACTAAACCGAGAGGTAAAATCTTGATTTCGCTGAAATATGGATATTCTTTAGCTTCTTTGTAAGTAAGGTTTGAGAAATTATCAATCTTTCCACTGGCACACTCTTCATTTTTTTACTACAAGAGATAAATAAAATAGTTCTTAGTATCAATGGTATTTTCTTAAGTATTCTCATTTAATTGAAGCTAACAAATCGTTATCAACAACCTCCTTTAGAGCTTGTAATTCGGGTTATATTTATACTTATTAATCTAATGAATTTATAATTTTTTGGATGGTTTTTGCAGCAACGGAGTGAAAGTATGCTTATTTTTTAATTTGAAAGTAGGAAAGGGATACTTTATAGGAGGGGAATTACTTTTTATTGGACCTTACCTTTTTGAATGGTAGCACTTGGGATTTTGAATTTTTGGCAATTAAATATAGTCTTTTTAAATACCTAGTGGTTAGTATTACGGACCAATAAAGGTCCGTAATATAATTCTTGTGATTTTATCTATTAATAGGTACCCAACCATTTTTCTCTGGCGCTGCCATTGGAAATTCCTGTTCTTTCAATTTTTCCGGAATCAAAACCAGCTTCCTTCAATGTATTGGGCTTTCCTGAGTTATCCAGTCCGGCATTTTTAGAAGTATAAGCCTGATCATTAATTGGGTTAAATACAGGGTCGTTACCATAATAAACATAAACCTGATTCAGAAACTCAGCCTGTGGATAATCAGGCCAATCCTTTCTATTAAAACCAGGAGCATTTCTAATTTTATCTTTGCTTACATCGAGAATAGCCTTTCCCTGCATGCCCATGTCCCAGACAAAAACCTGCCATGGAATGGCAAATAACTTATCGGAATTATCTTCCGAAACTTCCATTACCACATAGGCAACTCTTCCGGTAATGTTTTCTATTACAACTTCCTGAATTATTCCCAGAAATTGGTTTTTTGGTGTATATACTTTCGTGTCTTTCAACACAATTACTTTTGTGAATTTATATGGTGTCATAATATTATTTTATTAGATTTAAGTACCAATACTAATTTTAATTGAGAAATATCATCTCAATATAAAATAGTTATGGCACAAATGAATATATTAATTTTGTACAATTACTTGTTGAAAATATGTGTATTTTAAAAAAGCAAGTAATAAATAATTACCTGCCTTTTTCAATACTTTACAAGCTGAAATCAATTAGTGTTTAATATTTGATTATAAATAGATGTGCAGAATTAAATATACTTAATAAGTACTAGTACTTATATAGAACATACTATATTCAGCATGTATTTAAGTATTAGTTTTTAGTTAGCTGGTTGAGCTTTAGTTAAATTAGCATGGTGTTATCAGGTAGATTTCAATTACTGATTCACTACCTGATTATGTTGTTTTATTGGTTAGTTTAAGTAATTCTACTGGTTGAAAGAATACTTAATTTATTGACTTAAAACTGAAACAAATTATTCTTCAAAAGCTTTTTCTACTTTATTTCCAAACTTTTCAAATGCATTTTCAATATTCTCGGAAGTTTTTTCAAATTCAGCTTCTATGTCATTAAAAGTATCTTTAGTACTGTTTTGAACTTTATCTAATTCAGCAGCCAAGTCATTTTTTGCTTTTTCCATATCTGTTTTTACTTCTTGCCAATCCTCTTTCATTTCCGCATTAGCTTTTTCTCCTGACTTCTCTATCTTATCATCCCAGGTGCTAATTTCATCCTCAAGATCGTTCATCTTATTTTCGATATCTCTTTCCAATGCTTCTCGTTTTCTTTCGAAATCTTCATCTACTTCTTCCACAGTAGTCTCTACATTTTCCTCATAATTTTCAGATCTTTGACCCTGGTTACATGAGTAAAAAAATGAACCTGCGGAGATTAATAATGTGATGTTTAATAATTTTAGCTTTTTCATCTTACTTAAAATTTTTTAGTGTTATAATTCTGATTTTAACTCGTTTTCAAACCTATTCCACTTTATTTAAAAAATTAAAATGGATAATTTAATTAGGTTGATACTTAACTAATAAGAAAATTTATACCAAGTCGAAAAATATCAGCTTTAAAGCAAAAAATAATTTCAATATATTGATTTTCAATTAGTTATGGTTTAACCAAAAATGCAATAAAATTGAGCCTGTTGAATAATGTTGCTATTTCTCCACAATTATTTGGAGGTATTTCTACACTCCTTAGATTGGTTATATTTTGAAAAGGATAACAGGGAGGTTAAGAGCTTGATAATATTTTATAAGTTTTGTTTTTGACCAGGGTGACGCTCACTGAAAAATGTCAGTGTGGGGTTTTCATGATGCTATTAAATTTTTTAATAGCA
>JAHQVQ010000412.1 GCA_019634305.1 Flammeovirgaceae bacterium | reverse complement strand
TATAGTTAGATAATGAGATTTTTTAATAATTTATTTTAATTTTCAACACTTTAAGCTTCCTTTAATTTCAATATCAAATTAATGTTTTCTGCTAATGAAATTAGAAAAATCCAGTTGCCAAATTATTCCTGTAAACTTCTCTCAGCTTAGGCAACTTCAGGAAATTTCTTTAGAGACATTTAAGTCCACTTATGCTCACCTTAACAATCCTGAAAACTTTAAAGATTATCTTGAAAATCAATTTAATGAAAAGCAATTAATAAGTGAGTTGAATAATCCTTCTTCTGCATTTTATTTCTTACAGAAGAGAGAAAAAATTATAGGCTATTTTAAACTCAATTGGAGTGAAGCACAGACTGAACAAATAGAAGGAAATGCCCTGGAATTGGAACGGATATATGTTTCAAAAAAATTTCAGGGGAATGGAATGGGGAAATTGATTGTTGATTTTGTTTTAAAATATGGAGCCGAAAAAACATTCGATTTTGTATGGTTGGGTGTTTGGGAAGAAAACCCCAATGCCATTCAGTTTTATGAAAGAATGGGGTTTGAAAAGTTTGGGGAGCATGTTTTTACAATTGGTAATGAAGACCAGACAGATTTTATGATGAAAAAGTATGTTCTTTAAGATGATAGTTAAGAATTTATGTAGGTAAACATTGGATTCAAAACAAATTCTAATTCAAGCGAATTTCATCTTTAAACAAGCTGATACATTGAACTAAAAAGTGAGAAATTAGGAACTATCCACTAATTAAATAATCCCCATTTCATCAATAGAGTCTAATTTTAGAACGCTATTCCTTTGTTTTACCCATAAATACACTAACTCCTTTTGGCATAGGATTTCCCGAACTTCTTCGGAAAGTAACTACTTGGCCAACATGATAGATGGCATCTGAAAGAGGACCATTAATCATATTCCAAAAAGGAAACTCAGATTTATTTTCCCCTCTTTGAAACACTACTAAAAATTCATCAAATTCTTCATTTGAGCAATTTCTTAAGATTTCCGCAGCTTCATTTATGTTTTGTAGTGTCTTTGCCCGAATTTCATCAAATGAAAAGTTTCCCTTAGGCTGAGGTCTGATGTTTGGTTGTTTTTTTGTGGCGTTTACCAGCATTCCGGATAGTTCCAAAATATGATCAAGAGTTTCCCTACTTGTTCTGGTGTCTTCTCCTTCAGGTTTATAGTTCAGGTCTTTTTCAGTTAATCCTTCTGTTGCCCAGTAGTATCGATAACCCAGTCCTTCTGCCATTCTGGCCATCACATTTCCTGTGGAATAACTTTCCGGATACGGAGGGATTTCTTTAAGAGGTAAATCATTTTCCTGGGCCATAATTGTGGTGGATAAAAGTAGGAATAAGGCAATTGATGTTAGCTTGTTCATTTTTGAGGATTTGATCAAAAGTAAGTACCAGAGTTCCACTCCGGGTGGTAAATTATAAAATAGTTATTTCTGTCCAACCACTTACTGGTAGATTATTAGGTGATCCAAAGATAGAAAAAAGAAGAAGTTTTCTTATTTCTCTTACTTTCATTATTTAATAATTTTCTCAAGAGCATGTCAGAATTTTTCCAATCTCAGCTTTATAATTAAGAAATACTTCCTGACAGGTAGTTTGTTCCGTTTGGACTTCCAAAATCTTTGGATCGCCTTCTGCTGATAAAAATGAAGGTAATTGTTCCTGAAAACTCTCTCTTGAGTTGGCTATCGAATAATCGAAATGAAATTCTTGGGCTAAATTTTTGGCATCCAGATTTTGCTGAGTTACAAAATATTCCTCCAGTTCTTTTAATCTTCTCGGTCCTTCAATCATTCTGAAGATGGTTCCTCCATGGTTATTGAGTAATAGAATTCGAATATTCTTTTTCAGGTAGTTGTTCCAGAAGGCATTTCTATCATAAAAAAAGGCAAGGTCTCCAGTGATTAAAAATTGAAGTTTATCAGAAACCAAAGAATGCCCAATCATGGTGCTGGAGCTGCCATCAATGCCACTTGTTCCCCGGTTGGCAAAAACTTCTATTTGCTGGTTTTCTTTTAGATTAATGAAATTAGCATACCTCACCGACATGCTATTGGCCAAATGAAGCTGGCTGTTTTGAGGCAAGTTTTCCAAAAGTGACTTCACCGTTTCAAACTCCGAAAAGGTTTGGTTTTGGAAATAATGTTGATGGAATTTCTTGATTTTTTGATCTTCTTTTTTCCAGGTTTTAAGAAATGATTGATTACTTTCCTTAATTAAATTTTGATTTAAAATACCATTAAAAAAATAAAGCGGTTGTACCCTGATGATATCGGTAAGACATTGGAAAGTATCCGCGACACTTCCTTCTTCCTGAATATGCCAGTGGTGTTTTGGAGGATTTTTCCGCAAAAACAACTTCAGGTTTTTAGAGATGACCGAATTGCCAAAAGTAATCAGCAATTCCGGTTGAAGTTTAGATAAGTTAGGATTGGAGTTGCTTAAAAAAGCATCCTGATGCCTAATGGAATTTGAAGTAGAAAAAGTGTTTGAAATAATATCGGAAACAATGGGAATATTGAGCTGACCAAGTGTATTCACCAATGCTTCATTTTTCCTTTCCTGACCCGCTACAACTAATATTTCATTACAACTTTTCCATAAATTAACTTTAATTTCCCATTGTTTCTGACCAAGGATTGATTCATTCTTTTCCTCTATAATAATCCTTTTTGGAGTAAACTGAATAGGTTGATCTGCCTTGGGATAAAATGGTTCTCGAAAGGGTAAATTGATATGTACAGGTCCGGGATTTCCGTTTTTGCTCAGGTTTATGGCTTCATTTATAATTCGGTTGATATGCCATTTTGCATCAGAATGGGAATAATCCACAGGGAGTTGAAATGACTTTTTTATGTGGTTTGCAAAGATATTATTCTGTCTGATGGTCTGCCCATCCATTTGATCAACCCACTCAGGTGGGCGATCTGATGTTAACACAATTAACGGAATATTTTGGTAAAATGCCTCTGCAATGGCTGGTCCGTAATTCAGTGCAGCAGTTCCTGAAGTACATGATAAAACTACGGGCTGATTGATTTGCTGAGCTATTCCCAATGCTACAAAAGCAGCGGACCTTTCATCACTCATGGTAAAAGTTTTTATTTTAGGATGATGAGTAAAGGCGATCGTCAGGGGAGCGACTCTTGAGCCTGGAGATAGTACCACATTTTTAATATGATGTTGGGCACAAATTTCTGCAATGTTTAAAATCGGTTGGTAAAGATATTCTTCCATATAATCTGCATATCTATTGTAGTTCAGGCAAATTTGAACTTTATTTATTGAAAATTAAATTTTTATAAACCCAATCTGAAAATCTGTTGGTTTTTCAAAATCAATCCGTTTTAAAATATATTTCCCTGAGTTTTCAACTGGCAGGTCAGGATACTTTACGGACCGTTACGAATCAGTTCTTTTTGGATGATTTACCTGGTTTTTATTTTGCCAAAAGATGGGAAATACAAGCTAATGCCGGCTTAGAAACAGTTGATAATTTGTCCTGCTATAAAGCCAATGCGGAAATCTAGTGAGATATCATTTCAATTTATGCATAGACCTGAGAGCGGGAATATAATTCTTGTTTATAGTTTATGAAAACCACTCCAATACATTTGAAATACGAATCTGGCAGGGAGTGTATTGGCCCTGGCCGGTAATCTTCTGGTTTAAAGTCAACCATTTGTTTCAGTATGAATAAAGATGGGTGCAATCTGCTGAAAAAAAGGAAGTTACCTATTGAAATAGAGCCCACTACAGTATTTCTACAGCTTTAGATTTTAAAAAAATATGTAGGAGAAGTTTTTCTGCCTTTTATTTTCAGCAGAATTATTCAATACTTTTCAAGATAGAAAATCTGAAAGTAGTTTCAAGAATAATGATAGGTTTAAGGTATAAAATCACACCAGGTTTGAGATCCGAATTCCAGTTTACCACACAACGTTTTAAAAACGGAATCGATGGCAACCACGAAACTACAGATTTGTTATTTTAATAAAAGTAAGAAGATTAATCAGATCATTAAACTATAGAGATGATAAAAAGCCTGGGAAGAAAATGCAGGAAAGTAAGGAATGATAAATTCTGAAAATAGCTTAAATTACAATAGAATTAGAAGTAATTTTAAGAATGGAAAAATTAAATAAAAATATAAAAGGTTTGACCATAATAAGTGCTATTTACTTGTTGTTAGTGGCATTTGTTTTTGGGATAATGCTAATGGCAAGTAGCCATAGAGTTAATTTCCAGGATAAGGCTCAATTAAAGTTCATTATTGAAATTGTAGTTTTTGTTATTAGTCCCATCATTCTATTCATGAATATAGAAAAATTAAATAGGTTTAATATTCAAGTTTTTATCATTCTAATTTTAGTGAATTTTTCTGTTTTTGATATTATAAGGGAGTTGCTTGAAGAAATTGAAATCTCAATTTCCTTCATGATTCAGTTAGTTATTCTATATTGTTTGGCTCTTTTTGGGGTGAATATTTTATTACTGGTTTCTCAGATTTCCAGTTTATTTAAAAAATAGTTACTATATTATTCATGGCTAAAAAAAACCATAAGATACATGGGGATTTTTAGAGTGAGTTTGAATCCATTATCTTTTACATCTATTGCTGTGTTTTATTCTAATTAAATTCTTTAAAAATGGAGACAGTATATGAATCCTCTTTTTTAAAACTTGATTTCTACGAATCACAAAAATTTATGGAGGCAATTTGGCTACCTAACTCAGTGGAGATGTCAGAAAAACAATATCAAAAAGTGTTTATGGAATTTCTAATGGTGATGAATCAAAATCCTCCCAGAAAGTTATTAATTGATGAACGTCAAATGTTATTTACTGTGAGTCCTGATTTACAAATTTGGGTAACCAATCAAGTGAAGCAGGTATTGGAAATGGTATTAGAAAAAATTGCCTTGATTATAAATTCAGAATTAATTCAACAATTGGCTGCAGAGCAATTGATGCAAGAAGCTGGAACTTACATTACCCAAACTCGATTTTTTGATGGAAGGGAAGAAGCCTTAGAATGGGTGAAAAATAGTTAATAGTTTGGGGGATTTTAATATTAATCGGAACTGGACAAAGGATATTTTCCTATTCCAATGGAATTAGAAAAGCAGTAAGTGGATTATTGGAAAATGCAGTTACTAATGAATATTTTGAAGGGGTAATAAGTATAGAAGATGTAAAAATGTTTAAGCCCAGCCCCATAGGATATGCTCATTTCAATGAAGTTACTAGATTGGAAAAATCTTCTTCCTAGTTGATTTCCGGTAATGCATTCGATGTAATTGGTGCGCTAAATTATGGTATGAAGTCAGCCTGGGTAAAGCGATCTCCCAAGCAAATATTCGATCCATGGGGATTAGAACCTACACAAATTATAGGATCTATTGCAGAACTTAAAAATGCTTTGGACTAATAGGTCAAATCCCCTTAAACAAAATCACTGATTCCATATAATCAGGAACTTTTGTATTCCAGTTAAACTCCTGTTGAAGAATTGTGGCCAGTGTTTGGGCACTTCTTTCTTCTCCGTGAATTACAAAAGTCAGTTTAGGATGCTTTTTAAATCCTTTTAGCCATTGCAGTAATTCTTCCTGATCGGCATGAGCGGAAAGTCCATCAATAAACTCAATATGGCAATTAACTTTCACCATTTGCCCAAATATTTTAATTTCTTCTTCTCCATCAACTATTCTCCTTCCTCTCGTTCCTTCTGCCTGATAACCCACTAAAAGTAAGGAGTCATTTTTTCTGGGTAATCTATTATAGAGATGATGTAAAACTCTTCCCCCTGTCATCATGCCACTAGCGGAAATGATGATGGCATTTTTCTGGATATAATTTAAAGCCACTGAGCCTTCATGAGATTGCACAATATTCAGTTGTTTCGATAGCTTAATAAATGATTCGTTATTTTCCAGGGCATCATCTTCAATTTTGTGGAATTTAGTATGGTGGCTGTAAATGCTGGTAGCGGTAATGGCCATTGGACTATCCATAAAAACCGGGATTTCTGGAATTTCCCCACTGGCATAAAGATCTTTAATGTACATGAGCAGTGTTTGTGTCCTGCCAATAGCAAATGCGGGAATAAGTACACAACCATTTCTTTCACAAGCCACATTAATAGCATCAGCCAGTTTTTGTTTGGGGTTAACCATTGGGTTATTTCTATTGCCATAGGTGGATTCCACAAAAAGAATATCGGCCTCTTCAATAATTTCTGGGGCATATAAAATCGGATCGTTGAATCTTCCTAAATCACCAGAAAAAACTATCTTTTTCTTTTGTGTTTTTCCCTGGATAAAAACTTCCACAATGGCTGCCCCCAAAATATGCCCGGCATTCTGAAAGCGAAAAGTGATAAAATCATTAATGGTTACTTCCTGTTTAAAATCGTATCCTTTTACCTTAGGCAATACTTTTAGGGCATCTTTTGTATCGTAAAGTGGCTTGGGGTCTTTGTGTTTGGAGTAGCCTTTTTTCTTTGCATAATTTGCTTCTTCTTCCTGAAGTTTTGCAGAATCTTTGAGCAAAATTTCCAACAATTCCCCTGAGGCAGTTGTGCAAAAAACTGGTCCATCATAACCTTCCTTGAAAAGTTTGGGAAGATAACCGCTGTGGTCCAGGTGGGCATGGGTGAGAATTATAGCATCTACTTCAGCCGGATCGATGGGGAAATTGTCCCAGTTTCGTTTCCTTAATTCTTTTAGCCCCTGAAATAGCCCACAGTCAATTAATAATTTATACTCGTCTATTTCCAGTAAATATTTTGAACCAGTAACGGATTTGGCTCCTCCAAGGAATTTTACTCTTATATCCATAAAAAATTTATATTTTAGGATTTTCAAGTGCCAGTACTAATTCTAAATAGAGCAATTTCATCTCAATTTCAATTAGTTATGGCAAACTAAAAAATATTTAAACTTGATGAATTATTACTAGTGAATAATTTCAATTTCCCGATCTTCTCTAAATTAAAAAATCAGGACCGGGAATGATTAGCTAAATATAGGAAAGTATGTCGGAAGGAAGAACAAATACCTTAGATAGGGAGAAACTTAAAAAGAAAATTTCAACGAAGAAAGATGAACGAAGATTTTTAGAAGGCCCACATCGCTCTTATAATGAGTTTTTAAGTGCTTTTAAAATTTTTAAGGAGGTGATAATGGGGTACAGGAAATTAAGTGATTTAGGCGCCTGTGCCACTGTTTTTGGTTCTGCCCGATTCAAAGAGGACAATGAATATTACCAAATGGCAAGGGCTATTGGTGGAGAACTATCAAAAGCTGGTTTTAATATAATGACCGGTGGAGGGCCGGGAATTATGGAAGCAGCAAATAGAGGGGCAAAGGATGTAGGAGGATTAAGTATAGGTTGTAATATCCTTTTGCCTCAGGAACAGGAACCCAACCCCTATCTGGATAAATGGATTGATTTCAATTACTTTTTTGTGAGAAAATTCATGTTGATGAAGTATTCCTATGCATTTGTAGTTTGCCCAGGAGGATTTGGAACATTAGATGAAGTTTATGAAACACTTACTTTAATTCAGACCAAGAAAATTAGAGAGTTTCCTGTGGTAGCGATGGGAACTGAGTTTTGGAAACATTTGAAAGATTTTAATAGAAGAAGTTTATTGGGGAATAAAACCATTTCCGAATCAGATTTGGACCTGGTATATATGACCGATTCACCAGAAGAGGCAGTTGCTTATATTTCTGAAACTATGGTGAAAAAGTATGGTGTGAATTGGAAGCAGAAGCTTTGCAAATAAAAAAATCAGTTAAATAGATAAAAGATGAAGCATTTAATATTAGTACTTTTTTTAACCAGTTTGTCAGCCAGTTTAGTGATGTGTCAATCGACACAGCCTGCTAAAGAGGAGAAGTACAAAAAAGAAAAGAAAGAAAAGAAAGAAGAGAAAAAGGAAAAAGAATTGGAAATGAGTTTTGAAGAATACAATCCCACTTCCACTTTGGTAGTTCCTGAAAACCCGGTTAGCCAGGCGAAATTTCCTTTTATTGATGTACATTCTCATCAGTTTAATATGCCTACACAGAATTTATCGAAATTGGTAGATTCAATGGATTCTTTGAATTTGGCTGTTTTGGTAAATCTAAGTGGCCGAGGATTCCACAGAGTTGGAGATTTGTTCGATGTGAATGGAACGGATTATTTGGCTAAGGCCATGACAAATGTGAAGGAAAATTATCCTAATCGGTTCATTGTATTTACTAATGTTTCTTTCTTAGGAATAGGTAAGGAAGGCTGGGCTGAAACGGCTTGTAAGGAATTGGAAGAAGATGTGAAAAATGGGGCAAGTGGATTGAAAATATATAAGAATTTGGGATTTAATGTAAAAGATTTTGAAGGAAATAGAGTAGCTGTAGATGATGAAAGGCTTGATCCTATTTGGGCAAAATGTGCTGAACT
Source organism: Flammeovirgaceae bacterium (assembly GCA_019634305.1). Taxonomy (GTDB): domain Bacteria; phylum Bacteroidota; class Bacteroidia; order Cytophagales; family Flammeovirgaceae; genus Flexithrix. Next base: position 4,712 of record JAHQVQ010000412.1, on the reverse strand, counting down.
AGGCATTCCTGTGATTATTCATTCAGCAGATCCAAAATCTTTCTGGGATCCTCATGATAAGGATAATGAAAGGTGGCTGGAATTGAAATTAAAACCAGGTAGAAAAAGAGATGCCAATAATCCGGTACCTTGGGAACAAATAATTGGGGAGCAACATAATATGTTTAAAAAACATCCGAAAACTACCTTTATTAATGCACACATGGGCTGGTATGCAAATAACTTAGGAAAACTAGGTGAACTGATGGATGAAATGCCAAATATGTATGTGGGTATTGGGGCGGTAATTGCCGAATTAGGCAGACAACCTAAAAATGCTAATTTGTTTTTCCAGAAATATCAAGATAAGGTACTATTTGCTAAAGACAGTTGGCAGCCTGGGGAATTTCCCACCTACTTTCGGGTATTAGAAACAGAAGATGAATATTTCCCTTATTACAAAAAATATCATGCTTTTTGGAAAATGTATGGACTGGGTCTGCCAGATGAAATCCTTAAAAAATTATACTATAAAAACGCAATCAAAATTATTCCTGGAATAGATGCTAGTTTATTTCCTGAGTAATTAAAAAAGAATTTAGTAATGGCAAAGGAAATTGAATATATAAAAGGAGACGCCACTTCTCCTCAGACAAAAGGAAATAAAATCATTGTGCATGTTTGCAATGATATTGGTGGATGGGGAAGAGGATTTGTGATGGCTCTTTCCAACAAATGGAAAACTCCAGAACAAGAGTATAGAGGGTGGTTTGCTTCAAAGGAGAATTTTGCGCTGGGAAAAGTGCAGTTTGTTCAGGTGGAGGAAGATCTCTGGGTTGCCAACTTAATTGGGCAACATAAAACCAGACCTGATAAAGAAGGTAATCCTCCTGTTCGGTACAGTGCAATCCAGGAGGGGATGAAAGAGATTGCTAGTCATGCTGGAAGATTAACTGCCTCTATACATATGCCAAGAATTGGCTGTGGACTTGCCGGAGGGAAATGGGAAAATATTGAACCAATTCTTAATGAGGAATTGATTTCTAAAGATATTTCTACAGTAGTTTATGATTTTGAATAAATGGGAAAAATAACCTTCAATCTCAAATATTTCATCTTAACTGTTATCCTGTTTTTAGTTGAAGTATATATCGCTATTTATGTAAAAGATCAGTTTATTAGGCCATTTTTTGGTGATTTCCTGGTAGTGATCTTGTTGTATTGCTTTGGGAAATCCTTTGTGAAAATTGAAGTAATTCCTTTGGCAATAGCCGTTTTGCTATTTTCCTATCTGGTAGAGTTTCTGCAATATTTAAAAATTGTGGAAATACTTGGACTGGAAGGAAATACCATTGCCAGAGTAGTTATTGGTACTACTTTTCAATGGGGAGATATTTTGGCTTATACGTTGGGGATTGTGTCTGTAATAATAATAGAGAAAATTGCCGCCCGAAAAAAGGAACTAACCTTTTAGAAGTTGAGGTTGTTATGAAAATAAAAACTTAAAGAAAATGAACTGGAACGATGTTATAAGGTATGCTAATAATGGCTCACCAGCGCCAGATAGAAGAGTAGAAAAAACTGAAGAAGAGTGGAAAGCTCAGCTTACTGATAATCAATATTATATTACCAGGGAAAAGGGAACAGAAAGAGCTTTTACAGGTGCTTATTGTGAAGCCCACGATCCTGGAAAATACAGCTGCGTTTGTTGCGAAAATCTATTGTTCGACTCCGACCTGAAATTTGAATCGGGTAGTGGCTGGCCTAGTTTTACAGAACCTGCAAAGGAAAATTCAATAAAATACGAAAAGGATTCCAGCCATGGTATGGTGAGGGTAGAAGTGATGTGTAATGTTTGTGATGCACATTTAGGGCATATTTTCCCTGATGGCCCACCGCCAACTGGGTTGCGGTTTTGTATTAATTCAGCCTCTATTCAATTGGTTGAAGAGTAGGTTTGGTTAGGGTAAATCCCATCCTTTTAGACTGTTTGGCATGAGGTAAATCTTGTTCAACGAAATAATTTGCTTTGCTTTAAGACGGCTCTTTTATTTACATCAAACAAATTTTTATATGATGAAAAAAAGAGCCTTTTTAATTAATGTCATTTCCCTATGGATTTTTTCAGGTTGTACTGTTCTTTCCTTCTATCCCTTATATACGGAAAAGGAGTTGATAAAAAATGACCAATTGATTGGGAAATGGGAAAGTATTGATGGAGATACCATAATGTGGGAAATTAGTTTTGAGGACAGCATCTGGCTGAAAAAGATGAATAATCCATTTGATAAAGGAAGCAAAGAAATTCCCAATAAATTTACTTATACTTTGAGTCTATATCAAAAAGGGGCTGCCGATAATGCTAAAGCCAAATTTTATGTGCATTTGGTTAAATTGGGAGATCGGACTTATTTTGATTTCTATCCTGAAGAATGGGAAATGAACAATACCATTCTTACTTTTCATTTAATGCCTGTTCATACTTTTGCTAAAGTTGAAATAATCGATAACGCTATCAAAATTCAATGGTTTGACTCTGACTGGTTGCAAGAATTATTCTTTAATAATAAGGTCAGGATTCGCCATGAAAATAATGGGGCAAACACGCTCTTAACAGCTAAACCTGAAGAATTACAAAAATTCATTCTAAAATATGGGGAAGATAAAAATGCCTTAAATGATGATATGGAATATATTCTAAAGCGTATTTGAGATGTTAAAGGAGAGCCATATGTATGAAATCATTTATAGGATAGGTCAGCACCTTTTGTTTTGGGTGCTTTCTTTTTTTGGCTTTGCTTATTTATTCAAAATAGGAAATGCTATACAATCAATTGATTATTTTTATGCTGGTTTTTTTCATATTAGTTTAGTTGTTGGTGCTTATTTTAATCTTATTATTCTGATTCCAAAATTCTTTCAGAAGAGGAAATATTTCAGCTATACTATCTTGATTCTATTTACCATTGGTACTTCTTATGTCTTGCATAACCTCGTTTTCGATCATTTGATTGAATTGATTTTACCTGGGTATTTCATCATTTCTTTTTTTGATACAGTAGATATTCTAATTTTTATCATTACCTATTTATCTACTACCTCTCTTTTAAAGCTATCAAGAGGATGGTTTAAATTGCAGGACTTGAAACACCAGCTTGTAAAAACAGAAAAGGAGAAATATTACAGTCAGTTAAACGCGCTGAAAGCTCAGATAAATCCCCATTTTTTGTTCAATAGTTTAAATGTACTTCACGCTTTAGCACTCAAAAATTCTGATCAATCTCCGGATGCAATCATTAAGTTATCCGACATTTTGCGATATGTGATATATGACTCGAATAAAGAAAAAATTAAAATTAGTAATGAAGTGAAATTAATAGAAGATTATATTAGTCTTCAAAAGTATCGAATTGAAGAATCTTCTAAAATTAAATTCTCTAAGCAGGTTGAAAAGGACAACGAATTGGCTCCAATGCTTTTTTTACCCCTTATTGAAAATAGCTTTAAGCATGGAATAAAAGGCGGTTTGAACAATACCTATTTGAAAATAAGATTGAGTTCAGATCTCTCTACAACAATATTTGAAATAGAAAACAATAAAGGTAAATCAGAGGGAATTGATCTTGCTGGAGAAGGAGGGATTGGACTTCAAAATATGAAAAACAGATTAAAGTTGATATATCCGGAAAGACATGTTTTTAAGATTATTGAAATCGGGGAAATGTTTAAAGTAAAACTATTAATTAAGCATGAGAATTAATTGTATAATTGTAGATGATGAACCAGTGTCAAGAGATACACTTAATCGATATATTGTAAATTCTCCGTCTCTAAACCTGCTTGAAATTTGCAAAAATGCGATAGAGGCATCAGAGGTGATTAATAAACTTGACGTCCAGTTGATTTTTCTGGATATTAATATGCCTAAGCTTTCTGGTCTACAGTTTTACAAATCTCTGGTGAATCCTCCATTTGTGGTTTTTACAACTGCATATCCAGAATATGCTGTAGAAGGTTTTGAGGTGGAAGCTGTAGATTTTCTTTTAAAACCATTCTCCTTCGAACGTTTTCTTAAATCTGTAAATAAGGTTTTGAACCTCTTAAAAATGACAAGTAACAGAGATCAAAACGCAGAGTTTATCCTTTGGAAAGTGGATAAAAAAATCCATAAAGTAAAATTAGACGAAATAGAATACCTAGAAGCAGTTGGGGACTATGTAAAAGTGGTCTATGGTGAAAATTCAATTCTGGTGCATTCCACCTTTCAAAGTATTTTGACTAAATTACCGCAAGAAAAAATTGTTAGAGTACATAAATCTTTTGCAATTGCCTTAAGCAAGTTTGAAATTTTAAGTGGTAATAAAGTAAAACTAAAAACCACTTCTATTCCAATCGGTAAGACTTACAAGGCTTGTTTTATGGAAATAATCAAAAATAAATAAGATAGGTTTTCTAAAAGTCATGAGGCAGAATTTCTTGAATTACTCCGTTCTCACTGATCACCATTTTTTGCCCGAATTTCTTTTTTTGTCATAATCAAATATAAAATTGCCTTTTTTAATTCAACAGACAGTTATTATTCAGGATTAGATATGATGTTGGAATTCAAGGTTGGTTGGCTTTCTGAAAAAAATACCCTCTGGCAGAGCATTTGCCAGAGGGTTTATATAACCAGATTATTGTTAGGTTGTTAATTTAATTCACTTGTAGAGGAAACCGGAGGAATTTCCTTC
>JAHQVQ010000411.1 GCA_019634305.1 Flammeovirgaceae bacterium | reverse complement strand
AGTCGCTAACTTCCGGGAATCTCTTCAGGAAGAACTGTTTACTTTACAGCAACAGTTGTTAAGCGGGAATGTGCAGATTGGCAATTATCATTATTTCACTATTTACGATCCTAAAGAAAGGCTGATTTGCGCCAGTAGTTTTCCGGAACGCGTATTGCAACATGCTATAATGAATATCTGCCATCCTGTTTTTGAAAAATATCAAATCTACGATAGTTATGCCTGCCGTGTAAGTAAGGGTACCTATGCAGCATTGGAAAAAGCAAAACAGTTAGCCAGGCAAAATACTTATTTTGCTAAACTGGATGTGCGGAAGTACTTTGAGACTATCGACCATAATTTACTTAAATTACAACTGTCCCATTTATTTAAGGATAAAAAACTATTACAGATTTTTATCCAGATTATTGATTCTTATGCCAATGCTCCGCAAAAAGGGCTGCCCATTGGCAACCTGAGTAGCCAGTATTTTGCAAATCACTTTTTAGGGAAGGCCGATCATTATATTAAAGAACAGTTGCAGGTAAAGGCCTATCTTCGGTATATGGACGATATGGTGATCTTTGGTGCTTCTCTGGAAGAAGTAAAATTTTTAGCACAGCAATATTGTAGTTACCTCACCCGAAATTTAAAATGTGAAATGAAGCCTCATGTTATAAACTCCCTGGCACATGGCCTGCCTTTTTTAGGATATGTGGTGTACCCTCACAGAATAGGTTTGGCTAAAAGGAGTAGAAAGCGTTTCCGCAGAAAATCCAGGCAATTATATCACCACTTATCTACACAAAAAATTGATCAGGCAGAATTTCAGCGAAAAATGCTTCCCTTATTGGCATTTGTGGAAAAATCAGATGCTCATGTATTCCAAAAAAAAGTTATATTGGGACTGGAAGATAGAACCGTGTGCTGCGTGGCGGTAGCTGGAACAATAATGCTGACAACTGCCGTGTGGCGAACCGTAACAGGAACAATCCTGATAACAGGAACAGGAATAACGGCTTTCGCCTTGCTGCTTCGTTGCCCTAGCTCAAACAATGGACCCGGGAAAGGACATGCCGGATGGCTATACCCATACATTTGAACAGGTTATTTTCCACTCCCTTAAAAGGGGAAATTCTGTAATAACAGCAGTATTAGTAGGCTTGGAAAGCTCGAAAATCCTGCTGTTTTTTACATATATATTAAAATTGACTAACAAGAAAATAATGGAAGATTTTGTTCAAAAAATTGGACCTGTAGCTTTTAAGATGAAATTTATAAAAGGTGATTCATTTAAGATGGGCCAACCAGACCCCAATTTATATGGAAGTAGCTGGTCAAAATATCAGCAGCCAGTTCATTCTGTAAAAGTCCCTGATTTTTATTTGGCTGAATATCCTGTAACCCAGGAATTGTATGCATCGGTGATGGGAAATAACCCTTCCTGGTTCCAGGGCAAAAACCGTCCGGTGGAGCAGGTTAGCTGGAAGGATGCAAAAACATTCATTGAAAAGCTAAATAACCAAAGTAAAAAATTAAAATACCGACTACCCAGTGAATCGGAATGGGAATATGCCGCCAGAGGGGGAAAAGATTGGGAAAAAGGTTTTCCTTTTTCAGGAGGGAAAGAACTACGGAAATTAGGCTGGTATAGGGAAAACAGTCACCACGAAACGCAGGATGTAGGATTGAGAGCACCAAACCAGTTAGGGCTATATGATATGAGTGGCAATGTATGGGAATGGTGTGAGGATGACTTTCATGAAAGTTATAAAGAAGCACCAAATGATGGCACTTCTTGGACAGACAGTCCTAAGAGGGCCTATGACCGTGTGCTGCGTGGCGGTAGCTGGAGCTTTGATGCTGACTCCTGCCGTGTGGCGGACCGTAACAGGAACTATCCTGATAGCTGGTACAGGTTTTACGGCTTTCGCCTTGCTGCTTCGTTGCCCTAGTTTAATGGAGGGTCAGCCATCTGGCATGTTCTTTTGGGTCTTGATTTTGAGCTGGTTTTTGTACTTTGTAATGGGTTACAGGAGGTCAGGGCAAAAGAAAGGCGGTAGCCTTTTGTCCAGACCGGATGTAGCCATTGCAATGCTACAAAAACCTACCGGGGCATTCAGTGTGATGGACAAGATTGCAAGGCTGGTTCATAAAACATTCCAAAAAATTCTGTTCAAACAAAAAAATGCTAAATAAGCATTTTGGATAATTTGCCTATTAATGAGTAAATTGTGGCAGACATAGCTATTTGGGACTTTTTTATTAAACTAATAGGATAGATTTTATATGAGTAAGCCTCATCAACTTGTTTTACTGGACAAATGTGGCCAGGGCTTAGAGGACAAGGATTTACCTGGTATCTTTGCCGAAGCAGCGGAAAAAAAGGTGGAATACCTGGATTTAAGTAAAAACAAGTTTACTGATATTACCTTTTCAGTAGCATTGCCAAAATTGAAATGCCTGGATATCAGTTACAATGAAGAGGCTATCCATAAAATTACTTTTAAACCAGGTGCCGAACTGGATCAATTAAGCAAACTGTGGATGTGTGATAGCCATATCCGGGAAGTAGAGTTTGAAGTAGCCCTTCCGGAGTTAGAAAACCTCAACCTAATCAATAATCAACTTGCCAATATCCATTTACCAAAAGGGTTTGACCAATTAGTGAGCCTTTCTTTGGAAGGTAACAAGTTAAAAGAATTTCCTGAAAATTTATTTAGTAAAGCTAAAAACTTAAAGTTTTTAAGCACAAAGGGGAATAAAATTGAACCAAAAACTATTTTTGAGGAGAATGGAAACGTGTTACAGTCTGTTCAAAATTACATGCATTCTTTAGAAGAAGATGGTGAGATTCCTAATGACCAAATTAAAATGCTATTATTAGGGAATAGTACAGTGGGTAAAACTTCTCTTATAAATTATTTGAAAGATAGAGAATATGATAAGAATAAAGCCTCTACACATGGAATTGAACATATAATCTGGCAACCATTTCAGGATGATGAACAAGCTACTGAAGCAGAAAAAAATATTAAAGTAGCAGTCTGGGATTTTGGAGGACAGGAGTTTTACCATGCCACTCATTCTTTATTTTTTAGTGATAATGCTATATATCTGGTTTTATTTGAAAGTAGCACCAATCTACAAGAGAAAAAATCACCTACTGAAATATTTTTATATGAAGATGGCAACAAGGTAAAAAAAACAGTTGATTTATGGCATTTCGATTATCATTATTGGTTAGATAACATTAATCATACCGCACCTCAATCAACTCCTCCTACATTATTAATCCAAAGCAAATGTGAAAAGTTGCCAATCATAAATGTAGATGATAATACTAAAGTAAAATATAATTTAAATAGTAATGACCATATATTCTTTTTAAGTGTTGAGAAAACTTATGATGGAGAGGAAAATTATTTACTAGATTTTAGAAGATTTGAAAGCAGGCTGAAAAATCATATTCAGGAAAATATTATTAGTTTCAGCAATAGCAAAAAATGGCAAAAAATTAAAAATGCTATTCAGGATGATTGGAGTACTGACAATGTTTTAACCTATGATGATTACAGAAATCGTTGCCAGGAGATTAAAACAACAATTGATGATAAGGTTCAGGGGCAAGAAGTTTCTCAATTAACCACTCTTACTGAAAATTTACACCGTCAGGGAGTAGTATTACATTTTAAAGAATTGGAAGGGTTGGAAAAAAAAGTTTTTGTTAATCCAAAATGGGTCACCGATTGTATTTATAAGGTATTAGATTATAATGTTATCAATAATGAAGGCAAATTTGATTCAAAACATATTGAGAAAATAGCTGAAAATATTGGAGGAATTTCAGCAAGGGAGTTATTGGTTTTGTTAAATCATTTCAAATTAGTTTTTGAAGTTAAAAAGGAACCTAAAAATTATATTGCGCCACAATATTTGGCAGAAGAAAATCCTGAGATCAAGAGCACAAAAAGATTTATAGAAAAATCAGGAAATACTGTTTTAAAATTATGCTATTCCAATTTCTTGCCTAGAAGCATCATGCCTAAATTCATTGCTACTTATGGCAATTTAGCGGATGACACATTTTGGAAATATGGAATTCAATTTGATAAAAATGGACAAAGGGTTTTAGTTTTCAGTAACTATGAAAATAGAATAATTGAAATCCATATAGAGGTTGGTGACCATGCAAAGAAGATACTTAGTGAAATTTATAAAACACTATATGAATTAGATCAATCAGATGATATCGAGATTTCTCTAAATGATGATGATTTTACTCCAATTAGTACTATTAAAAATCCGAAGTTTCAATCCGTTTTTGAGGGAAATTATGGGTTTTTATTTAATAAGATTGACAAAATGACAACAAATGAAAATGGCTCTAATAATCCCAAAGCATTTATTTCATACTCCCATAAAGACAAAAGGTATTTTAAAACTTTTACAGATAATCTAAAAGATCAATGCGATTGGGAAATATGGGACGATCGGAACATTGAAATAGGTAGTAAGTGGAGGGAACAAATAAAAGAACAGGTAGAATCCTGCAATTTTGGTATTTTGTTAATTAGTCCTGGCTTTTTAAGTTCGGAATTTATTAAAGAAAAAGAGTTTGGAGAATTTTTAAAGATTGCCCAAACCAATCCGAACTTTCGATTTGTTCCGGTACTCCTTAGAGATTGTGATTTTACCAGATGGGAGGATATTGCAGAAATACAGCTATTTGTAGCTCATGGAGATGATTATGGTATTAGAAAAAAAGAAGGAAAGCAAATTGCATTTGCAGAGCTCTGCAAATATGATGATGATGGTTTGGTTCCAAATTCTAATTTGGATACTTTTCTTAAGGATTTGGTTGAAAAGATAAAGAAATGAAAAATTATTTCAAGTTGGAGTACTTATGAAGAACTGGCTGGAAGAATACCTAAACAAAACTATGATTCATATAGATGGAGGAAGGTTCATTTTTTTGTCAATTTCCCTGATTTCCAAATCAAGAATACCCCCAATAAATCGGTTTGAAAAAAGTAGGATAAAGATATATTTGTTCTTCCGTAAACCACACATTTTCCGCCAGTTTCAAAACACCTTCTTTTAAGGCATGTTTATGATTTTTCTTTCCGTATGGAAAGGATTGTATAATCTCCACGGATCTTATGGGCTGGTCTGGAAAGTAGCGGTGGATGTACAAAATTTTAGGGTTAAAAACCCTGTCATATGGTTTGGTGATTGGTTTTCTTTTATAACCGTAATCAAATCTGCAAAAATATATGTAGGCCTCCTCCTCATTTTTTCGGTAAAAATGGGAGCCATTTCTGGGGGAGTATCCTGCCTTCAGTAGGCTCGCTAGTGTTCTCATTTTTTATTAATAATTGGTTGAATAAAAAGCCAATTATGCGCCTT
>JAHQVQ010000410.1 GCA_019634305.1 Flammeovirgaceae bacterium | reverse complement strand
TTTATCGAGCCAATGACGGGATTTGAACCCGTGACCTCTTCCTTACCAAGGAAGCACTCTACCCCTGAGCTACATCGGCAATGCCAAAAAAAGTGAGCGGGAGACGAGGCTCGAACCCGCGACCTACAGCTTGGAAGGCTGTCGCTCTACCAACTGAGCTACTCCCGCTTTTTTTTGATAGCTCAAAGTTACTAATTGTAACTTTAAAAAAAAACTTCAAAGTTCTTGTGGGGGGAGCAGGATTCGAACCTGCGAAGACGTAAGTCAACGGATTTACAGTCCGTCCCAGTTGGCCGCTTTGGTATCCCCCCCCATCAATTTATAAGTAAAGAAAAATTGTGTATTTTAATTCATATTTCCTTTGCTTTTCCTGAATTTGGTGTGCAAAGCTATATGGATTTTTAATAAGTTCAAATTTTTCTCAAAAAAATTACTGCTTTTTTTTTATTATTTTTTTTCAGACTCTAATTCAATCTTGAAAAACCTCTTTGATATCTACTTTAGAAGCAAAAATAGGGTAATTTTGAAACCGTAATCCTAAATCAATTTACACATGATTTTTCAGAAAAATTTACAATTTGCCAAAGATCTCGATTTCCATGATCCGCTTAAAGATTTTAAATCTGAATTTTATTTTCCTGTTAAAAATAAAAAACCAGTAATTTATTTTTGTGGGAACTCCCTTGGTCTTCAGCCTAAAAAAGCAAAAGATTTTATTGAGAAAGAATTAGCTAAATGGAAAAAATTGGCAGTTGACGGCCACTTTGAACAACCTGAACCCTGGGTTAGCTATCATCGTAAATTCCTTGAGGTATCCTGTAAACTGTTGGGCGCCACCCCACTTGAAATCGCCATCATGAATTCCCTTACAGTTAACCTCCATCTCATGCTGGTTTCCTTTTATCAACCTACCAATACTAGGTTCAAAATAATAATGGAAGGAGGAGCTTTTCCTTCTGATCAATACGCTATTGCCAGCCAGGTTGAATTTCATGCACAACATTTAGGCGAAAATCTTTCTTTTGAAAATACTATTATAGAATTATTTCCTAGGAAAGGTGAGGATATTCTTAGAACTGAAGACCTTATTAAGGCTATAAAAAATTGTGGTGATGAATTGGCTTTAGTAATAATGGGAGGTGTAAATTATTATACTGGTCAGGCTTATGATATGGAAGCAATTACCAGTGCAGGACAGGAAGTAGGGGCTTTTGTTGGATTTGACCTTGCTCATGCAGCTGGAAATATCCTTTTAAACCTACACAAATGGAATACTGATTTTGCAGTTTGGTGCTCTTATAAATATTTAAATTCTGGACCAGGTAGTACCTCTGGCGTTTTTATTCATGAAAATCATGCAGAAAATTTTAAAATCCCAAGATTTGCCGGGTGGTGGGGACACAATCAGGAAGAACGATTCCTAATGGAGAAAAAATTTAAACCCATGGCAGGAGCTGAAGGCTGGATGCAAAGTAATTCCCAAATATTCTCCATAGCACCTTATTTACCATCACTGGAAATATTTGATAAAGCTGGAATAGATAACCTTTTTGAAAAGAGCAGGAAATTAACCGGATATTTAGAATTTCTGGTAAATGAAATCAATATTGAAAAGGGAAAAGAAGTAATAAAAATTCTCACACCAAAAACTCCCAAAGACAGAGGTTGTCAACTATCATTAGTATTTTTGGAAAATGGGAAAAAAGTATTTGAAGAATTAACCAATTCAGGAATTGTTTCCGATTGGCGAGAACCTGATGTCATTCGGATCGCTCCAGTTCCTTTGTATAATTCTTTTTCCGATGTTTTTCAGTTTTATAATGTGGTAAGAAAAATAATCTAGTGAATGATTGATGCGGAAGAGTTATTGGAAAGGAATTTCCCATTTGCCCCAACACCAGGACAAAAAACGCTATTTCACCAGCTTGATATCTTTATAAATCAAAAAGATCAAAAAAGCACTTTTCTGCTTAAAGGGTATGCTGGTACTGGAAAAACAACAATGGTGAGTGCTTTAGTAAAAACGCTTAAGAATTTCCACATCAAATCAATTTTGATGGCTCCAACTGGTCGAGCAGCAAAAGTGATGTCTTCTTATTCTAAAAGGAAGGCATTTACCATCCATAAAATTTTATTTAAGCAAACCGAAGATCCAAACTCAGGGAGGTTATTTTTTAAAAGGCAAAGAAATTATTCCAGAAATACCGTTTTTATAGTTGATGAAGCCTCCATGATTGATAATTCTTCAGAGAGTTATAAAAAGGGCGGATTATTGGAAGAATTGCTTGCATTTATTTTTGAGGATCCAGGGGCTGGCAACAAACTCCTTTTAGTCGGAGATACAGCTCAACTTCCTCCTGTAAAACAAAACATTAGCGCTGCATTAGACTTTGATGCTTTAATCAGTGATTTTTTACTTTGTGTAAATGAGTTTACTTTAACCGAAGTAGTCAGGCAAAAAGAAAAATCAGGTATTCTGGAAAATGCTACTGGAATAAGAGATTGTATAGCATCAAACGCTCAAAACATTAAACTATACACCAAAGCTTATCATGATACTTTCAGGATGACCAGCCAGAAAATGGAAGATGGTTTGAGATATGCCTATGATAAATTTGGAATTGAAAATACTTGTATTATTTGTAGATCAAATAAATCAGCCACCTATTATAACAAATTCATACGAAATCAATTACTTTTTCAGGAAGATGAAATCTCAGCTGGTGACTATCTGATGGTTGTAAGAAACAACTATTTTTGGCTGCCCCTGGATGCTGTTGCAGGGTTTATGGCAAATGGCGAATTTGTGGAGGTGATGAAAGTAAAGAATTTTGAAGAAATTCATGGAGCCAGATTTGCAGATTTGACACTTAGATTGTTGGATTACCCCAATGAACCTCATTTTGATGCCAAAATTTATCTTGATACACTACACTCTTTTTCCCCTAACCTGACTTTTGAGGAGAGTAACCAGGTTTATGAAAAGGTTTTAGAATCTTATGCTGAAATTGGGGAGGAAAAGGAAAAAATGAAAGCTATTCGAAATGATCCCTATATTAATGCACTTCAGGTAAAATTTTCCTATGCACTAACTTGTCACAAATCTCAAGGTGGGCAATGGGATGCCGTTTTTGTAGACCTTGGTTATTATAAAGAAGGTCTGTTAGATTTAGAATTTATGAGATGGATTTATACAGCCATTACCAGAAGTACTTCCGAATTATTCTTTGTAAATTTCCCTAATAATTTTTTTAGCTGATTTAATTTATTAAAAACTAAGGAGCTTTATCTTTGTGATTTACCTTAAATATTTTTTTAATCTGATTATACTCAACACTAAAATCAAATAGCAATGAAGACTTTGAATATTTTATTTCCTCTTTTATTTCTGGCTTTTATTTCCAACTCTACCTTAGCTCAGGAAGCTCAATCCAATAGTTCTGCAAAAATTCATTTTGTAGAAGAATCATTTGACTTCGGAGATATTTATCAGGGAGATGTTGTAAAGCATACTTTCATTATTAAAAATACAGGTACATCCCCTTTGCTTCTCACCAATGTAGCAACTACTTGTGGCTGCACAGCTCCTAACTGGTCAAGGGAGCCTATTTTACCCGGAAAAGAAAGTGAACTTTTAGTGAAATTTGATAGCAGGGGAAAATCCGGAATTCAAAATAAAATCATTACTATATACTCGAATGCAGAAACTCCTCAAACCAGAGTAAAGATCACCACAAACGTACTTCCTAAAAAGGGTTAATTCTTTAATACAGTTAGAAATAATAAAAGAAACAAACTCATTTTTTTCATAAATTCCTGAAAATTCAATACTTCCTAATCTACTAGAAATGGAATATCAACAAGCTAAAGAAAAGTTTATACAGACCTGGGGAACTCTGGGTTCTAACTGGGGAATTAATAAAACAATGGCACAAATTCATGCCCTTCTACTTATTAGTCCAAAAGCCTTGTCGACAGAAGAAGTTATGGAGGATTTGATGATTTCAAGGGGAAATGCCAATATGAATATTAGAGCATTAATCGATTGGGGAATTGTATTCAAAGCGTTCATTCCCGGAGAAAGAAGGGAATACTTTATCGCTGAGAAAGATATGTGGGAATTAGCTAAGCACATTATCGAGCAAAGAAAAAAGAGAGAATTGGACCCGATGATGCGATCTCTTGGTCAGATTGGTAAATTGGAGGGAGGAAAAACCGAAGAAGTTCAGGAATTTGAAAAAATAATGGGGGAACTGAATGTGTTTTCCTCAAAGGCGGAAAGCATGTTGAATAAAATCATGTCCGCCAACAAAAATTGGTTTTTCAATTTCTTATTAAAGCTATTTAAATAGAATTTTCCTTCTTGATAGAAATAATAAAAAAGCTCCTATTTTATTGAAAACAGGAGCTTTAATTTTTACCGGGCTATAACCGGGAAATCAAATAAATTCTCTTTTCTGATAGTTTGGGCTACTATTTCAGGAACAGCAACCTCCCAACCATCTTCACCTTTCTTTATAAGTTTCAAAATTTCATCGGAAATAATATGTAAATTTTCTTTTTTAAAATCCGTGATATTCTCAATCTTATCATTGGCCACCAAATGCATAAAAAGATGAACCAAATGATCTGGTAGTTTTATATCCTCAGAAAAAATAATTTCCCGACTACCTTTTTTGTAAGATGGATAAACATAAAGTTTTACATTTCCTCCAAACAAAGTTCCAAAGGATCCTAAGATACCCCCTTGTAGATTTTCATAATATTTTTCCATGAAAATCTTTTCAAAATTATAAACCCCTAAAATCAACCCTATTTTCTTTTTCCTGGAAAATTTGGATAGGTAAGAAATTAGCCTAAAATATTCTGGATAATTGGAAATCAAAACAGTTTGCCCCAGAGAACAAAGAATATCCACTCTATCAAGGAAATCCTTCTCATCTATCTGTCCTTTGGTTGGATCTTTTAAATCACTTAAATTGAGTTCAGTTAAAGCCATAATATTCTCTTCATTTACATCTTCCTCATTTTTAAATAATTCATAGCCTTTTTCCAACATGTCAATATTTACATTGGTAACAGGTCTGAATCTTCCTCTCAGTAAAAGAATATTCTTTTTGTACAAAACTTCTGCAGGTTGTAATACACTTCCATCTGGTCCAAACATAGTAGCTTTGGCTAGTCCATTCTTCACCAGTTTCAAACTAAAAATACGATTATCAACTTCTGGAAAATCCGGACCTGTAAGCCTAAAAAAATCGATCTGCATTCTGTGAGAGGTAAGCTCATCCAGCAAAGAATTTAAAAGTGCTTCTGGGTCTTTATTAAGATAATAACAGCCAAACATTAAATTAACCCCTACAATACCAAGTGCCTGTTGTTGCAAAATGGGATCATTGTCAAACATTCTGATGTGAATCACACACTCATTTGGCTCACTTCCAGGAGTAAGTTGAAATTTTAAACCAACCCAGCCTTTCCCCTCATTTGTTCTGCTAAAATTTAAGGCTTCAACGGTATTGGCAAAAGCAAAAAACTTAGTATCAGCAGCTTTATGTTGCAGCCTTTTTACGCAGAGATTATATTCTTTCTCCAGCATTTTTATTAGCCTAGGCTCACATACATATCGTCCACTTTGAACTGAGCCATAAATGGCATCGGAAAATGCCATGTCATATGCAGACATTGTTTTGGCTATGGTTCCAGAAGCCCCACCCGCTTTAAAAAAATTCGCAGCGGTATCCTGACCTGCCCCTATTTCAGCAAATGAGCCATAAATATGAGGATCAAGATTTATCTGTAATGCTTTTTCTTTTGTGGTTAATTTCTTGTTGAATTCCATTGAAAAATGATTGAGCAGGTTTATCTTAAATTGAGTAACAGGTACTATTGATAATTTTTAATTTTATGCAAATACTTCTTATTGGAAATTATAAATGAAAACTTTTGTAATGTATTTGATAAATATTTTTACATTTGCACTTCTTAAAAATTAATGCCTTGTTTATCAATTATATTATTCACATAATGCATTAATTTGATAATCAAATAAAACGCATCCGTAGTTCAACTGGATAGAATACCGGATTTCGGCTCCGGGGGTTGAGGGTTCGAATCCTTCCGGATGCGCTTTTCTTCTTCTTCCCTATACACTTTCCTTCTCTAAAATTCCCGCTAATATTTCCCACACATTTTCCGAAACAATAGCATGTCCCTCTAAATTTGGATGAATCCCATCTGCCTGATTCAAATCAGCTTCTCCACCTACATTTTCCAATAAAAAAGGAATAAGATATACACTATTTTTCTCTGCCAAATCCGGATACATATTTCTAAAAGCCGAAGTATAATCATCTCCCATATTTGGTGGTGCCTCCATTCCGGCTAAAACAATTTTCACATCAGAATTTTTAGCTTTTACTTTATCAATTATTCCCTGCAGGTTTTTATAAGATTCCGTTGTTGGAATTCCTCTCAAGCCATCATTTCCTCCCAATTCCAAAACAAATACATCCACATGCTGCTTTAAAATCCAGTCTATTCTGTTTAATCCACCAGCAGTGGTTTCTCCGCTCAGCCCTGCATTTACAACTTTATATGGCAGTTCTTGTTCATTTATTTTTTTTTGAACCAAAGCTGGAAATGAGTATTTATCTGGTTCATCAAGTCCATATCCTGCGCTTAGACTATTTCCAAAAAATATCACCGTTTTTAGCCCAGAATTATCTTCAGCTATATTTTCCTCTTCCAAATTATTCCCAGCTTCATTTCCCTTATTATCAGCCTGTTTAGTTTCATTTTGCTTTGAACTACAGGCCATTATAAAAATCAAACTTAATAGTGGTAACCAAAATCTTTTCATCCCAAATATTTTAAAAAAAGTAATCCATTTTTTTTAATGGAAACTAATATGAAGTACATTGAGTTTTTTTGTATCTTAATAGGAGCTTGTTTAAAATTTAAATTTATGAATAAAATTGTTCAGTTTGAGGTCCTTAGGAAAGGATTTTATTTTTGAATAGCAGTACTATTGTAAAATAAAATACTGAACTGAGGTTCTTGAAATAGACGATTTTAACATAATATCTGAAATTTAAACATGCTCTAAATATTTGAACCAACCCAAACAATTTTAAACATTTCAGATTACCTGAATAAATCAATCCAATATTAAAAAACCATGAATTTCCACTTCAATTTGCCTCTAATGTAAAGTTTATATCTTTTTACCAATAAACTTATTTAAATTTAGCTTGTTTTTAATTGAGTTTCAAAGAAGATGATTGACTAATTGAATTGTTTATGAAAATTTAATTTCAAACTTATGTTTTGGTATTTTTCAATTAAAAAAACCTTGATATTTAGTCGACAGGTGGTAATAATGATTTATCCTTTGAAAAATCAAAAAGAGATTTTATTCCTTTAATGAAATTATCTCTTTTTTGAGAAAATTGAGAACACTTATGTTATGTGATTCTATTCAAAAATATTAATTTAATTCCCATAATACTTTTCAAATCGATAAAAATTCCAAATTTCTTAAAATATAATGTCGGAGATTCTAAAAGTTGAAAATTTAACTAAGCAATATAAAAGTCATAGCGGATTACTTACCGTTTTGGATACTGTCAATTTTGCTATCGAAAAAGGTTCTACCTTTTCAATAGTAGGTCCATCTGGAAGTGGAAAAACTACACTGCTTGGTTTATGTGCAGGTTTGGACAGAGCCACTTCAGGCTCTGTTATTCTTAATCAAATTGTGTTGGATAACCTGAGTGAAGACGACAGGGCTTATGTTAGAAACCAACATGTGGGATTTATTTTCCAAAACTTCCAGCTGATTCCTACACTTACTGCTCTTGAAAATGTAATGGTGCCTTTAGAGCTTAGGGGAGAAAAAAACATTAAAAAAAGATCCCTTGATTTACTAGACAAAGTAGGTTTGGCTGATAGGCATGATCATTATCCTACCCAACTTTCAGGAGGAGAACAGCAAAGAGTTTCCATTGCCAGGGCATTTTCTAATAGTCCTCAAATTCTTTTTGCTGATGAACCCACTGGAAATCTTGATGAAGAAACCGGGCAAAAAGTGGAAAACCTGATTTTTAACCTGAATAAAGAGCAAGGCACCACCTTGGTTTTGGTTACTCACGATTTAGAACTGGCTGCCAAAACGCAGAGAATTGTACGCATAAAGGGAGGAAAACTAGTTTCGGATGAACTTACGGAGACTGGAGCCGCTTCAAATGCTATAAAGTTAAAACAAGGTTAATTCCCAATCAAACGAATCAAAAAATTGGAACCTCAACCCAACACAAACCTTTCCTGGATTATTAAAATGGCCTGGCGGGATAGCCGGAAAAACCGGTCCAGACTATTGCTTTTTACCTCTTCCATCATTTTAGGAATAGCGGCTTTGGTGGCTATCAATTCCTTTAGCAACAACCTTAAAAATGATATTGATGATCAGGCAAAATCATTAATTGGTGCAGACCTTTCAGTAAGA
The DNA here is from genome assembly GCA_019634305.1 of Flammeovirgaceae bacterium. Lineage (GTDB taxonomy): Bacteria > Bacteroidota > Bacteroidia > Cytophagales > Flammeovirgaceae > Flexithrix. The sequence goes on along the minus strand of JAHQVQ010000410.1, from coordinate 8,829 downwards.
GGACGATTGCCAATGAGTGATTCCCTTCATGCTTTTTTTGATACCCTTGCCCTTCATAAAGCCAATGAGGTAAGATTTGCCTCTATGGCTTATTTCCCCATTAGCGATGGCACCAGGTTGGTACAAATTAAGGGGCTGGAAGGCGATTTTCCATTCTATGGAGATTTTGAAACTGTTCCTAAAAGTGCTTCACAGGATTTTAGAAATGGAAGAAAAGCACTCGTTGATAATACTCTTTTAATTCAGTTTGGGGCTGATGTAGGAGATTCCGTAAAAATTGGAAAACTCAATTTTCTAATTGCAGGAAGACTAGAAAAAGCTCCTGGGGAAATCGGACTCAATTCCACTATTGCTCCAACGGTTTTCATTCCCGGAAAATACCTGGAAGAAACCGGGCTTGTAAAGAAAGGAAGTAGGATAAATTACACCTATTTCTATAAATTCGATTCGGAGGAAACCACGAAAAATGTGGTTGAAAAAGGGAAGGATTTTTTTAAAACAGAATCGCTTAGATATGAAACGGTAGAAATGAGAAAGGAAAATGTTGGAGAAGCTTTTTCTGATTTAACACAATTTCTCAACCTGGTTGGATTTGTAGCGCTATTACTTGGCTGTGTTGGGGTAGCAAGTGCGGTGCATATTTATATTAAGGAAAAAATTGGAACCGTAGCCGTTTTGAGATGCCTTGGCGTAAAAGGCTCAGGAGCATTTCTAATTTATTTATTTCAGATATCTGCTATGGGATTATTTGGTTCCATTGTAGGTGCCATTTTAGGTAGTGGCATTCAAATAATTCTCCCTAAAATATTGCAGGACTTTCTTCCACTGGAAGTCAGTTATTCTATTTCCTGGATAGCCATTACCGAAGGAATATTATCCGGATTTGTAGTGGCTATTTTATTTGCATTACTGCCATTACTTGCAGTAAGAAAAATTTCTCCATTAAGAGCTTTACGGGCATTTTTTGAGGAAGATAGTGCTTCAAAAGATTTACTTAAATGGTTGGCTTTTTTAGCGATTGCCCTTTTCATATTTGGGTTTGCTTATTTACAAATCAGGGAAATAAAAGAAGCCTTTTTCTTTACCGGATTTATAGCGCTTTCATTTTTAATTCTTACTGGAATTGGCAAATTAATTATGTGGCTGGTGAAAAAGTATTTCCCAGCCTCCTGGAGTTATGTCTGGCGTCAGGGAATTGCCAATCTTTATCGACCCAACAACCAGACTTTAATATTAATTGTATCAATTGGTTTAGGCACAGCTCTTATTTCAACCTTGTTCTTTACTCAAAGTTTATTGTTAGATAAAGTAGAGCTTTCTGCTAGTGAAAACCAACCTAACATGGTTTTATTCGATATTCAGACACCACAAAAGGATGAAGTAGAAAAACTGGTAGAAGAATTTGATATGCCATTAATTCAGAAAGTCCCTATAGTCAATATTGGAGTAATGGAAATAAACGGGGTTAGCAAATTTGAAAACCAACAAGATACCACTTCCGAAATTGATACCTGGGTTTACAATAGAGAATATAGAGTTACTTACAGAGATACTCTCATAGATTCAGAAACCTTAGAGAAAGGTAATTGGGTAGGGGAAATCGATAATTTTGAGGACTCTGTTTTTGTATCAATTGATGAAGGATTTGCCCGTAGAATGCATGTTGGTTTAGGAGATGAAATTTTGTTCAATGTACAGGGAACTCCTGTAAAAACCTATGTCTCCAGTTTCCGAAAAATAGACTGGAACAGGGTACAAACTAACTTTCTGATTGTATTTCCTAAAGGTGTGTTGGAAGAAGCTCCTCAATTCCATGTGGTGATTACCAGAGTGCAATCAGACGAACAATCTGCCAAATTTCAGCAAGCACTTGTTAAATCTTTCCCCAATGTATCTTCTATCGACCTTGCCTTAATTCTAAAAACACTTGATGATGTATTAGGAAAAGTTTCCTTTGTCATTCGCTTTATGGCATTATTCAGCATTGTTACCGGAATTCTGGTTTTAATCGGATCAGTCATTATCAGTAAGTATCAAAGAATTCAGGAAAGTGTTTTACTCAGAACACTTGGAGCTAACCGAAAACAAGTTTTAAAAATAAATGCGCTGGAATATTTCTTCCTGGGCAGTCTGGCTTCTTTATCAGGAATAATTCTGGCACTGGCAGGCAGTTGGGCATTAGCCTACTTCAATTTCGATTCGCCATTTGTTCCCGATCCCATTCCTTCTTTGGTTGTCTTAGCCATTATCACAGGCCTAACAGTAATCATTGGAATGTTAAACACTAGAGGAGTTTTAGGAAAACCACCATTAGAAATCCTTCGATCAGAAGTATAGTATTATATAAAAAAACTAGATTTTCTTCAAAAGGTATCATTTCAAAGTGAATCTAAAATGCCTTCAAAATTAGTATGGGAAAAATAATTGGATACCGATATCCTAATTCTAGTCCTTAGTGGAATAATCATTTAGATACCTAAACATTTCACTCGGAAAACCTCTTTGAAGGCAAAGATTTTTTTGTTCTGGTCATCGCATGATTTTTTCATCGACTGGAAAAAAGGACGAAAGCTCAATAGTTTTTCTTGTCTTGTCATTTAAAAGAAATGTATTGCATGAAAAACCAACAGTTTTTGAAAGTCTAATTTTATAAATGCAGCAAATTCCACCTAATCAATTAGTCAGTAAAATATCTTGTACTTTTTCCACAAATATTTTAAATATTTATTCCTAATTCAGTTTTACTTTCTTTTTATAAAGAGGAAAATTTGGACATATGGAATTAAAGCCTGAATATTCGGATAGAAATTTAATTTTTAACCTTGCTCAGAAACCATTTTTATTATGCAGCGGCTTTATTTTAAACTCATACTATTTCTTTTCAGCTTTCTAATTTTCACACAAATTAATGCTCAGGAAGCATCAATTGTGAAAGTTGACGTTTCCAATCTCAATAAGCCAATCCCGGTTGATCCGGATGTAAAAATTGGTAAACTCAAAAATGGCATCACCTATTATTTAAGGAAAAATGCCAAACCTGAAGAAAAGGTAGAATTAAGGCTGGTGCTTAATGCTGGTTCACTAATGGAAAATGAGGATCAAAGAGGTCTTGCCCACTTTATGGAGCACATGTGTTTTAATGGCACCAAGAATTTTGAGAAAAATGAACTCGTAGAATACCTGCAATCTGTAGGGGTAAAATTTGGGGCTCACCTCAATGCCTATACTTCTTTCGATGAAACAGTTTACATTCTGCCTATTCCTTCGGACAAAGAAGAAATTGTAGAAAATGGCTTCCAAATATTAGAAGACTGGGCACAAAATGTCACTTTAGACCCGGAAGAAATTGATAAAGAAAGGGGAGTCGTAATTGAAGAATGGCGGTTGAGAGATCTGGGACCAGATGCCAGAATGCAGGAAAAATATTTCCCAATACTTTTTAAAGATTCCAGGTATGCTGAAAGGCTGCCAATTGGAACTGTTGAAGTTTTAGAGAATTTCAAACCTGAAACCATCAAAAACTTTTATGAAGACTGGTACCGACCCGATCTGATGTCGGTAGTAGTGGTGGGTGATATGGAATTAAAGGAGATGGAAGCCAAAGTAAAAAAACACTTTGGAAAAATTAAACCGGTCTCCAATCCTAAGAAAAGAGAAGCTTATGAAGTTCCCGATCACAGAGAAACATTAGTTGCCAGAGTAACTGATAAGGAAGCTTCTAACACTCAAGTTCAGGTAATTTATAAACATGAAACCGAAGACCAAATCACTTTAGCAGATTATAAAAACAGTATTGTTCAATCACTTTATAATGGCATGTTAAGCATGAGATTGAGAGAACTTACGCAATCAGCCAATCCTCCTTTTATTTTCGGAGGTTCTGGTTATGGCGGGTTAATAAGGACAAAAAATGCCTACTATTCTTATGCAGGAACAGCTGAAGATGGCGTAGAAAAAGGATTAAAAGCTATCCTGGAAGAAAATAAGCGTGTAATGCTTCATGGCTTCACTGAAGGAGAATTATCCAGGTACAAAATGCAAATGATGGCAAGTTATGAAAAAGCCTTTAACGAAAGAGATAAAACCGAATCGGGATCATATGTGGGAGAGTATCAAAGGAATTTTTTAGAGAATGAACCTATTCCGGGTATTGAATTCGAGTTTGGGTTTGTAAGAGCTGTTTTACCCACTATTTCATTGATAGAAGTAAATGCACTAGCAAAAGAATGGATTACAGAAGAAAACAGGGTGGTGGTAATTACCGCTCCGGAAAAAGAAGGTGTAGAAATTCCCTCGGAAGAAAAAGTTCTGGCTATCTTAAAAGAAGTGGACGAAAAGACCATTGAACCCTATGTGGATAACCTGGCTTCTGCCGCTTTAATGGAAAATATGCCCACTCCGGGCAAAATAACTGCCTCAGTTGAAAAACATCATGGAGTCACAGAACTCACTTTATCAAATGGAGCCAAAGTGGTTTTAAAACCAACTGATTTTAAAAATGATGAAATTCTTTTCGATGGTTTTAGTTTTGGTGGAAGTTCCATTTATCCCGATGATGTTTACCAATCTGCCAGTAATGCGAGTGTTTTAGTTTCGCAAGGAGGAATCGGTGAACATTCTATTACCGATATTCAAAAATTACTTGCGGGAAAAATAGCCGGAGTAAATCCTTATATCAGGCAATTGACTGAAGGACTTTCCGGAAGATCTTCACCTAAAGATTTGGAAACCATGTTCCAACTGGCGCATTTGTATTTCACTGCACCAAGAAAAGACTCGGAGGCATTTCAAGGATACATGACCAGATTGAAGGCTTATATGCAAAACCTGCTTTCCGATCCGAATTATTATTATTCCAATGAAGTATCGAAAATTTTGAGTCAGGATCATCCAAGAGGAGGAGGAATTCCGACTATGGAAGAACTGGATGCTATTAACCTGGATAAAGCTTTCGAAATTTATCAGGAACGATTTAGGGATGCCAGTGATTTCACTTTCTTTTTAGTAGGAAATTTTGATGTGGAAGAAATTAAACCATTATTGGAAACTTATCTGGGAAGCCTGCCTGATATTAACAGAGAAGAAACCTGGAAAGATATAGGCATGCGATATCCTGAGGGAGTGGTAAAAGAAGAAGTGAAAAAAGGAGCTGATGCAAAAAGCCAGGTGACTTTGGCCTTTACCGGAGATTTGGAATATTCCAGAGAAGTGGCTCATAATATCAGGTCAATAACAGAAATATTGCAAATAAAACTGACAGAAAAATTAAGAGAGGAAATGGGTGGTGTCTATGGCAGCCGAGCCAATGGATCAGCACAGCAATTGCCCGTAGAAAATTATTCCATCAACATCAATTTTACCTGTTCACCGGAAAATGTGCAAAGTCTGATTGATGCCACTTTTGGGGAAATCAAAAAATTACAGGAAGAAGGACCTTTGGAAAAAGACCTGGTAAAAATAAAGGAAACCCAAAAACTGGAAATGAAAGAAGGCCTAAAACAAAATGGCACCTGGCTAAGCGTATTGAGGAATCATTATATCTATGAAAGGGAATACGAAGACATTTTGGATTATGCCAAAAGAATAGATGCCATGACCGCTGATGAACTAAAAGAAACAGCCAAGAAATATTTCAATTTCGAAAACTACGCCCAAATCGTTCTCTATCCGGAAACTAAAGAAGGCGGGAAATAAGGAAAAACTTAATCCATTCAGAAAAGCCTGAGTTTTATTACTTGGGCTTTTCTATTTTTAGATCAACAAGGTTTACTCTAGAATTAAAAACTCAAAATAATAGGCAGTTAAAAATTAAATTTGTTAGTTTAGAAAACTATTCTTAAATAGCTTCCCTTCATTTTAATGTTAAAGAGTTTGCCTTTTTGTTTTATAAAATAAAAATGAATTAATGTCTGGATATTTATATTTTCTCATTTGTATAATACTAATATTAATACTTACCTCTATTAAGGGAACACGATACTTCATCCGTCAATATTTATCAGAATTTCTCACCGCAATTGGAACTATAGGACTTACCATTATTAGCATCCTATCCGGAAACGATGCAATATTTATAGACACATATTCTTGGAAAGATGCTTGGCCTTTCTTATTAATTTTATTTGCTTCATTACTTTTAATCTCCATTATTATTGGTGCAAATAGAAATTTACATAATAGAACCGTTCAAGCTGAAATTGACAAAAACAAGGAACTACAAAACTCGATTAACTCCTATAAGGATGAATATTACACTTTATGTAGTAATAATATCCTCCATTTATTTGAATCCTTTTATACAACTGGGGATGAACGAATAAGTATCTATAAATATCAAGGAAATCATTTCACTTTATTAGGACGTTGTGCTAAAAACTCTGCCTATAACAAAAAAACAAATTATGAATACAAAGAAAATGAGGGGCTTATTGGAAAGGGCTGGCGAGAAAATGAAGTGCTTGTTACAGGTGCACCAAAGTGGATAAAAAAAGGTAAAGAGTATAAGATTTTTATGAAAGAAAGATGCAATATAGCAGATAGAAGGCTATCTAAAATTAGAATGAAGAGCCGTTCGTTATTTGTAAAAACTATTAATGACAATAATACTGCTTCTAATCCTGATGGAATAATAGTTTTTGAATCAGTGAGCCCTACAAAAGTTAATCTTGAAGAATGTAACAGTTTAATTATTGAAAACCAGAAAGCTCTGTTAACCTTATTAAAAAACATGAAAAGCTTAACAAAAAAAGTAAGCTAACTGTTGTTCCCCACCCATCATAAAAATACAATTTTAGACTACCTATACATCAAGTTTTTTAACTTGATTTTATTCATAGATTTCACAATTCCATTGCGGGTATTAAACTGAAACCAGTAAGCAACCACCTCAAAAACAATTATAATTTCGATATTCAGGCAACTCACTTTCATGTATTAGCATTAAATAGAAAAACACTACCCTAAAATTCTATTTTTAACAATTATGGTAAATTATACATTTACCAATAATGCAAGTATCCCCATCATGAAAAACATTAAAACAGTCTTAGTTTGTTTAATTCTTTTTGTTTCACCTTCTATAACTTTTGCTAAGGAAAATTTATCCGAAACTGAAAAATTAGCAGCCACTGCTCAGGTTTGGGGATTTTTAAAATATTATCATCCCACTGTGGCTAAGGGGAAATTTAATTGGGATGAAGAGCTTTTTAAGATTTTACCCAAAGCAAAAAAGGCTGAAAACAAAGCACAATTATCTCAAATCTTTATTGACTGGATTGATCATCTTGGAAAAGTAGGGAAATGCAAAAAATGTAACCAGGACCAGGAATACGAATATTTTGGTAAGAACTTCGATTTATTATGGATGGAAAATAACAAGGTATTCTCTTCTGAACTTACTGAAAAGTTAAAATATATAGAAGATAATAGACATCAGGGAAAGAAACACTATGTGACCCAATCTAAGAAGGTTAGAAATATTAAAATTAAAAATGAAATAGACTACAAGGATTTTAACTGGAAAGATGAAAATTTAAGATTGCTTTCTTTATTCCGATATTGGAATATTGTTGAATATTTTTTCCCATACAAATACCAAACAGACACCGATTGGAATGAAGTTTTAAACACAATGATTCCAAAATTTTTGTATCCGGAAACCGAAACAGAATTTCATTTGGCAATGCTTGAGCTAATTGTAAGTGTAGATGATAGTCATGCAGGTTATTTTAGCAAAAAAACGAATGCTTTTTTTGGAGGCTATTGGATTTCTGCAGGTTTCAGGTTAATAGACCAAAATGCTGTGATAACCGGGTTCTTTAATGATTCTTTGGCAACAATTGATGACCTCAGAGTCGGAGATGTTATTACAAAAGTTGATGGCAGAGGTGTTTGGGAAATTTTTAAGGAGAGAGAAATATATATTACAGGATCAAATATCTCCAGAAAAAAGTATATGGCTTTCAGATCTGTTTTTAATGGAAATACCGAATCAGTGCAAATAGAATATGTAAGAGATGGTGAAATTTATTCCAAATCTATAAGAAGGTATTTATTCGAAGAATTTAACTATAAAAAGAAGGAAAAAGAACCTGTTAAAATCCTTGATGGGAATATTGGGTACCTGAATATGGGAGTAATTAAAAATAAAGATGTAGAAGAAGTTATGAAGGCTTTAAATGATACTAAAGCTATTGTTTTTGATTTAAGAAATTATCCAAACTGGACTTTATATCCATTAGCATATCATATTTCATCTAAAAAAAATAACTTCTTCAAAGTGACCTATCCTGATTTAAATTATCCCGGAAAATTTATTTGGAAGGAAGGCAGGCAATCTGGTAGCAATGATGGATTAAAGTATAAGGGGAAGGTAGTTATACTGGTCAATGAACGCTCACAGAGTCAGTCCGAATTTACAGCAATGTGTTTGCAAACAGGAGATAATGTTACTACAATGGGCAGTCAGACATCGGGAGCAGATGGAAATGTAAGTAGAATTAATTTGGTTGGTGGATTTAAAACCGGCATTAGTGGCATTGGTATTTTTTATCCTGACGGAACGGAAACGCAGCGAAAAGGAGTAAAAATTGATGTTGAAGTGAAGCCTACTATTCAGGGCATAAAAGATGGAAGGGATGAAGTGCTTGAAAAGGCAATTGAATTTGTAGGTAAGTAAAAAAGTTCACCAATAAATGTTATTCAGGCAGTCTGTAAAGCTAATCTGCAAAAACCACCCTGGCTTAAGTTTATAAACTTGAATTCATCAAAAAATTTCAGTTACAAACTGAAACCAGTAAAAACCTACAAAAAATAAAAAACGAATTGAAC
>JAHQVQ010000409.1 GCA_019634305.1 Flammeovirgaceae bacterium | reverse complement strand
AGGTTAAACGCATGAAAATATTCAAACACTATTTGGAGCTTATGAGGCCCGATTTTATTTTTTAATTCAAAAAATAAAATTATTAAAATCTATTCTAACTTCCTTCTAAGAGCTATCTAAAAATTTGATGCGTTTAACCTAATACTTCTATGTTCTTTAATTTTTTTTAATAAAATCACCATTGTAAAAAAGAGCATATAGATTCTTTCCTAAATCTAAAAATACCTTACAATAATAGAATATTGGATTCTTTAACAAATACCCCTTCTTGGCACTAGTTTGTATTATGTAATGCAAAAGCACTAATTGAAACCAAAATTTATGGCAAACAAATACCATTTAAGGGCTAATTTTCAGCATTTATTAAAGTTTTTATTTCTTCCTTTTTTACTTATTTCCTATTCCTCATTTTCCCAGATTATTTATGTTGATCAAAATGCCCCTTGTGGTGAAATGGCATGCGATGGATTAAGTTGGAACACTGCCTATAAAACCGTGGAAGAAGCATTACAAAATCCAGTTCTTACCATTGCTGGTGGAGATGTGTGGATAGCAGATGGAATTTACAAACCTACAAGTGGTTCAGATAGAACTAAATCCTTTAATATTCCAAATGATGTGATCCTGGTAGGACATTTTAAAGGAGAAGAATCTTCTCTGGATGAAAGAAACCTCAATGATCCTACCTATAAGACCATTTTATCAGGAGATATTGGAATTGCCAATGACCCATCTGACAATTCTTATCATGTAGTCACTGTTTCAGGAAATGGAACATTGACTACTTTGGACGGCTTACACATTACAGGAGGAGTTGCTAACGGAGGACATAATAACGGAAGTGGAACAAACAAAAAATTTGGAGGGGGAGTTTTACTCTTAGATGGATATTTAGGATTAAATAATTGTCATTTTGTGAAAAATTTTGCTGAGAGAAAAGGTGGTGCAATTTATTCTATAAATGCTATACCAAAAATCAGAAATTCAAGATTTATAGGAAATGATTCAAACGATAATGGAGGAGCTATTCATGTAGGTCAAACCGAGGGGGAAAAAGTTGAAATTATAAATTCCATTTTCATAGGAAATATGGCTACAAATGGTAGTGGGGGGGGGATTTATGCAAGTAGTTATTCAACAATAAATGTGGTAAACAACAACTTTTTATTTAACCAGGCGGATAAAGGTGGGGCTTTAACAAATGCTTCAGGCAATAGTTTCGAGGTATATAATTCCATTTTTAATGGAAATAGTGGAAGGTTAAGCCCATTGGAAGAACTTGTTTCAGGAAGTATGACATCTCAAAAAAACTTAAGAGATGCGCCTTGTGCTACAGGATGTTCATATAATATTCATTCTAATACTCCACAATTTGTAAGAATGCCTTGGGAAGGAGAAGATAGTATTTGGGGAACTGAGGATGATGATTTAGGAGATTTAAGATTATTGTTTTGTTCGCCAGCTGTAGATAGTGGAGATAACTCCAGAATATCATTACTTGAAGATATAGAAGGAAATAATAGATTCCAAGACGTAATACAAAATGGAAATACAGGATTTGGGACTTCTCCTTATGTGGATATTGGAGCTTATGAAACACCTGCGAATCGTAACTTTGCCCCTAGTATTGACCAATCTAAAAGACCAGAATTAGAACCTATTTTCAGAGATGTTCCAGACTCACTTAATGAAGGTACTTACATTTGGGAACTTATAGATGGAATAGTCTTGGATTTGGAAGATGAGTGTATTGCCAATAGTAATGGATTGGCTATTATTGATGTAAATAATAGAAATGGGGCTTGGGAATATACCCTAGATGGATCTTTATGGACAAAAATCACCAATCCTTCTAAAACAAATGCACTTTTAATAAATCCCAATGGAAATATAAAAATCAGATTTGTTCCTAACCTTGGATTTTCGGGGACACTAGAAAAAGCAATTACTTATCATGGCTGGGATCAAAGTGATGGAAAATCAAATGGTTCTTTTTCAGATATTTCTGTATTTACAGAGGAAGGTCCATACAGCAAGGAGTCTATTTCAGCAAAACTGGTGATCAGGAATCCTATTTCCATTACTAAACTTGATCCTTATCGGGGGAATATTGGTGATGAAATTTCCATTGAAGGTAAAGGTTTTGGTTCAAACCCTGATTCCATAACAATTCATTTCGGTACAATACCATCTAAAGTCGTTTCAGTTAATGAATCACAGATAAAGGTAATTATACCCAAACATGCTCCTTCAATAGCTCCAATAGTCATATCCAATCTATCTTCACAGGAAACAGGTTCCACAATAGAATCGGAAACACCTCTTTTTCAAACCATATTTTATAATGGAAAAATCAATGATAAATCCTATAACAACAAAGATGTAGGCAGCACACTGGATGGTCCTTCAGACCTGGCAACTGGAGACTTTAACAGGGATGGTCAAATTGACTATGTTTCTTCCCATCCAAATAAAAATCAAATTCGCATTGCATTTTCGAATCAGTCGGGATTTAGTAATAATTATACTATAGACATTTCTGGAAAACCTGAAAAATTAGATGTGGCTGATTTAGACTTGGATGGGATTCAAGATATTTTAGTTACTTGTAAAGTAAGCAATCAGATTGGGGTTTTATATGGAAAAGGTGATGGCAATTTTGAAACTCCTACTTTTTTAAGTACTGGAGATAAGCCTAGTTCATTATTGGTAATTGACTTAATTAATAATGGATTTCCAGATATTATATTTACAAATCAAATTGATAGTAATGTAGAGTTCTATATTAATGAAGGAAACAGGGTATATGATTTTGATGGTGGATCATCAGCATCTGTTGGTGTGGCTCCAACTGATTTAATTTCGGCTGATTTCGATAAGGATGGTAATCTAGATATTGCCATTTCAAATGGAGGATCAAATGATATCAGAATTATTTTAGTAAACCCAGAAGATGAGGCTATATTTTATTCTTTTCCTACTGGTTTAGGTCCTTCTGCAATAGATTTTGCAGATTTTAATTTAGATGGAAATATTGACCTAGTAACATCAAATTATTTTTCTAATAATATTTCTATTCTTATTGGAAAAGGAGATGGTACGTTTGCAAGTTCATCATCCGTTGCAGGGAGTCAAATTGATAACCCAAGTGATATTGAATCAGCCGATTTCAATGGTGATGGGATACCAGATTTAGCTATTACAAGTTCAGGTAATGACCTTGTGAATATCTTTTTGGGTGATGGAACAGGAAATTTTCCTGAATTTTATGATTTCTCAGTAGGACAAAGACCTATCGCATTAAAAGCTTTAAACGTCAACCTGGGAGGAGAAACTGATCTTTTGGTCGCAAACTTCAATTCGAATGATGTAGACCTGTTGGTATATTCGCCAATCCCGACTGAAAATCTTCAAATGTGGCTGGCTGCAGACCTAAATGTCACCAAAGATGTTGCTGGAAACATTAGTAGTTGGAATGATTGGAGTGCAAAAGGGAGTAATGCAATTCAGTTATCCAATACAAACCAGCCTATTTTGGAAGAAAACCAAATCAATGGTTTACCTAGTGTAAAATTTAATGGAGTAGATCAATTTCTGAATTTTAATGCTGATTATCTAATCAATTCAGATTATGCTTTTTTTGTTGTGGAAGCAAGAAACTCTAACAAAGATAATAATTACTTTATTGGCGGAAATGATATTTCACCAAATAAAGGAATTATGGCAGGATACTATAAAGAGGATATTATCTCACTTGGTAATTTTGATGAAAATCTTGGAAATTATCTAACTGACTATACAATTCCAGAATACGCTATATCTCATTTTGAATTTAGTGCCGATAGTGGGAAGTACCTTACTTGGAATGGTGCTTTAATGGATTATTCATCTGATCAAACCGATTTATCCACTTATAATTCTCCTTTCATCGGAAGAACTCTTAATCAATATTTTGATGGTAATATTGCTGAAGTGATTATTTATAATAAATGGATGACAGAGGCAGAAAGAGAAGACATTTTTATCTATCTCCAACAAAAATATAAATTGTACCAGACAGGAGAAGAAATAAGCAATCCCCCAACCAATTTAGTATTTACAGAAGTGACAGATATAAATGTAAATGGTAGTTTCACAGCTTCAGTTGATGCTCCAGATGGTTATTTGGTTTTAAGGCATAATGGTATCCGAACAGCCCCAATTGATGCAAAACCTCTAGCCTATGGAAATATTTATGAAGATCAGCAAGTGGTCTATATTGGTCCGTTAACAAATTTTGAGGATAGTATAGAAATTGAGGCATTAACTAAATATTATTATGATATTTATCCATATAATGAATATGGCTTGGGAATAAATTATGGTGATAGTTTTCTATCAGATTCTATTGTCACTTTGAAAAAGATTTATAGGGGAATTAATACAAGAGATTCATTGGCTTTGGCAAGCCTTTATGATTCTATTGGAGATAAACTTTTGTGGGAAACTCATAGGCCTGTTATAGAATGGGAAGGAGTTGGCATTACAGACAAGAGAGTTTCCAGTCTGGATTTGAGCTATAAAGGTTTATTTTATATCCCATTAAAGCCAATAGGACAACTAGACGAATTAGATAGCCTAAATATCGTTTATAATAAACTCTCATTTTCCTTCCTAATTGAGTATCAAAATCTGGTTGATTCAATCTGGTATGATCCTCAATTAAATCTTGATGAACCTCAAAATGTTTATGCTTATCAAGGAGAAAAGGTAATCCTAAATACCGATTTAATAAAAAAATCATCAAATGATTTATTTCAGTGGAAATATAATGGAAAGGATATCCCAGGATCTACTGCTGACACACTTATCTTAGAAAATATTGACGAATTTTTGGAAGGCAGGTATCAATGTGTATTTACTAATTCAGATTTTCCCAATTTACAACTTACTTCTGGCTATAGATATTTAAATGTAGTCGAGGAGGTATCTTATGAAGACTCAATCGCCCTAACATCCGTTTATGATCAATTCACAACTTATAACCCAACATTACCAGTAGAAGCATGGCCAGGTGTGAAAGTAGATAATAAAAGAGTTATTGAAGTCAACTTGCCAAGTAAAGGTCTATCTGGAACAATTCCTGTAGCTTTGGGAGATTTATCAGAACTCAAAAAATTAGACCTTTTTAATAATAATCTTTCAGGTAAAATTCCTGAAGAATTAGGTCAACTTAAAGAACTTACCTATCTGGATTTAGATAAAAACAATCTCGTAGGAAAAGTGCCTGAGGCCCTTACCAATCTTACAAAACTTAGAACTTTATGGATTTCAAGAAATTTTTTCACAGCACTTCCAGATTCTATTAGTAAATGGAAAAAGTTGGAAAATTTTTATGTACATAGCAACAAAATTGATTCCGCACCTCCTCAACTATCATTTTTGTCAGCTTTAAAAGAATTGACTTTTGGAAAAAATGAACTTTCAGTCTTTATAGATAATTTCGATTCCTTATCCAACTTAGAATTTCTTGATATTAGTGAAAATAATTTAAATTCACTTAATGCTAATATTGAAAAATTAGTAAATCTTCAAAAATTTGATATAAGTGATAATGAGGTAATTCAAATTAATTTTTCTCCTGATAACTTACCAATGATTCAGGATTTAAATCTTAGAAGGAACAGGCTTTCTTTTAAAGATTTGGAAAATTTAGATTATTCTGGCACAAAGTATCAATTGAACTATTCTCCGCAAAAATTAGCTTCAGAAATCACAGATACATTATTATTAATCAATTCAGATTTTACCATAAATTCAAATGCTGAAGGTGTAAACAATATTTACCAATGGCAGAAAAATGGAGAAGATTTAACTGGAGAAAATTTGGCTTATCTTAAGTTAAATGCTATTTCTATTGCCGATAAAGGCATTTATTCGTGTAAAATCACTAACAGCAAGGTCCCAAATTTAGAAATCAATGCTGATATTACCAGAGTCCAGGTGAATTGTGGAGAACAATTGACTTCAATTTCTACTTCCTATGAAACAAGTATATGTGAAGGCAGCAATGTTTATGTAGCACTACAGGCTTCTAAGGATACTGCATTAACCTATCAATGGTACAAAGATGGACAAGCTATTGGGCTTGCGACCGATAATGATTATATCGCTTATGAACCGGGTAATTATAGACTTACAGTTACCCATGAAAATGGTTGTTCATCCAGATCAAATAGAATTACAATAGTTGAAAAACCGACTGCTAAAATTGATTTGGTATTTTTGGATAGCACAACATTATTAGCCAAATCGAATCAAATAGGACAGTTTAAATGGTACTTAAATGGGGAAGAATTGAATGGTGTTACTGATTCAATTTTGAGTGTCCCTAAATCAGGTAACTACAAAGCTGGTATTATTAATCAGCATGGATGTGAAACCCAAACAGAAGAAAATTCTTTTGTAATTACAGGTTTAGAAAACAATTTTTATTCTAACTCAATAATGATATATCCTAATCCAACAAATGGTTTTGTAGAAATTGATTTTGGACAGGTGTTTAAAAGTGAAACACAAATTAATATAATTAATGCTCAAGGTAAGTTGTTCCATTCACAAAAATTCACTAACGATGGTAAAACATCATTGGATTTTAGTAATTACCCAACAGGTATTTATCTCATTGAAATAAAATCTGGTGAAGGAAGGGCATTAAAAAGGATAAATAAACACTAATAATGCGAATCAACAGT
>JAHQVQ010000408.1 GCA_019634305.1 Flammeovirgaceae bacterium | reverse complement strand
TTTGTAGCAGTTGTATCTACCGTAAAATCAGTTCTTAAATGGAGTAAAGAGCCTGCTGCTACCGTTTTTGGACCAAGCTCTTCAAATTCTCTTAATCTGATTTTCTTGAAACAATTAATAATGTAACGGCTTACCAATGCCTGCTCTTCTATCTCTTTTTGTGTCCAGCTGGCTTCTGAAAGACTTTCAAACTTATCTTTAGGTTGTGTACCAGCAAGGGAAATAGTGGTAAAAATCTTCTTTTCATCAACTTTAATGAGAAGTTCGGGAGTTGCGCTTATCCATGTACCAAGTCCTGGGACTGACATTAAGGAAATAAATGCTTTTGGATAATTTTCACAAAGCGTATTAAAATAATCTACAGGATCGAAGTGGTTGGGAATCTCTACTTTTTTGGTACGGGAAAGCACGACTTTCTGCATTTCGTGTTCCCGAATAGCAGCTATACTTTTTTTGGTGATATCTATGAAATGCGCTTTTGAATAGGGTTGGTGTTTTACTTCCGCCAAATGATAATCTGGAAGAAAATCATGGTTGTTTTTTAAGAGTTTCCTAAGAGTTTCAGTGAACTTCTGTTTATTCTTTTCTTCAGTAGAACCAAACTTTTGTCCGAATAAACTTTCTTTTAACTCATAGGAAGAAGAATTATAATATAAATCGGCACGGATGAAATAGTTAGTTTCATCTGAATTATTAAAGGGGGAAATAATATAGCCTCCTTTTAATTCCTCAAGATCGTGAGAGGCAACCTGGAGTTCTCCTGAGAAATCTACAATAGCATGTTTGTCAGTTTCATTTGGCAAGCGCCAAAATACAACTGGTAAGTGATTGGTTGAGACTGCGTTCAGCATTCCTTTCAAAAGAATGGACTCTTTTTCGCATAAACCGGTGAATTGATTTAATATAGTTTCCAAACTGGTTGAATTTTCTGTTAGTGCATATTTGAAATTGTTAAAAAAAATGCGCTTAAATATTTCCTCTCTGCAAATAAAAGAAAGACAGATCAATATTGTTGTATTATTATCTGATCATTCTTTGGGTACTTAATAGAATAACTAAATTTCAAGGTTTTGGTTTCTGATGGTTTAATATTTAGTTGCCATTCCAAAATACCGGTATTAGCATTATAGGAAGCGCCTTTGCTTTCCTCTAAAGTTACTTCCACTCGATTGTCTTTCGAAACAGGAATATTGTCTTTTATAAATAGGGTAATGTCTTCTGTTTTCGTATTTCTTATGGTAATCTCAAAACCTTTGCTTTCCTTTTTATTGGAACCAATGGCTTTTTTCTCATTGAATTCCCCAAGACTTTTCCGGTTAATCACCACATTTTTATCTGTCCCAAGGGAAAGAGAAAGTGTATCAGTAAGATTATCAGTTGCCAATTCTGAAGAACCAACGAATGTTCCAGAAAAATAAATATTCATAGTACCAGGAAGCAAATTGTATTGCTCCCAGTTGGTGATATTGGCTATTAAAAAGGCATCAGTATTTATTTGAGGAATGGCATGATGTACAAAATTAGCGTCTATCTTTTCATTGGCAATTTCCACCAGTTTTTCATTTCCATCTGAAGGAATATCGTAGGGAATGTTTATCTCAAAATTAGTTGCCAAAGTGCTTTTTACTGTTGAAGTATAAGAAGCAGTGGTCTCTGAATCACCCCAACCATCATCTTCTCCCCAATCATCGCCCTCTGCCCCAAATTCTTCATCAAATTCTGCGTCCTCTACTACCATTTCCTCAAGCATAGGAGCTTGCGCCACTTGTTGTTTCGCTCTTTTATTGTATGTAGGAGGAATGTATAAGTTCACATAAGAAGGGCTTAATTCCGGAAGACTGCCATTATAAGTCGGATTAATAGTAGATAAAGTCAGTTTTACATCCTTCCAGTCAATGCCAGAATTTTGATAAACAAAAGCTTTGTAATCCAGCTCAATTGGTGATTTGGTATCAACCGCACGTATATCGTAAGTCGGATACCAGCCACAATTATTGACCAGATATTTTACCTCTAATCCAATTTTTTCAGAAGAAGTTGCTGAAAAGGTGATTTCTATTTCACTTGTCCTTTTATCTCTGATAGCGTTTAATTCCTGTAATTGCTGCCTTACTGCTCCAAGGGATTTTTGGATTTCCACCTGTTCATAACTAATCCTTCTAAGCTCTTTTTTTATACTCGTCAATTTGGTGGAATAAAAATCAGTCATCTTTTTCAATTCATCAACACTTACTCCATTCTGTGTCCCTCCAATAGAAAGGTTTTGCTCCACTAAAGTTTTCTCTCCCAACAGCACTTCTTTTTTATCATTATTAAGGTTGTAGGCTTCACTGTAATAAGCAACAGAATCTCTCAGCACTTTCACCTTTTGGCTAAACTTTGTTTTCTGCAAATAATTAAACTGATGTTTGATTCCCATAATCACCGCCTTGCCCTTTGCACTCACTTGAATACTCTGGTCATCAATATTGGGGGAAAGCCCTTCCAGTATAATTCTGGTTTGTCCTGAAGAAATATTGGTAAGCGCAGATCTGGTAATTTGAGCTTTGGAAAGAAAGACGGTAATATCTTCAATTTTAGAGTCAATCCGTACTTCTTTTATTTCTTGGGCGAATAAATTAATGGTTGAAAAAATTAGTACTAAAGCAAAGAAATAAACTTTCATTGTGGAAAAGGAGGTTAAGGTTAAAATGTCCGTTAACTAAAATAAGGGAACATAGGCTATTAGATTACTCCGTTGCCTTTTTATTCAACTGTTCTACTTTAGTGACAAAATACTTGGTATCTCCTCTCCAGAAAAAGGTAGTGAATTTTTCCTGATAATGAAGTTGAACCCGCTCTCCTGATATTTGAGCATCATTTAGAGCATCTATCACTTCATCTTTACCAGGATCAACCGAAAAATCCCAAGGATCATTGATTGTTCCTACATCAAGTTGACCTTCATGCGTTTTAAACAATACTCCTCTTTTGCTAATTTTCATCACCACACCACCACGAGTACCAGAACTGAAGTTGGCGAAATAGAAAAATAAAAATACCAGAATCAATATTCCGATAGCAGCAAAAAGAATTTTCTTAAGTATGGATTTAAATTTTGGGTTCATCTTTTTTTAATTGAGTTTAAAAAATCAGGTGCTTATGCCTTAATAATATAGTTAGTATTTTTATTCAACAATTTATTAGTTGTAAATATAATTTTATGTGATTAATTCTTGAGGAAAATGGGAAAATTCCTGATTTTAATTTATTTAGCCAGTGACTTATTTCCCAATTATTGTTCTTCTCCTTTATATTCAAAATTAAGGCTGGGAAATTCGGCTTTAAATTTTTGCATTTCCAGTTCATTATAGTGATTGCCTAATACCATCAAATGTTTCAGCTTCTTGAGTACTCTAAATTTTGGTAATTCATTTTCCAGTTCTAATTTGTTTAAAGATACATTCAGGAATTCTAAGCTTTGGAGGTGAATTAAAGTCTCTGGTAATTCTTTAATATCCAGGTTCACCAAACTCAGAGACTTCAAAGCTTTTAGTTGACCAATTTCCACTGGAATAAATCGGTAAGGAGGTTTGATTTCCCTGTTTTCATACCAGGAAAGGGCAGGGTAAACCGACCAGTTACCATTCGTTTTGGTTGGTTGAATAATTAACTTTTCAATGGTGGTTAATTCACCTATTTCATGCGGAATCTCATTAGTTTGAATTTCATCCAGATTAATTACCGCAGATTTTTCATTCTTAAATTTTAAAATTTCCATATTAGTTTTGGTTGAGCATGCAATCCTGAAAAATTGTGATAACACTGCAAGTAAACCTACAAAATATTTAATGTTGGAGAATTGCTTTCCCCTTCTGGGAGTGGTTCGGCATTCCGATGTTAGGGGAAGGAATCATACATTTTATTTTTATATCTTCCCTAAAACAAAAAAAGGATGCCGAAGCATCCTTTCTCTAATTTCAATTCTCAGAATAGTTATCAAAATCCACACTATCCACATTGAAAAATTTAATCTGTTTATTTTCATCCAGTGTTATTCCAACAACAGAATCCTTGGAGATTTTGCCTGCCAGAATCTCCTTCGATAATTCATTGAGTATTATATTCTGTAATACTCTTTTCAGAGGCCTTGCTCCATATTGAGGGTCGAATCCAACTTCGCCTACCATATCCATCACCTCTGAAGAAGCTTCCAGCACTATTCCCGATTCATTCAACCTTTTCTGAATTTCTCTAAACTGAATCTCCACTATTTTCCTGATATCCTTTTTAGTTAAAGGCTGGAACATAATCAGTTCATCAATCCTATTTAAGAATTCTGGTCTCACAGATCGTTTCAATAAATCAAAAACCTCACTTTTGGTATCTGCAATTATCTGTTCCTTATTGACATCATTCATTTTACCGAAGCTATCCATAATGATATGCGAACCAATATTGGAAGTCATAATGATGATCGTATTTCTGAAATTGGCGACTCTTCCTTTATTATCAGTGAGCCTACCATCATCCAGCACCTGCAACAGGATATTAAAAACATCCGGATGCGCCTTCTCAATCTCATCTAATAAGACTACAGAATAAGGCTTTCTTCTCACTGCCTCAGTTAACTGGCCACCTTCATCATAACCCACATATCCGGGAGGGGCTCCAATTAATCGGCTCACCGCATGCCTCTCCTGAAACTCCGACATGTCAATCCTCACCATGGCATTTTCATCGTTGAACAGATAATCTGCCAGCGCTTTTGCCAACTCTGTTTTACCTACACCAGTTGTTCCCAGGAAGATAAAAGAACCAATTGGCCTTTTAGGATCCTGCAAACCAGCCCTGCTTCTTCTTACTGCATCGGAAATGGCGTTAATAGCCTCATTTTGTCCAGCGATCCTTCTTCCTAATTCAACTTCAAGATGAAGCAATTTCTCCCTATCACTTTGCAACATCTTGTTTACCGGAATCCCTGTCCACTTAGAAACCACATCGGCAATGTCTTCCGCTGTAACTTCTTCTTTTAATAGAGGTTTATTTCCAAGTTTATCTGGCAACTGATTTTGCAATTCTTCCAGCTTTTCCTCTGCTAATTTAATTTTACCATACCTAATTTCTGCAACTGAACCATAATCTCCCTCTCTCTCCGCTCTTTCTGCTTCTACTTTAAAATGCTCAATATCCTCTTTTGCTTTCTGAATACCTTCAATCACATCTTTTTCACCTTTCCATTTGGCAGTAAGGCTATTCTTAATTTCCGATAATTCAGCAATATCTCTGGAGAGAATGCTTTCTTTTTCCTGGTCTTTTTCCCTTCTGATAGCCTCCCTTTCAATTTCCAATTGCATGATTTTTCGTTGAATTTCGTCTAGTTCTTCAGGTAGAGAATCAATTTCAATTCTCATTTTGGCGGCTGCTTCATCCATTAAATCGATCGCCTTATCTGGTAAATATCTTTCTGTAATGTACCTGTTGGAAAGTTCCACTGAGGCAATAATGGCATCATCTTTTATCCTTACACCATGGTGAACTTCATATTTTTCCTTAATACCTCTTAGAATAGAAATAGCATCAGGAACTGACGGTTCATTTATCATCACGGTCTGAAATCTCCTTTCCAGTGCTTTATCCTTTTCAATATATTTCTGATATTCATCCAAGGTAGTTGCCCCAATAGATCTCAATTCTCCCCTTGCCAGAGCTGGTTTTAATAAGTTTGCCGCATCCATTGCACCATCTCCACTTGATCCAGCACCTATTAAAGTATGTATCTCATCAATAAAGAGTACAATTTGTCCCTGGGCATCCACGACTTCTTTAATTACCGATTTGAGTCTTTCCTCAAATTCACCTTTATATTTAGCTCCTGCCACCAAAAGACCCATATCCAGTGCTACAATTTCTATGTTTTTCAGGTTCTCTGGAACATCTCCATCCACAATTCGCTGTGCTAGCCCTTCGGCAATGGCAGTTTTACCCACCCCCGGAGTACCTACCAGCATAGGATTGTTTTTTGTCCGCCTGGACAAAATTTGTAAAACCCGCCTAATTTCTTCGTCTCTACCAATTATAGGATCAAGTTTACCAGACTTTGCAAGATTGTTTAGGTTTTGGGAATAGCGCTCCAAAGATTTGTATTTGGCTTCTGCATTCGGATCTTTCACATTATCTCCCCCTCTCAATTCCTGAATGGCAATTTTGAGATGTTTTTCATTGAAACCAAGATCCTTCAACAGACTACCCACCTTGTCGTTTTGCTGTAAAATAGCCAGCAAAATATGCTCTATGGCAATAAAATCATCCTTAAATTCTCCCTTATATTTATCTGCTTTACTGAATATCTTCGCCAGATCATTAGAAAAATAAGGGTTCTGGGCATTTGACTTTGGATAAGCAGCCACAATTGCTTCCAACTGATCATCCAGATAACTTTTATTTATGTTTAATTTTTTTATGATAAAAGAAGTCAAATTTTCATCCACTGCCATAATTCCCTTCAGCAAATGACCACTTTCAATCACTTGTTGCTGGTTGGCTTGGGCTATATCAGCTGCTTTCTGAATAGCCTCCTGCGATTTAATTGTATAATTATTGAAATTCATGACTTTTAAATTTTTTGGCTGAAAAATGCATCCTCAGGTTTCCCAAAAGAATGTGGTATTAAAGCTTTTAACAAATTACTTTCCAGTGGGGAATTTTCCTATCAATTCTGTCATTTTAGCATTGAT
>JAHQVQ010000039.1 GCA_019634305.1 Flammeovirgaceae bacterium | reverse complement strand
GAAATATTCAAACACTATTTGGAGCTTATGAGGCCCGATTTTATTTTTTAATTCAAAAAATAAAATTATTAAAATCTATTCTAACTTCCTTTTAAGAGCTATCTAAAAATTTGATGCGTTTAACCTAAATAAAAACAGACTTTTCAAACAAATCCAGTTTATTATCTATCGATTTTTATAGTCCCACTATAAAATGACTAACTTCTGTTCTCTGACTTCCATTTTATATACATGAATTTGCATACCAGTGTAGTGTACTTAATATCGGCCTTTTACGATTTCACCGTTTTCCAGTAGATCAATTTCCACTTCCACTGTTGTCCCTCTTCTACTTGAATCTATAGACAAATATCCATTGAAAATGTTCACTCTTTCTCTAATGTTTTTCAACCCAGCTCCCAGAGACTTTTTATTGGCTTCAAAACCTTTCCCGTTATCCGCATAATACAAACTGACTTTGTCATCAAACTCAGTAAGGGAAATCCTGATAGTGGATGCATGGGCATGTTTTAGTGTATTATTGATCAGCTCCTGCGTGATTCTGAAAATGGTAATACCAATCTCTGTGTCAATACCTGAAGCACTTTCTTTGGTGTTGTCTTCATATTGAATATCTATCTCTGAAGAATCCCTAATTGTTCCACCCAAATGATTTAGTGCTTTGCCTACTCCGAAATCAATTAAAGAAAGTGGCATCAGGTTATAAGACATTTGCCTTATTTCCTTAATGGTATCATCCAACATTTTTTTGAGCTTTCCTTTTTCATTTCCTGGAATTTCTATGGTTTGTACATAGAGTTTCATGCTGGTGAGTAAAGGTCCGAGACCATCGTGCAGTTCCATGGCGAGCCTTTTTCGTTCTTTTTCTTGTCCGGTAATTAAAGATTTTTTTGCCTTTTTTCTATTGAATTCAGCTTTCTGATTAAAATCTTTTAATTGTTGCCTCATTACCAACAAAGATTTACCCAGCATATCATTTTTTCCGGAAGGCTGATAAGCCTCATCCAGCTTCATTTCGCCAATGGCTTTTGAAAAGTGAATGGCTCCATTGATGGAATTGGTCAATTCTTTTAAGGCGGAAAACATCTCATTCATTTCATTGGCCATAGAATTTTCTTTTACTGAAATTTCATAATTTCCTTTAGCCATGGTATTGAGCAAATTCCGCATTTTTAATACCGGTCGGGTGAGCATATTGGTAAGCACAAGTGACACCAGTATGGCAACTCCTATTACCAAAATTGATATGAGGATGAGCTTTTTCTTGGTTTCCCACAAAGGCTGGATTGCTTCCTTTACATCGATTTCCGATAAAATAGCCCATTTTATGTGTTGGAACTTAAGGTAATGATATGCACTGTAAACCATTACTCCTCTGTAGTCTTTAAAAATACCACTGCCATTCACTTCGGAAATTGCCTTTTTGGAGCCTTCCGTTTTTACCGAAATACTGTATGGAGGTTTTTCTGGCATAAACCGGGAAACCGATATCAATTTATAATCTTCCCCAACCAGATAAGTCTCTCCACTTTCTCCCATACCGGTTCTTTCTAATAATATATGTTGGATGTAAGGTGTATGGTACAAATGGATAATGAATTGGTTTTCAGGGTTTAATTTCACAAATGCCAATTCAATTTTTCCATTTTCCGAAAAGGCTGTTTTATCATAAATTCCTTCTTCCAAATGTGAATCATTTTTAAAATATATCAGCGTATCCGGGCGGTTTGTTTCAAAGGAATTGAGAAGGATCAGTGGAAAATCTTCTGTTTTTTTTGTTGGAGTTGCAGTATATTCTACACTTTTAAATTCAGTCCATTTTTGTTCCAGGTATTCTTCTATTTGTATTCTCTTAAGTCTTTTTATGGAAGTAAGGTGAAGTAAAACCCTTCGGTCCAGGGTACTTTTAAATTCTCTGTAATCGAAAATGGTGAGAATGCCTACGGTAAGTGAAATGAGGAGAATAATGTAAAAATTTATCCAAAATTTGATGCTTAGCGCCCTTACTTTCATTGAAAACAATTTGGTTTTTTAGTAGTAGGAAATTTACCAGACTTGCCATAATTATCAAAGAAATGTTATTCAGAATAAGGCATATTATAAATTCATATCCATATCTCCTGATAAAAAAAATATAATACCTACCTTTGCGCCTTTGTTTTAAGAAGATCATTATTAATTGGATAAAATATGAAAAACGGATTATTGATTTTTCTGGCGGTATTTTTTGTAACCACCGCATTTGCACAATCTAAAAAAGAGCTAAAAGGAGAAATTGAAACCTTAAAATTAAAAACCGATTCTTTGGGAAAAGCTTCCGAAAAATTGCAATCACAAGTAAACGAGTTTGAATCAAGAAAAATAGTGGACATGAATGACGAAATGCAAAAATTAAGTTACGCGATAGGGATTTTGATAGGGGAGAACCTAAAGAAAGACGGATTGCTGGATTCTATTACTGCAGAAGTATTTACTGCAGCTTTAGAGGATGTGAAAAATGATAATCAACAAATGCCTCCACAAGAAGCAAGTCAGTTTGTTCAGACTTTAATGGAGAGTGCTCAAAAGAAAAAATTTGAGGCTAATGTAGCTGAAGGGAAAAAATTCCTTGAGGAAAATGCTAAAAAAGAAGGTGTTGTAACACTTCCAAGTGGATTACAATACGAAGTTTTTGTAGAAGGAAATGGAGCTAAACCAACTGCAAGTGATAAAGTTACAACTCATTACCATGGTACCTTAACTGATGGAACTGTTTTCGATAGTTCTGTAGAAAGAGGCCAACCAGCTACTTTTGGTGTTGGTCAGGTAATTAAAGGATGGACTGAGGCACTTCAATTAATGCCTGAGGGATCGAAGTGGAGATTAGTGCTGCCATACGATTTGGCTTATGGAGAAAAAGGTGCAGGAGGAGCAATTGGTCCTTATGCAACTTTAGTTTTCGAAGTTGAGTTGATCAAAATAGAAAAGTAACAACAAGCATGCTGCTTCACCCTTTTAGGGAGACAGCAAAAAGAAATAATATAATAATGAAGGAGGGGCTATTAAGCTTCTCCTTTTTGGCTTATGAAAATCAGATTAGCAAATATCAAGGATGTAAATGCCATTAACCTGATTTATAATCAGGCAGTGGTTGTAAAACATCAAACTGCTGATCTTTCCCCAATCCCTTTGGCGGAAACTGAAAAATGGTTTGCCAGCCACAGTCCTGAAAAATATCCTGTTTTTGTAGCTGAAATGAATGATGAAGTAGTGGGCTGGATTTCCATTAGTCCACACCGAGCTGGGAGAGAAGCCTTAAAATTTACTTCAGAAGTGAGTTATTATATCCATCACGCCCATCAGAAAAAGGGTATCGGTTCAGCCCTAATGAATTATGTACTCCAGCATGCAACTAATTTCGAAGCCAAAAATCTCTTTGCTATTCTTCTGGAAACCAATATAGGAAGTATCAGACTGTTAGAAAAGTTTGGTTTTGAAAAATGGGGTTATCTGCCCAGGGTAGCTGAAATTGATGGTTTAGAAATAGGACAATTTTACTATGGTAAAAGAGTGATTTGATTTCTTTATGAATATTTTATTTCTCGAATTTTTCTCCAAAACTCCTGATTATTTAGGGCTACTTACCATAATTATTGCTGGTAATTCCAACAAGAACTACAACTTCACAACATCTTAAACTTCAATTAACACCTTCCATCTAGTTTTTTATTAAAATCGCGGCTTTCAAATAAGAGATTTATTGATTTATTCTTAATTTGTATTCTTACACTAAATAAACAAGCTGCTTTGAAAAAGTTAATCATTTTAGCCGTTACTGGATTGGTCATTTCCACTTTTACAATCGATAATTTAGAAACCAAAAAAGAGACAGATTACCCAGTTCATATTCTGCTCATTGGTGTGGATGGTATGAGTCCTGATGGGATAAAAAATGCCCCAACTCCTGTGATGGATAAGTTGATGCAAACAGGAACCTTTTCACTAAATGCACAGGATGTGATGCCAAGTAGTAGTGGTCCGAATTGGGGCTCCATGCTCTTGGGGTGTGGACCTGATGTCCATGGGATTTGGAATAACTCCTGGAATCCATTGATGATTAAAGATTCTGTTTATTGTGGTGGTAAAAAAGGGGAAACTGTCCCTTCAATTTTCAAAAGCATCAGAGAGAAATATAAAGAGGCAGAGTTAGCTTGTTTTCATCAATGGTATAATATAGAGTTGTATATTGAAAATTATGTGCCATCCATAGTAGCTCATACCAAAGATGAAATAAAAACTACTGAAGCAGCTACTGATTATATTGGAAAATATCATCCCCTTTTTACATTTGTCCATCTGGACCATGTTGACCATGCAGGGCATGAGTTTGGACATGGAACTGAAGAATATTATAATTCAGTTGCCAAAGCTGATTCCTTAATTGGTCAGTTTGTGAGAACAGTGGAAAACTCTCCTATGAAAGGAAAAACGATTATTTTGATTTCATCTGATCATGGAGGGAAAGGAAAAGGACATGGAGGAGATACTCCTGAAGAAAGAACTATTCCCTTTATCATTAATGGTCCTGGAATTAATGCAGGAATGGAAATAACAACTGCTGTAAATATTTATGATATTCCAGCCACAATAGCCTATTTACTTGAGGTGAAAACTCCTGACTGCTGGACTGGAAAGCCTGTTTTATCTGCTATCCAATAAGAATTAACTTCAATTACTAATCATATCATTCTATCAAAATTTCCATGAAGATTTCTGTTCTGCTAACTTTAAGTATATTATTAGCACACCTGAGCTATTCTGAGCCTGATTTTATCATGTTATCAGATTCTGTAACTTCTGATTCGGGAAAAGTGATTTACCTCAATAATGAGGTTGTAGTGGTTGGTAATCGGTATCAAACCAATGCCTTTCATAAACCAAAAGCAGTTGCTTTTTTGAATGTGAAACAATTGCAACAGCTTTCCTCTATGTCTACTCCCGATGCCATGGCTAATATTGCCGGAGTCTGGATGCAAAAGACAAATCATGGTGGAGGCTCTCCTTTTATCCGTGGACTTACCGGTTATCAAACTTTGTTGATGATAGATGGCATTCGATTGAATAATTCTACTTTTCGCTCTGGTCCAAATCAATATTTGAATACAATTGATCCACTTATGTTGGAAAGAATTGAGGTAGAAAGAGGAGCAGGATCAGTGGCTTATGGTACAGATGCAATTGGTGGGACTGCTTTATTTTTAACAAAAGATCCAAATTTTTCACCGGATGGGTTTCAAGTTGAAGGAGGAGTTTATGGAAAGAACATGACTTCAGATATGGAAAAATCTGGAAGAGTTGATGTGAATCTGGCTGGGAAAAAAGTAGCTGTTTACGGAGGAATTACCTACAAAGATTTAGGGGATGTAAAAGCGGGAGGTAATTTGGGAACACTTAGCCCAACGGGGTACACAGAGTTTTCGGGGGATGTAAAAGCCAAATTAAAATTAAATGAAAATCAGTTGGTTACAGCTGCCTTTCAGCATTTAAAACAAAATGATGTGCCTCTTTATCATAAAGTTGTCCCTGGAGATTATCAGCAATATGATTTCGATCCACAGGAAAGAGGTTTGGGTTATTTGAGATTGGAATCCTTTTATGATCATCCTGTTTTTTCTGTAATCCGATACACCGTTTCCTATCAGGAATCCTTTGAAGGACGCACCAAACAAAAATCCGGATCATCAATAATTTCCAGAGAGGAGGATAGGGTAAAAACATTTGGCGCTGGAATTGAAATTATCTCTAACTTTTCCAATACCTGGAAAGCTTCTTCTGGAATAGAATTCTATCGTGATGTGGTAAATAGCCTGGCTTTTCAGAACGATGAAGAAGAGGAAAATAAAACCTTTTCAAGGGGACTTTATCCAGATGGTTCTACAGCAGGGAATTTTGCCATTTATTCCCAACATCAAATTGAAAAAGGGAAATTTAACTTTGACCTTGGAGTGCGGTTCAATGCTTTTCAATTGATGATTCCCGATGAGAAATTTGGTGAAGCCAAAATAACCCCTGAGGCTTTGGTGGGGAATTTTGGAATCACTTATAAAGTACATAAAAATCATCATTTGTTTGGGTCGATGAATTCTGCTTTTCGAGCACCGAATATCAATGATGTATCCAGTTTTGGAATAGCTGATTTTAGGTATGAAATTCCTAATTACGATTTGAAACCCGAAAAATCTTTGAATGTGGAATTGGGCTATAAAACTAGATTGGAAAGATTTTCAGCAGCGATATATTTCTATCAGAATAATCTAACTGATTTGATCACCAATGTAAGGGCGACTTACAATGGGGTAGATTCCCTGGATGGTGTTCAGGTGTATCAAAGAGAGAATGTGAATGAAGCGAAAATTCAGGGGTTTGAAACCGAACTGGAATGGGCAATTTCCCAAAAAATAGTTGCCTTTGGTAATCTTACCTATGCCAAAGGACAAAATATAAGTAAGAATGAACCTATGAGGAGAATACCTCCATTATTTGGTAGGGCTGGTTTGAGAACAAAGTTTATTGATCAATTTTATTTAAATGGAGAATGGGTATTTGCAAGTGCTCAAACTCGACTTTCTGGTGGTGATAAGGACGATAATAGAATTGCAGAAGGAGGAACACCTGCCTGGAATGTAGTGAATTTCTATGCCGGATATGCTTTTCCAAAGTGGAGAGTAAATGCCGGTTTTCAAAATGTATTTAATGAAGCTTATCGGGTTCACGGTTCAGGAATTGACGGGGTTGGCAGGTCACTTTGGGTTTCATTTAAAATTGACATTTGATGACTACTATTACTAATTTAAATTATCTCTAATTTCAAACATCCTAGCGTCTAACCTCTAAATTATAATAAATAAACATAATGAAACATTATCTTCTTCTTCTACCTGCAACACTTCTTTTTATACTCTTCTTTGTTGCTTGCACAAAGAATGATTTAACGGAAGATCAGGAGGAAAAAATGCAATGGATTGCTAATGCGCCTGCAGAAAGTAGTTATTCCCAAATTGTGCCTGATGGGGAAACCATTATTCCTAATGGAAGGAAAATTACACCAATGGGAAACACATTCCGAATTGCTCCCCATCCATATGGATTGGTATTGAGCAAAGATGGCAGCATAGCCATTTCTGCCAATTCTGGAACTGAACCATTTTCCATTACCATTATAGAAAACCCTACAAGTGACAACCCTGCCATCAGGCAAATTCCTGAAAGGGAGGAGAATGATGAAGATTTACTAGGCGCTGTGTTTATGGGTCTATCGATTTCCCCTGATAACCAAAAAGTATATGTGGCTGGTGGGCAGCAGAATAAAATTTATGTTTTTGATATTCCTACAGGAAAACCGGAAGGGGAAATTAACTGCGCAGTACCTGGTTTTGAGCATGGTTATATTGGCGATATGGTGCTGTCCACAGATGGATCAATACTTTATGCTGTGGACCAGGTTGGATTTAGAATGATGGTGATTGATACTGAAACCAAAAAAATTTTGCATAATGTACAGACTGGAAGGTATCCATTTGGCATCACTTTATCACCTGATGAAAAGGAAGCTTACATTGCCAATGTAGGGATGTTTGAATACAAGGTGGTCACTTCATGGGATAAAGATAATCCCAAAGAAACGGCTTTAAATTATCCTGCTTTTGCTTATAATTCTAAGGAGGCCAGAGAAGGCATAAAAAATGATTCAATTGAAGTTCCTGCTTTAGGCGATCCCAATGTCCCTGAATCTTTTTCGGTTTGGACGGTGGATTTATCTGGTGATGAACCTCAAGTAACTGCTAAAGTAAAAACCGGGATTTTAGTTGGGGAAATCATTGAAGGTTTTCCTGCTGTGGGAGGCTCTAGTCCTAATTCTGTTGTGGCTACTGATAAATTTGTTTTTGTGAGCAATGGTAATAATGATTGTATTTCAGTGATAGATGTTAATTCTGATTCTGTAATTACCGAGATTTTCCTTACTCCCGATGAAAGACTGGGTAATTTAAGAGGAGTAATTCCTTTTGGGCTGGCTTTATCTCCTGATAACAAACAATTGTTCGTAGCAGAATCAGGAATCAATGCCGTTGGTGTAATTGAAGTAGATTCTTTGAAAGTAAGAGGTCATTTACCTGTTGGTTGGTTCCCTTCCAAACTGGCTGTTTCGCCTAATGGGGAAAAATTGATTGTGGCCAATGCCAAAGGCTATGGAAGTGGACCAAATGGCGGGCCTGATTTTAAATTGGGCGTAGAAGGTAGTTATATTGGGAAACTCATGAAAGGCTCTGTTACCGTTTTGGACATCCCATTTGGAGAAGCACTTGAGGAGGCTACTCAAAAAGTGATTGAAAATAATTTTATGTTCGAGCACCCTGAAGGACAAAAATTTATTTGGAGAAAGGATAATCCTATTCCAATTTATTCGAAAGCCAGCGAATCGCCTATCAAACACATTGTTTTTATTTCCAAAGAAAACCGGACTTATGATGAAGTTTTTGGGCAAATCAAAAAGGGGAGAGGAGAACCTTCTTTGGCTCGTTACGGTATGAATGCCAATTTTTCTAACAAAGCTAAAGATTCTACGGTAACCAATGCCAATGTAATGGTGAACCACATTGCTTTGGCCAAACGATTTTCTATTTCTGATAATTTTTATGTGGATTCCGATCATTCTGCTGACGGTCACCGCTGGTTAGTGAATACTTATCCTAATGAATGGGTGGAAACTTCTGTAACTGCTGCTTATGGGGGGAAAAGACGATTGAATCCCGAATCAAAAGCACCTGGTAACCTGGCTTTAGTGGGTTCTACCGGAGCAATTTATCCTGAAGATTACAATGAAGCAGGTTCCATCTGGGACCATTTAGAAAGAAATAATATCGATTTTTTTAATTTCGGATTTGGGCTGGAATTACAAGGTGGATATGTAGATTCTACTTTAAAATATACAGGAGTTTTATACAATATCAATTATCCAGTTCCTACTCCGCTTTACGATAAATCATCAAAGAAGTATGCAACTTACAACATGGCTATTCCCGATCAGTTCAGAGCGGATATGTTTATGGAAGAATTCAATGAAAGATGGATGGGTGAAGGGAAAGAACTTCCACCAATGCTCACCGTAATTTTACCTAATGACCATGGCTCAGGAGATCGTCCGCATGCTGGGTTTCCTTTTAGGGAAAGCTACATGATGGACAATGATTTGGCATTAGGTAGAATAATAGAATTTTTATCTCATACTCCTTATTGGGAGAATATGGCAATTGTGGTTACAGAAGATGATTCCCAGGACGGAAGAGATCATATTGATGCGCATAGAAGTATCCTGATGGTCATTTCCCCGTATGCCAAAAGAGATTATGTGAGTCATGGTCACTATAGCTTTGGCAGTATTTTCAAAACCTTCTGGCATATATTGGGTTTGCCCTATCTCAATCAGTATGATGCTGGGGCTAATGATCTGGCAGATATGTTTACAGATAAACCAGATTTTACACCATATAATGCCATTCCAGTGGATAAAAGAGCATTTGATCCACAAAAAGTCCTCGATCCGTTTGATGAAAAATTCGATTGGGAAGCGGTAGTTAATTCCCCAATTCTGGACAATCCGGAAGATTTTATCCAAACCAAAAAAGAAGAAGATCAGGAAGCCTTAAAGAAAAGAGAAAGAATGGCAAATCCGAGAGGCGTGGAGTAGGGAGAAATTAATTTCTAGTTTGTGTTTTTCTGGGTGTAGAATTTTCTACTCCCAGAATATCTATAAAACCTCAAAAAGTATGTTATTATAAGAATAGAACAGAAAATTACTTTTTAAGCACCCATGTTCCACACCGGGTACTATTATTTCTGAGAAATAGTAATCTCTCTATCAGTCTTTTATGGCAAAATAATACACGGTTAATTTTGAATTACTACTTATACTCAGAATACCGATAATATTTTGGCCTGGTATCGATCCTGACATGTAACCAAAATACGCCCATTCCCGCAGTACTTAACCATTTAGGTTGTTTTCCAATTGCCTTTGAATATTCTTCTCCTACTTTTTTCCAAAAGGCATCAATTTGATGAGTTAAACCGCTTCTTACAAATTTGGCCAGGTGCGTATAGTTTTGATGTCTAGAAATAGGGCAGGGGACAACCAAATGAGCATCTCCCCCAAGGTTGGAAAATGAAGTTATGGAAGATTCTTTAGAAAATTGATTGGCAAAAGTGGTAGCATCAGGGCTTTGATTAACTAGAGAGGAACTATTTACTAAAACAAATTCATATGGCTCATCGATCTGATGGAGTGTAACTGACTTGTTTTCCCAAAAAAAAGCAGGGAATGAACAGTCTTTTAAAACCGCATTATAAAAATTTCTGAATTCCTTAGAGTCAGATAAATTGTCCATGAAATCCTTATTTGTGATTGGAATTTCATTAAAAAGAATTTGATATCTTTCAACAAGGTTGGTAGTCTGGATTTTATTTATCTTCCACATAAAAAAATTAGATATTGTATTTGTATAAGTAACTAATTATAAAAAAACGATCATTTTGGTTTGCTCTTTTCCGTTACTTTTTTGTTAAATAGCCCTTATGTAGTGGTGCTTTACAAGGATTATTTGCCATGTCTAATGAAAAATCTGGTTTGCAAAAATACACGTTTTCTTATGACCTGTTAATTATATTAACCAATTTCAAATAAATTTGGGGGGGATTAAAAATCAACACTTTTTTGAAAGTTGATTATTGATTGTGAATTTTTTTTTTGTTTTTAATACAATTGGAAAATGAATTACTCAATAATAATTATGGATCGCGTTACTTGCTTTTTATCAGTAATTATTTCAATTATGTAACTATTTGGCTTTAATGCTGATTTTGGGTGAAATTGATAAAGGCCTTTCGAAATATTTTCAAGTATTTCATTATATGCGATTCTTCCTGAAAGAGTATAAAAAAATACTTCTGCCTTTTCGGTCTTTTGTGGGAAATTCAAACTTAATTGGCCTCCATGTTTATTATAGGTAGGGAAAATATCAATTTTCTTCTTGTTACTTATAGTTCCCACAATCACTTTGCTATAGGAATATGTGCTATCCAGGTCTATATTTTTTAGTCTATAATAATAATGATTTCCACTTAATACATTTGAATGGAGGAAAGTATATTCATTTCTCCCTGTACCAAGGTTTTTTCCTTGTATTTGAGCAATTTTTTTGAATTGATAGCCATCTGTAGAATAATGAAGTTCGAAATGACTAAAATTAATTTCCGAAGCAGTGGTCCAATTAAGCATTATTCCCCCATTTTTATGTTCACGAGAAAATGAAACTAATTCTATGGGTAAAAGTCCTGTATTAACCCCATTTTCATCCAAACCTACTTCTCCATTTAAACCATTCCCATCCAAACAATAAGGGGGAGAATCTCCTATTGAAGGTGGATCAGCGGGATCATCTATGCAGCCTCCACCACCTTTACCAATGGTTGTTCCACAGATTCTTAATTGGTTACTTGCACTTCCTCCAGTGATTTTACCTCCACTTTCTATGATAATTGATCTTCCACAACCCGAACTTCCATTAGTCAGATCTAATTTATCGCTGCTACTTGGGAAATCCAGAATTCCGCCACTTTCAATTCTTAGGTTGCCATTAAATGCTTCATTGTTATCTGTAACCTCTACAGTAACCCCATCAGTTATAATTATTTCATCTCCAACTACAGGAGCAGAGCCTGTTTCATCACAGAGCATATTATCCCAATCAATAGTACAAGGGGAGGCATCTGAACAATAAATAGTACAGTTTTGTGCCTTCAACTGGCACGTGAAAAGTATAAATAAAAAGGTGAAATAGTAAGGTGATTTCATAACTATATTTCTTTTTTTTTTAAAATCCATACAAAAATGGTATAGAGTTAATCTCTAGGTAATACAGTCTTAGGTAGCCTCTAAACTTATATTTAGATGAGTTATTTCTATTTGGTCTAAATAATAAAAAAAGGATAGAAAAATCTCTATCCTTTTAAAACTGCTAATGGCGTCAATTCTACCACAATTTCGGCTAGGTCTGTTTGGTTGTTCATTACCTCACCAATATCCTTGTAAGCTCCAACTGCTTCATCCAAATCTTTCTTGTTTCTGATGCCGTGAATTACACCTACTTTCTCTAACTTCTGGATTTCTTCTTTCAAATCTAATGTCTTCTGGGCTTGCTTTCTTCCCAGTTTTCTACCTGCTCCGTGGGAACAAGACATGAAACTTTCAGGATTTCCCAATCCTTTTACGATGTAAGATTTTGTTCCCTGCGATCCGGGAATCATTCCCAATTCTCCGTCCCTCGCCTGAGTAGCGCCTTTTCTATGGACAAGCACATCTTTGCCAAAATGATTTTCCCAGGCTGCGAAATTGTGAGATTTGTTGATGATCTCATCACATTCAAAATCTGCTACCACTTCCTTTAGTGCTTCTACCATTCTGGTCATCATCAATTTTCTGTTTGCCAGAGCAAATTCTACACAGTAATTCATTTCGGCAAGGTAATCTTTTGCCTCTTTGGTTTCAATAGGTAGAAAAGCCAAATCCATTTTTCTTGTTACAGAGGAATGCCATTTTTCATTTAGCTTCAAAGCCATATGGTTAAAATATTTTGCCACCCCATATCCAAGGTTTCTACTTCCAGAATGAATCATAATCCAGATAAATCCGTCCGAACCTTTTTGGATTTCGATAAAATGATTTCCACCACCAAGTGTTCCAATTTGTTTTAAGGCTTTGGTGTATCCTCTATTAACAATCTCCAATGCCTCAGCTCCTTCCGGCATTAAAGATTCATCCTGCTTTTCATCATGCCAGTTCATTCCCAGGGGAATCAGTTTTCTGGCTATCCCAAGCGTTTTTTTAAGTTCATCTTTTTCAATGGTTTGTAAACTTGTTTTCATAGCACACATTCCACAGCCAATATCCACTCCAACTGCATTGGGAACTACCACTCCCTCTGAGGCTAAAATTGAACCAATAGGCATTCCATAACCCACATGGCTATCTGGCATAATAGGAATATGTTTGAAAGCAAATGGTAAACTTGCCAGATTTTTAGCCTGTGCCAATGCCTCATCTTCTAATTCATCCAACCACATTTTGATTGGGAGCCTTTCAGTGGCTACTACCTTTTTCATTTTTATCAAAATTTAAATTAAACTAACAGTCTCCCCTCCCGGATTCGAACCAGGGCTTCCTTTTTCGGACAGTCAGGCTGTAAATGCGCTTCCCTACTTCATCAACTCTGTCGACTTTTCGGTGCTTCTGCAAATTCTAACCATTTTGGAGTTTGCCCAAAACGGCATAATCCTGTCACTCCACGGTTTTGTAATCTCTTTTACCGCAGCTCTTCCTTTTAAGCTAAGGGGAGTTTTTAAAAGTGAGATTCCTTGAAAAAATCTCACTTCAATGATTGAAAGGATGTTTATCCAAAGAGTTTCCTTAATTCTTCCACCACCCGATTCCCACCGGAAACAGAAATGTTGTCAATTTTTTCCGCAATCTTCTCCATATATTCCATCTCTTTGAGTTTAAACAACATTTGGTTGTCTTCCATCAATTTAGCGGTGTTAAGCAAACTTCTGGTAGAAGCAGTTTCTTCCCTTCTGGTAATAATATTGGCTTGTGCTCTCTTTTGAGCTACTAAAACCTGATTCATAATACTTTTCACCTCTCCTGGTAAAATGATATCACGGATACCGCAATCGAGTACTTTTACACCTAAATTATCAGCTTTTACTACAACTTCAGAAAGTAATTTTGCAGCTACAGCTTCCTTATTTTCCATTAATTCATCAAGAGAATACCTGCTGATATATTCCCTCAATGCCATTTGCATAAGAATATAAAGCTGACGCTCGTAATCTTTGTTATCTATAAGCGCTTTCTCAATATCAATCACCTGATATTTGGTTTGGAAATTAATTCTCAAAGCAGCTTTGTCTTTGGTTAATAATTCCTGGCCTGAGATTTCCACTTGTTGTTTCCTCAAATCAGCTTTAAGCATTGCCAAAGGTTTGGGCGTATTCCAAAAATGATATGTTCCTTTTTCAAGTACTTCTACAAATTTTCCATCTTCAAAGAGTAACCCTTTTTCGTAAGATTCGATTACAAATACTCGTGTAAAGGGAATTACCAATTTGTTCTGTAATATTTTTCTGGAAATATTCGCTGAAATTTCCTTATCATTCAAATCAATAAGTTTGAAATCATATGCTTTTCCTTCCTTCCAAAAAGCGTATCTTCCAGGAGTAAGTACAGATCTGAATAAAGCTTTTTCACTCATCAAGGCAATTTCATTATCCTTTACCTCCACAAGGTTGAGCATTTCTGCAAGTGCCTCATCCTGAAGTAAAATGTCAATTTCTATTGGTGAATTGAATGAAGTAAACAAATCAAAAATTTCCACTTTTTCCCCAAAGTTCAACCAATGTTTACCCGATTGAATTACCCTTTGGTAATCATCATTTTTAAACACCAAACCAACTTTCCCAATATTTATGCTTACTCTTTTCATAATATAAAATAGTTAATAATATTCAATAAATAACAGGTAATAGTCTGGCTATCAATTAAAAGCGGAATTTCAATTCAGTAGAATTTTATTTGTTTAGTTTTCCGAACTTTACTCTGAGTGCTTCCAACTTCTATAATCATAAGTTGGGATAAACCATTTCAAATCCGAAAAAGTAAGCAAATTGCTCCTACGGTATCCTTGTTCTTCAAGGCATTTAACTGATTGTTTTTCCATCCGAAAATGAATCCACCAGCCAGACCTTATCTGTATTTCTAATGGTGGTCGATTTTTATAAGTGACCTTCTTAGTTAAATTGGATTAAAAGTCCAACACTCTACCAATTGAGTTACTACAATCTAAATGTAGACGGGATTCGAACCCGCAACGGAAACTGATGCTTTGCCACTAAGCTACCTGATTTTCACAGAGAAGGATTCGAACCTTCGTAATCAGTTGTGTGAAACAAATGATCAAAGTTGCAGCATATCAAAAGCTATTGCAGTTGATACTATGGCGACTTTTCGAAACGCTCATCAGGTCAATCATTGTCATTTTTCCACCTGCTTCCTTTTCAGGGAAGATTTTTAAAGCATGATTAAATACTAAACATACTCTTATTGCTATTTGCATTATTTCTTTGTTTTGTATTGTTTGATGATTCAAAGATGAAAGAGTACTACGCATTCTTTTTGCGTAGGAAAAATTCTTTTTTTATTTTTAATGAAATAATATTCTAATGTGCTTTTAATTATCTTGTTTTCAAGAGGTTAACCTTTTGGAAGAAGATTTTAAAAAACTCAAAAATAAAAATGCCAGTTAACCGAAATGCCCTGATTCGCTTCAAAACAATTGATAAATGTCTGCAAAACCATTATAGAAAATGGACGCTGGATGATTTAATTGATGCTTGTTCGGAAGCTTTATACGAATATGAAGGAATTGATAAAGGAGTAAGTAAAAGAACAGTACAGGCAGATATTCAAATGATGCGTAGTGATAAACTGGGCTATAATGCTCCCATTATTGTGGAGGAAAGGAAATACTATGCTTATGAGGATAAGGAATACAGTATCACCAATATCCCTCTTACAGATCAGGATTTAGGG
>JAHQVQ010000038.1 GCA_019634305.1 Flammeovirgaceae bacterium | reverse complement strand
GTGGCAAAGCCAAATAATTTATCCGTAAAGATTCCTGCTATTGTGTATAATGATCACAGCATCCGGTCAGGCTCAAAGGTGACTTTGCGCACTACTGAAGCCCAACAATTAAATGGTCAGCTAATTCCCGCCAATACCTTTGTATATGGCATTGCCACTTTTTCTCCTGAAAGAATTTTGATCAAAGTCTCCTCAATTCAGGTGAATGGAAAAGCTATTCCGGTTGATCTGACCGCTGTAGATCTGGATGGTATGGAAGGTTTATACGCACCGGGGAAAGTGGAACAGGAAATCGCAGCAGACGCAGCAAACAGTGCTTTAAACCAGACCCGAGGTTCGGTCAATACTCCCCTTGGTTCCATCACCGTGGGAGCAGGGAAGAAAAAAGTCAATGATCCGGTAAGGCATATCAACAATAAATATAAGCTCATCCTAAAAAATAAATGATCATGAAACTTCTTATAACAACCACATTTATCGTAGCCTTTTTAGCAGGGGCAAATGCCTATGGAAAAGCGGAAAATGATACGGTTTATGTGTCCACCAAAACCACTTCCTACATTTATTTCCCGGACTCTGTAATTTTCTACGATTGTATTCTCACCAGAACTATTACCATCAATGGGATAGAAGGGAAGAAGGTGCAGGCGGAAAAAAGAGGAGGAAACCTGCTCTATTTATTTTCCAATGTGGCCAGTTTTGAAAGTTCCAGTATTCTTGTAGAAACCCTTTCGGCTCAATACATTTTTACTTTGGTTCATCGGGAAAATCCCGAACAGATTGTCTATCATTTTAATCCGCATCAGGCGACTAAAATCAAATCCAAAATGGTGACACCTCTAGCTGTACAGGTGGCTACGCCAATAGAGCAAAATGTGGTAAAAAATGAGCCTGTTCCAAATGTGGTAGCAGCTACTACTAATATTCCTGCAACGGTAATTCCTTCCACTTCAGCACCCATTGATATGGCTGAAAAATGCGAAGCGATTAAGGAAATGAAAATGAATGATTACATCAATGGGATTTATGATGAAAAAATAAAAATGGCCCTCACCGATATTTTTACAGATGACCAGTACATGTATTTTTCAGTCTACATAGCCAATGAAGCCAATGTGCTCTACAGTATCAATACCATAGATTTTTTCACCAGGCAAAAAAGCAAGATCAAAAAAGAAACCCAGCAAATCACCAACCTGATTCCCTTATATCCCGATCAAAATGGGATAGAAGGCAAGAAAATCAAAAAAGGAAAACCGATAAGACTGGTCTTTGTTTTCGAAAAATTCACCATCCTGAAAGATGAAAAACTCTTCATTAAACTCAATGAAAAAGGCGGAAACCGAGATATCCAAATCAGCATTGCCAGTAAAGAAATTATTAATGCTGAGGTGATTTTTTGAGGGAGTTTGGTTTAGATTTTAGCTTTCCATAATCACTTCTTCATTTAGGTTTTCTTCAATGTCAAATGAGACAACTATGACATATTGGGTTAAATCTCTACCAATTGTATGGTCTAAAATCATAAAGGAGTCTATATCTTCTGGGTAAAAACTTATACTAACCAGATTCAATTTTTCAAGCATCTGGGTTTGTTTATTTAAATTAGAATTTACGTCTTTTAGTAAGTTATTTAATTCTTCCTCAGACATCTCCTGAACATGATGATCTAAATAAACTTTTGTTGCTCCTTTATTTGTATAATCTTTCGTAATTGCATCTTTTGCAATTAATTGATATTCTGAGGCTTTTTCAATGAAAGTATTTATTAGTTCTAATCTTTGAATATCAGACTTGGAAAAAGTTTCTTCAAGAAAGTTTAAATCAACCTCGATTGTTTTTCCATTAACTTTAATTTCAGTTTCATAATATTCTTCTAAATCCTCTAAGTTGATTTTTCCAAAAAGGGAGTGATTATATATTTCGCTCATTTTTTTTATTTCCTTGGGTGATAAATCAATGACCTCATCTTTAAAAAAGAGGCAGTATTTTTTACTGGCTAATCTAGTCAATTTTTAAGCTTTTTTTTGATATAAGCTATATATTAATTTTGTCCTATATATTAAGATTTTGGGTTACTGTTCAGGTACAATGAATAAATATTGGATTAAATACAAATAAAGCAGGTTGATATTCTTGAACTTTTATTAAATCGCCCTTATCCTCGAGTTAGAGACAATTTTAAATTTGTAGGTGAACAGTAACGATTTTGGGTCAAAATAAACTTGTTGCCATAACCATTTTTGAAATTGGATTCTAAACAGGATGGTAACCTTATTTCAACCTTTTTTATAACTTCAAATTTAATTGAACCATCTTCACTTTCATTCTCCCATGCTTCATAAAACTTATCATCATCTATTATAAGCCAAGAATATGGGAATCTCTTATTATCATAAAAATCTCCTGCAACCAGGGCTTGACATCGAAAAGTTTTTGATAAAATATTTCCAATGAATAATTCAATATCATTTCTAAGTTGCGTTCCAACAGGG
The DNA here is from genome assembly GCA_019634305.1 of Flammeovirgaceae bacterium. Taxonomy (GTDB): domain Bacteria; phylum Bacteroidota; class Bacteroidia; order Cytophagales; family Flammeovirgaceae; genus Flexithrix. The sequence goes on along the minus strand of JAHQVQ010000038.1, from coordinate 5,769 downwards.
AAATTTATATCAAGTATAGATTTAAAGTGAAGGTGTTCATTATTGAAATATAAACAGATAGAACCATTTTTGGAGTTATTGCAATCTTCGTCTCCATATTCATAAAAATTGATATCTGAGAATAATTTCTCCAAAATCAATTTAATACTATTAATCTCAATTTTTTTATCCAGACAAAATACAAGGTTATTGTTTGACATATAAATGATATTTATCTATCTGAGAAGGAATATCTGAAACATTTTCAAGAAGTAGTAATTTATAAGTTCCAGCTTGAGAAAGCGTACAAGTTCCATTTATGCAATCTAATCCTGTATCATTTTTAATCTCTGCGAGGCTAAAATAGGTTGATTTATAAATACTGTCATTGCAAACATCTCGCAGGTAAATTGAGTAACTTAATTCCTGAGAATAAGCTGTAGCGTTTACCATTAAGATTAGAATTAAGAAATACTTCATATTATCACCAATTAGCCAGTTACATTGGAGAATTATTAGTTTTTATTTTTGTTATCAATTTAGTTAATTCATTTTCAAAATAAGTAGGCTCAAAGCTAGGTCTAATATTCTCATAAAAAGCTAGCATTTTTAATTCACTTTCGAAATTTAACCATTCTTCTGATATATAAACTTCATTTAAATCGTCTGTTCCACAGTACTTGTCATTGTAACCGACAACCGATATTGCCCATTCAATTGATAAGTTTTCAACTATTAGTTTATTATCAGATTCTAAAAGAAAATTTATTTGTTGGGTGATGTATTTTTTAATGAATTGGTTCGATTCACATCCTTTTAAAATCAATAAATTCACTAATGCATGCTCAGAATGGTAGGTTCCTTTTTTGCTCAGAAATGATATAATTTCATTTACCAAATTTTCTCGTCTGGTAATTCCAATTACCCATGCCGAAACTTTACTTGATCTCCAAGAATCGTTTAGCATTTTTATTAACTTATCATCACTTAATTCTTTTGAAATGGATTTGATTGAATCAAATAAAAATCTGATTTCCTCATCTGATTTATTTAAAAAGTTGAGATTCATCAAGTCCATGTAAAACGGAGCAACATATTTTGGATGCAAAGATAATTCTGTCATTTGATAATGGAGGATAATGCTTAGCTAAGCATATACAAAGCTTTTTTTTTATTAAAACAATAATTTTTCCTGGCTAATCTAACTAATTTTTTATTTAGAGATAATTTAATAACCTGAGAAAACCGATTTTAAAGGAATAGCTATAACTTTACGCAGAGAGTAATTAATAGCTAAAATCAAATGGAAAGAAAACCAATTCCTGAGGGTTTTCAGGAATATATCATGACAGAGGAGGAGTATGAAGAGATTCTTCTATTAACAGCGGGGAATGATTATGGTCTGGTGGAGAATAGTATATTAATTGATTTTTGGAAAAAATTGGCTGATAAGTATAACTTTGAGTGGCACACCGGGGAAGAAAGTCCAAATGGAGAAAAGTATTTCCTGGCTGTTCCGAAGAAGGATTGAGTAATTAACATAAACTATTATCAATACAAACATATGACCGTAATATCGATTTTGAACCATAAGGGAGGAACTGGGAAGACTACCACTACAGTAAATTTGGGAAAAGCTTTAGCCTTACAGGGAAAGAAGGTATTGATAGTTGATATTGATTCACAATCAAACTTAAGTCAGCATGTAGGTATTGAATCTCCCACAGAAACGGTATATGATGCTTTATGTAAAAATGAAAGTTTACCAGTAATTGATCTGGGGGATAACCTTCATTTGGTTCCAGCGAATTTGGAGTTGGCAGGAGCAGATGATGAGTTAAGAAAGAATGTAAATGGTTATTTTAGGTTGAGAGAATCTCTTAAAGCGATTCAGAGTAATTATGACTTTATTCTTATAGATTGCCCACCATCATTGGAAATACTGACTATAAATGCTTTAATTGCTTCTTCTGAAGTAATTATTCCTACACAAAGTCAATACTTTTCAATTAAAGGTCTCCAAACCATTTTTGAATTGATTGAAGAGTTGAAACAAAACTTAAATCCTACACTCAAAATCAAGGGTATTTTGTTGACTCAGGTCAATAATACGGTAATCAACAAAACGATTCAGGAGACGGTGCATGAGGGTTACGGAGATTTAGTTTTCAAAACGTTTATCAGGCAAAATGTAGCTCTAACAGAGGCTTCCTACAGTAATCAGACGATTTTCGATTATCAATCAAAATCACAAGGAGCAGAAGATTATTTTAACTTATCAAAAGAAATTCTAAATGGCTAAGAAGGTATTTGCAAAAAGTAAAATATTAAACGCTGCAATACAGCAGAAAGAATCCAGTGAAGATTATATTAAGAATAACCTGGTTGTAAACAAGGAGCTTAAAGCTTTTATCCGGTCATTATCTGATGAGGAATTTAAACAACTAGAAGCCAATATTCTGGCAGAAGGTTGCAAGGATGCGCTGATGGTATGGAACAACAAAGGAGAGTATATATTGGTGGATGGGCATAACAGATTTAATATTTGCCAGAAGCATAGTTTGCCTTTTAAAATAATACAAAAGGAGTTTGCAGATTTAGATGCTGTTAAAGATTATATGCTTAAACTTCAGTTGGGCAGGCGAAACCTGACGCTGGAAGAAATAAGCTATTATAGAGGTCTGAGGTACGAAACTGAGAAAAACAAGAGTGCAAATGTTTCTAATTTGAAACAGAATGCTACCGAAAAGGACAAAATGTCCTCTTCGGTAAATACTGCTGAAAAAATAGCCAAAGAGTATGGTGTAAATGAAAAAACCATAAAGAGAGATGCTAAGTTTTCAAAGGGTTTGAATAAGCTTTCTCCCGATTTTAAAGCGGAAGTATTGAAGGGAACATCGAAGGTGAAAAAACAGGATGTTCAGGCGCTTTCTATGGCAGATGTTAAGTCAAATAGTATCAAAACTATTGCCGCTTTAGAAAAGGCTTTAAAGAGCAAAACACAGGATAACAAACAGGATGATTTATCGAAGTTACAAAAAGAGATTGTTTCCAAATTGAATAATGCCATTAAGCAAAGGGATAAATCATTATTGAAAGAAGTGAAGAAAGAGTTAACTGCTTTAGAAAAGAAATTTTAATAATATTTAGATTCTTATTGCCATGGAATTAATAAAAATATATCAGGGGAATTTGATTAATGCCAGAGACCTACATGAATTTTTAGGTAGTAAAAAGGATTTTAGTAGCTGGATAAAAGCAAGGATAAATAGGTATCAGTTTGTTGAAAATGAAGATTATACTATCGCTCACCCAAATGGGGGAGCAAGTTGGGGAGGTAGTAATAAAGTCGATTATATCTTAACAATAAACATGGCCAAAGAATTGGCTATGGTTGAAAATACTGATAAAGGGAGAGAGGCGAGAAGGTATTTTATAGAGGCAGAAAAAACGCTTAATCAGCTAAGAGAAAATAAGAGACTTGAAACCTTCTTCAAACTGGAAGCTACAAAAAAAAGATTGTTAAAGAATGTAGAAAACATTGGAGGTTCTCATCAAGATTATGTTCAAATAGATTTTGCAGGCCGTATGGTCCTTTTTAATGGTGATCCCATGCCAGATGAAAAACTACCCCTAGCTTTATTAAAAGGACGTGATTTCGCTACAGAATTAACCAATGAGTTTATCAAGGATGGAGAAAGAACGCTAATAGATGCCGAGGATTTAAACAAGCAACATCATCAGAAGGTAAGAGGCATGGTAGTGAAATCAATGAAAAAAACGCCTGAAGAACTAAATCCAGAGGATGATATAAAGAAGTTGGAGTAGGGGAGGGGGAAGTTATAATAATGTCAGTATAATTTTAAAAATTAATATAGCTTGGAAAAAGAATAATTTTCTATGGTTTATAGGTATAGACCACTTGAGTTTCTATCTTTTTTTGCTGGAAAATTCCATCAACATCATAAATATGTATACTTATAGACCTTTTTCTGTTTTTGAGAAATAAAAGAACCTCTTCACGTGCCCATGCATATTCCTCAACAAAATTATTAAACCTCCTCCCTTTTAGTTTTGCTTGGTGAGCTCTTTCTAAATCCAGTTTAGTAAATTCTTTAATTTTATGTTTGTGCTCTAATAGGATGGCGATATCAATATCAGAAATAGTTTCTTTGTTAGATAAATAACTTCCAAATAGCATTACTTTCATGACTCTATATAGATAATAATCATCTGAATTTACCTGATGAACTCTTTCCAGAAACCCTTCTAATAATTTTTTAGCGGTAGTTCTTTTAATTGGCTTTGAAGCGGTAGCCATTGCATAGGAATTACCCTTTATAGTAGTTTGAAAGTAAGTTTTGCTTTTTCTACTAATAGAAATGATGTAGTTTTCTGAAATCAGATTGTTCACTAATTTTGTGGCATCTGGAATATCTGTATTAACTATATCTGCGATACTCTCTATAGTACGGTCAGTTTGGGAAATCTTTCTAAGGAGATTTCTAATGGTTAGGGTAGGGAAACCGAACAATTTTTGTTTGCTATCAATATTCATAATACCGACAAATATGTTGATATTATGAAAATAAGGATTAATAATTATTTTAAAAAGTAAATATTGAATAATTTCTTCAATTCAATATGTGATTGGAAAAATAATGTTGAAAAAGTAGGCAAAATAATTCTGAAATTCACGGGTGTTATTTGGGTATACCTAAAGTGCATGCCCACAAATGGCTTCTGAGCTGGTGTAATAAGTATAGTTTAGTATGTAAAATATACTGGCAGTTGTGCACCTATGTAAAATACATTTTATGTACTTGTTTATTTTTTTAATGATTTTCCATATACCCCTGCCACTGAACCAGAATATACTTGGCTTTTCCATTTTCAGTTCTTTCCAAATACCCATATTCATAACAGAACAAATAGACATCTCCTTTTTGATTTTTCCAATAGTGTGTAAAGAATTTAGGATTGAATCCTTTTTCTATTAAAACCTGTTTTCTGACTGTAGCCTTTCCTGCTTTATTGTAAGCTTTTAAAACCCTTCTGTTGAGTTTTAACTGATTATCTACTCGATTGAAAAACTTGGAAGGGTTATCTCTAGCCTTTTGATATTGGAAATTACTTTTACAATGGACATCGCAGAATTTTTTATCGAGTCTTCCAGAGAGTGGTTTTTGGCAAGCCAGACAAGTTTTGTGTAATCTCATGTTTAAAAAAATAAGTGAATATTATTCGTATACTATACGCATAATATACTTTTAAATTGAGGAATTACTTTACTATTGTAGGGTTTAGCAACGCATTGTTCTATGCAAAAGGAAAAAGTCATTACCCTGAAACATATATATGTGGCTCCAGATCGGTACATCGGGTTGAAGTTTTACCCGGACAAAGTACTTCAGGCGATGGTGAAGGAATTGCCAGATCCAAAATGGCACCCCAAAAGTAGCTGTGTGATCATTAAGAATAACCGGGAGAACCTCAACAAAATATTTCAAAAATTTATAGGAGTAGCCTGGGTAGATACGAAACAGTTTTTTAAGAAAAAAGCGCCTGATAATAATATCCCAAAGGCTGCGCAACCTGTTTTTGGAAATGGAAATTCTTCAAAAAAAACACAACCAAGGACTTATTCGATTACCAAAGCATGCCCGGAAATTTACATCGATAAGCTCAAAACCCTTAATTATAGCTACCAGACTATAAAAACTTATAGTAGTATGTTTATTGATTTTATAAATTATTACCCGGCAATTAAACCGGAGAGTGTTACCAAAG
>JAHQVQ010000407.1 GCA_019634305.1 Flammeovirgaceae bacterium | reverse complement strand
CTATTTTTCTTCATCAGAATTTTTCCTATTGTAACAAGGGCTTCTTCCACTTTCCTATCCCAAACCAGACTACAACTAATTCGCATAAAATTTTTGAATTTCTTTTGGGTGGAAAAAAGTAATCCTGGGAGAAATTCAATATTATGTTCCATTGCCTTATAATAAATCTTTAATGTATTAATATTTCCGGGGAGTTCAATCCATAGGAAACAGCCCCCTTGGGGATGGGTTACCTTTGTCCCTTCCGGAAAATATTTGATGATGATCTGGGTGGCCAAAAGTACCTGTCTTGAAAAAGTTGTTCTTAATACTTTGAGATGCTTGGTATACTCTCCTTTTTTGATAAATTCAGCAATGGCCATCTGTTGTAAAGAAGGAGAAGCTATACTAGTCATAAACTTCAGTCTTTTTATCTGATTCAAAAATTTCCCCGGAGCTACCCAGCCCACTCTATAACCCGGGGCTAAGGTTTTTGAAAAGGAAGAACAAAGCAATACCATTCCGTTTTCATCAAAAGCTTTTGCAGTAATTGGCCTTTTTGAACCAAAATAGAGATCCCCATAAACATCATCTTCAATTAATGGAATATTGTGCTTTAGAAGTAATTGGACTAACTCCTTTTTTTTAATATCAGGAATACAACTGCCAAGTGGATTATTAAAATTGGAAATGACCAGACAAGCTTTTATATCCTGCTTATTGATGGCAGATTCAAGTTCATCAAGGCAGATTCCAGTGTCCGGATCAGTTGAAATTTCCACTACTTTTAAGCCTAAATTCTCAATACACTGCAACACACCATAAAATGTAGGGGATTCAATGGCAATGGTGTCTCCCGGTTTGGTAACAGCACGCAATGAAAGATTTAAGGCTTCCATACAACCAGTAGTGGTTATTATTTCATCGGGCATTAAATTTTTCCCCCAATTAAAGGAAAGGAAAGAAAGTTGTTCTTTTAAAAAGGAATTTCCACTGGTGAAATCATATTCGATTATTTCTTTTTCATTGTGCCTTGCTACCGAAAGCAAAGTCTTGTTTAGTTTATGGGTAGGGAGTAACCTACTATCTGGTCTGGCAGTTCCAAATGGCACTTCCACTTTATTTTCTGAAACGCCTACCAATCGGCTTACCAGATCATCAATATTTACCTCTGTGGGTATCTTTGAAGTGATTGACTTTTTTGGTGGTCCAGGCCGGTGTTGTATCTGGCAACGGACATAAAAACCGGACCTGGGTCTGGCTTCAATTAATCCTTTATTTTCAAGGGAGAAATAGGCCTGAAAAGCAGTGGACATACTCACATCCAATTGTTGACTGAGTTTTCTAACTGAGGTAAGCTTTTCTCCAGGACTAAGAATACCTTTTTCTATTTGTTGTTCAATTTTTAAGGCAATTTCTTCATATAAAAAGCCTTTGGTCTTTTGAAAAGAGAGATTCAAACTGATATGGTTAAAATTAAAAAAACTGAATCTGTTATGCTTCAATAATAACAATCATTTTTGTGAAATAATTTATTGGTTGAAAATATTTAGAATAAAGCAGGGAAAAAACTTCATTAATTATTTCTGATCTCTAATTTTTTTATTTTTTCAATCTAATTAATTCTATTTAATTGGCTGTAAAATGCAACAGAAAAACACACCAGCAGTTTGGCAATTGGTTTTGGCTTTCGGAGCCATTTACATTATTTGGGGTTCTACTTATTTGGCCATGAAGTATGCTATTGAAACTATGCCTCCATTTCTAATGGCAGGAATTAGGTTTCTAATTGCAGGAGGAATTCTTTATGCCTGGTCTTATTTTAAAGGAGTTCCAAAACCAACTTTTAATCATTGGAAAAGTGCCACAATTATTGGTGGATTTTTATTGTTAGGCGCCAATGGGGGAGTAGCTTGGGCAGAGAAATTCGTGGATTCAGGAATGGCTGCCCTAATCATCACTTCCGAACCATTAATGATTGTATTAATCATGTGGATTTATAAAAAGCAGAAGCCTTCTACTATTAGTTTAATTGGGGTTTTTGTCGGAATTATCGGGATGTTTTTATTGATTGGGCCTGTGGAAATTGCAAATGCTCAGCATTTGCATCCTGTGGGTCTTTCAGTGATAATATTAGCCGCATTATCGTGGTCAATTGGCTCTGTATATTCTTCAGAGGCAGATTTACCCAGTCATCCCATTCAAAACACAGCAATGCAGATGTTGGCAGGTGGAGCGCTGTTATTTATTTTTAGCCTCACCTTTGAAGACCTAAAGCATTTTGAGTTTACTGCCATTAGTTTTGAGTCAGGGTTGGCATTTTTCTACCTTATCATATTTGGTTCAATCATCGCTTTTTCAGCCTTCAGTTGGCTAATGAGAGTGGAATCGCCAAGTAAAGTGTCCACATTTGCTTATGTTAATCCTGTAATAGCCTTATTTTTAGGATGGAGTTTTAGGGGAGAGGTTTTTTCCTCACAATCCTTATTTGCAGCAGCTCTGCTAATCTCAGCTGTGTTTATGATTACTGTTGGTAAAAAGGCACAAGGTAAAGTGAAATTAAGAGCATTTTTTAGAAAATTTAGATTTGTGAATCGATAATCAAGGGAAATAATGAAAAAAAGATTTTCAACTGAGACAAATTGTATCCATTCTGAGCAGGAAACTGAAGTAAATATACAGGGGGTAAATACGCCTATTGATCCTTCTTCTGCTTTTCAGTACAGAGGTTTTGAAGAAAATGTTTATCCAAGATATTACAATACCATCAATCAGAAAGTGGTAGTGGAAAAATTGGTTGCATTAGAAAAAGGGGAAGCTGGTTTGCTATTTAGCTCTGGAATGGCAGCTATTTCTACTATTTTATTTTCATTGCTCAAAACGGGAGACCATGCTATTTTTTACCAGAAAATTTATGGTGGAACCTTCAGCTTTATAAAAACGGAATTTGAAAAATTTGGGATTGAATATTCATTTGTAGAAGGAAACGAACCCGATGCTTTTGAAAAGGAAATTAAATCCAATACAAAGATTATTTATATTGAATCTCCAACTAATCCATTATTGGATATCCTTGATGTGAAAGGGATTGCTGATGTGAGTAAAAAGCACAATCTTGTTTCTGTAATTGACAATACTTTTGCTACACCCATCAATCAAACTCCAATAACTCTAGGAATTGATATTTCACTCCATAGTGGGACTAAATACCTTGGAGGGCACAGTGACCTATGTTTTGGGGCAATGGTGACTTCTAAGGAATTGAATGATAAAGTTCTTAAAACTGCTATCAATCAGGGTGGGAGTTTAAATGTTTTGGATGTTTATCTGATAGAAAGAAGCCTGAAAACTTTGGACGTGCGTGTAAACAGACAAAATGAGAATGCCCTCCAACTAGCGAAATTTCTGGAAAATCATTCAAAAGTTGGAAAAGTATATTACCCAGGCTTAAAAAATCATCCCCGTCATGAAATTGCCAGGGAGCAAATGAAAGGTTTTGGTGGAATGCTTTCATTTGAATTGAAAGCTGATGGAATTGATAAGGTTAATAATTTTTTGGATGCCTTAAGCTTAATAAAACCAGCACTTAGTTTGGGAGGGGTAGAGACTATCATTTGTTCTCCTGCTCTAACTTCGCATATTAAAATGTCGAAAACCGATCGGGAAAAAGCTGGAATTTTGGATGGCTTATTGAGACTTAGTGTGGGAATTGAATATGCTCAGGATTTACAAGAAGAAATCGATTTTGCGCTGAGTAAAACTTGAGAATAGGTTTAAGAGTTTCAAAACATTGAAATTCTTCGAAAAATCAATAAAAATAGTTACAATTTTTAATTTGGGTAAAAAATACCCCTGGCACCCTATTGCCAGTATTTTTTTAATCAAAAACTTAATTATTATGAAAATAAAAACCTATCAGATAGATGCTTTTACTAATCAGCCATTTAAGGGTAATCCAGCAGGTGTATGTATTTTGGAAGAACCGATGGAAGAAAATCTAATGCAGTTTATTGCTGCGGAAATGAATCTTTCTGAAACTGCTTTTTTCTATCCCATTTTAAATGACTCAGCATACCCACAAGACTTTTATAACCTAAGATTTTTTACGCCTACTGTCGAGATTCCATTGTGTGGGCATGCAACTTTGGCAACTTCCAAATTACTTTTCCATTTGAATAAGGTGGAATCAGGTGAAATTAAATTTAAGACACAAAAGGGAATATTAACCATAGGAGAGGCAGAAGGAAAAATTGAGATGGATTTTCCCCAGGATGAATTAATTGATTGTACACCATCTGAAGAGTTATTGAAAGTACTGGGCTTGAAAAAGGTAGCTGACTCAAAATTTGGTGTGAATACCAACTTTCTCCTTCTAAGAGTAGATGAGGTGGATTCTGTAAAAAAGCTGAAGCCTGATTATAGCCAGTTACTCAATATTTCAGCAGGAATTGATCTGGAAGCAGTAATAGTCACTGCATTGGGGGATGATCCTTTTGACTTTTCATCCAGAGTTTTTGGCCCCTGGGTGGGTATTGATGAGGATCCGGTTACAGGTTCTGCACATACCGTTTTAGGACCATATTATGCTGAGCTGCTCGGGAAAAAGTCCTTGAATGCCTTACAATGTTCAGAAAGGACTGGAGAATTAGGTTTACTGATAAGTGAAAATAACAGAATAAAAATTAGTGGAGAGGCTGTAATTGTGCTGGAGGGTTATCTCAATTTATAGTCATATATCAAACTTATTCTTAAACCAGCTTAGAAAAATCACCTTGTGCAACGTCTTATGAATGTTTATAACTTAATTTGATTGAAAGGGGAAACGAATTTCGTTTCCTTTTTTTCTTAAAATGGGTTACCATTTTCCAATTTATTTATAGAACCTATGAAAAGTACAATCAAAGTAAGCAATAAGTTGGATAAAGCCTTTACCTCTGGTAAGGGTTTTATTTTGTCTTAATATTTTGTTAAATATTTGATAGTCAGTTTATTGTGTCCGTAATTACAATTATTTTGTTTAATTTGCAACATGATATTTAAAAAAAAGATGGGTAGTAGAATATTGGCCTTATTCTGTTGAAATAAATAAGCTGGTTCGGAAACAAATTTTTATCTCTTCAAAAAAGTATTCTACAACTACAGAAAGAATTGCTTGGGCTGATTGAAATGCCGCTGCAGCATTTTTGCCCAGGTTAGCGTAATTTTCTACCAGGGTAGCAGAATTGTAAAGGGTAATGAAGGCATTGATAAAGGCCCTAAAGCTTTTTAGCACTAAAGAAATGGTAAAAGTGAGCACTTTAAAAGTACCTGTGAGTACCTTTATAATCACATCCACAGCACTGGTTTCCTCTCCAAAAATCCCTAGTGCTGATACCAGGTTAGAAAGTTCCAGGTAGAGCTGGTAAACCTGTTTGCCCAGGTCTTTGAAAATCTGAATCACTGGTTCTGATTTCAGGTACAACTCAGATAAGAAATTGACAATTTTATCAGCAACTTTGGTGATGATCAGGTTAAATTGCTCCTGGTCCTTCTGCAATTTGATTTGTGCCTGAGTATAGTAATCAGCTGATTTGATCAGTTCATCAAAACCTCCCTCAATGTTTTCCAGGTTCTTCAAGAATTTGATAGTCAGTTCCTCTCCCTGGGAGCCGAACACATCAGCAATAATGGTTTGGGTGGCTTTGGTTCCGATCTCCAGCTCATTCATTCTTTGGGTAATCCTGACCATGGCATCTCCAGTGGTTAGAGATCCTTTATCGATTTCATCAAAGAGCTTTTCTTTAAATTCCTTTCCCAGGGGAATTAAAGCATCCTTGGTGGCCTTGGTTTGCTCCCTTAATCTTTGCCCGGATTCCTGGTACAAATCTGCCACTACATCCAAATTTCTGGCTCCAGCTCTTTCAGCCCGAATCAAAGTTCCCATGAAATCTTCCAGGCTCCCACCAGATTCGGCAATCTTGGGAGAAAATTCCTGGACAACATCTAAAAATTCATTTTGAGAATCAACCAATAAATTGGAGGTTAAAAGCAAATCATCCATCACTTTACCAGCAGATCCACCAAAAGCTTCATAGGCTACCTTTGCAGCTCCAGCTGCTGTTTTGGTGTCTCCGCCCATGGCATTAGCCATGGTAATTGTTTTGGCTGTCAGTTGATCGATATCCTCACCAGATTCAGAAAACAATAGCCTCACATCCCGCCTGGCTTTTACAGCTTCCTGACCCATTTGTCCCAGACCATTTACCATTTCCAAAACCTTATCCACCAGGATTAAAATACCTGTAGCCTTGAAAGCTGTTTTCATAAAACCACCCACTTTATTGACTGCATTGCCTAGCATCCCCATGGATTGGTTGGCATTGTCAATCTTCTTTTTAATTAGTCCGGTGGCCTCTCCAACTTTATCAGTGGCAGCTTTTACCTTATCCAGTTTATCCTTGTATTCCTTGATCTTGTTTTTATCATCCGGATTGATATTAGAAAGCACTGCTTTTAACTTCCTGGCATCTGCTCTTAGCTCATTCAAAGTAGTGGAAGATCCCTTTCCATCTATATTCAGTTTGATTACTTTCTTATCTCCTTTTCCTCTGGCCATAACGGTTTGATTTTACAATAGCAATTTGGAGGTTATTTGATCGGTTTTTAAGGACAAAAAAAGCATGGCAAATATTTACCATGCTTTTAATTCTAATTACAATGAACAAAATAAATCTTAGCCTACTCCATCTCCATCGTCATCTATTTCATCATAACCCAATTCAGCTTCTGCTTTGAAATAGGCTGAATTGAATGCAATGACTACTTTTTTTACTGTATCCTTAAAAAGGAATTTCACCAACTTACTTTCTTTTTTCTTACTTGCAGCTTCAATTAAAGCAGCAGTTGCTGTCTGAAGAATCAAAGGAAAAAATGCTTTTAACATGATTTTTAAGTTTTTAATGAATGATTGATTAATCAATTATTTAGAGGTACTAAAGTGGAGGTTTTAGAGGCTGTATTTAAGGACAAGGAATTGCCCTATTGACTGAGCTAAATTTCTCCTCATCATATTTCTTTGGTTTTTATAGGCTGCAACCAGGAAAAAAACAAAACAGATAATCTACTTTTTTTAAAGATTTTAATTTCCTATTATAGTGTAAACAAAGTATGAAATGAATATTTATATTGAGATAAAGCTTTCTATTTACTTTTAAAATAAGCTGAAAACCGAACAAGGTATAAAT
>JAHQVQ010000406.1 GCA_019634305.1 Flammeovirgaceae bacterium | reverse complement strand
TGGATAAGTTTAAAAAAGCCCCCCATTATTTAAAGATTTTCGGATTAGATTGGAATGCAGAGGTGAGTGATGTGAAATACTGGTTTAGAAAACTCAGTAAAGAATATCACCCAGATTTAGGAGGTAGTGTAAAAAAATTCAGAGAGCTTATTGAATGTTACGAAAAAGCAGTAAAATCAATTAATGCCCGAAATGAGAGGGATGGATTTATTTAGCTGGTTTTCAATAATTCCTTTACAAATTTTAGCCTCAATTTTATCAATCAAATTAATTAAACCGAAACTTTCAGGTTTCTGAAAATAGAAGAATTCATTAGAATGGAAAAAACATATAATCCTCAGGTTGTAGAAGATAAGTGGTATAAGTATTGGATGGATCAGAAATTTTTTAGCTCCAAACCCAATCTAGAAAAAGAACCATTTACTATCGTAATTCCCCCTCCTAATGTTACTGGAGTGTTACACATGGGGCATATGCTAAACAATACCATTCAGGATGTATTGACCAGGAGGGCCAGAATGCAGGGGAAAGAAGCTTGTTGGGTACCTGGTACTGACCATGCCTCTATAGCCACTGAAGCCAAAGTTGTTAAAATGCTGAAAGAGGAAAAAGGGATTGATAAAAAAGATATTTCCAGAGAAGAGTTTTTGAAATATGCCTGGGAATGGAAGGAAAAATATGGTGGAATTATCCTGGAACAACTAAAGAAACTTGGTGCTTCCTGTGATTGGGACAGAACCAAATTCACCATGGATGAAGATTACTATAAGGAAGTAATTTCCGTATTTGTTGATCTTCATAAAAAGGGATTGATTTACAGAGGAGTAAGAATGGTAAACTGGGATCCACAAGGAAAAACAGCTTTATCTGATGAAGAAGTAATCCACAGAGAAGTAAATTCCAGACTTTTCTATGTGAAGTATAAAATAAAGGATGAAAACGAATTTGTAACAATCGCTACCACCAGGCCCGAAACCATTTTAGGCGATAGTGCTATTTGTGTGAATCCTAATGATGACAGATTCAAGCATTTGATTGGGAAAAAGGTAATCATCCCAATGGTAAATAGAGAAGTACCAATAATTGGTGATGAATATGTGGATATGGAATTCGGTACTGGTTGCCTGAAAATAACGCCTGCTCATGATTTAAATGACTATGAAATTGGGATAAGACATAATTTGGAAGTAATTGATATCCTTGAAGATGATGGAACGTTGGGTGAAAAGGCTCAATTTTATGTTGGGGAAGACCGATTTGTGGTAAGAAAGAAAATTGTGAAGCAACTGGAAGCCATGGAGCAGTTGGTGAAAGTGGAGGATATGGTGAATAAGGTTGGTTTTTCAGAAAGAACCGATGCGGTTATAGAACCTAAACTTTCTATGCAGTGGTTCATGAAAATGGATGGGCTTTCTAAGCCTGCCCTGGAAAATGTGATGAATGATAATATTAAATTTTATCCTTCTAAATTCAAGAATACTTATAACCACTGGATGGAAAATATAAGGGATTGGTGTATTTCCCGCCAGCTTTGGTGGGGGCACAGAATTCCTGCCTGGTACCTGCCTGATGGTTCTTATGTCGTTGGAAATACAGAAGAGGAGGCTTTAAAATTAGCACAAGAGAAAGACGCAAATCTTACGCTGGCTGATTTGAATCAAGAGGAGGATGTATTGGATACATGGGCTTCCTCATGGCTTTGGCCAATCTCGGTATTCAATGGGATTAATGATCCTGAAAATGAGGATATTAAATATTATTATCCTACAAATGATCTGGTAACTGCACCTGAGATTTTATTTTTCTGGGTGGCGAGAATGATTATTACGGGATATGAGTACAAAGGTGAACTACCTTTTAAAAATGTTTACCTGACAGGAATTGTTCGGGATAAGCAAAGAAGGAAAATGTCTAAATCATTAGGGAATTCACCAGATCCTTTAGACCTAATTGAAAAGTATGGAGCAGATGGTATCAGAACGGGAATGTTGTTTTCTTCTCCTGCAGGAAATGATTTGCTTTTTGATGAAAAACTTTGCCTTCAGGGTAGGAATTTCTCCAATAAAATATGGAATGCTCTTCGGTTGGTTAAAGGTTTTGAAGTAAAAGATGAACTTTCTGGAAGTGATAACGAAGTGGCTATTCTGTGGTTCCAATCTAGGTTTAATAAGGCGGTTGAGGAAATTGAATATCATTATTCTAAATTCAGAATATCGGATGCATTAATGACCATCTATAAATTGGTATGGAATGACTTCTGTTCCTGGTATTTGGAGATGATTAAGCCTGATTTTGAACAACCAATTGATAAAAAGACCTTTGATCAAACAATTAACTTCTTCGAACAAATAATCAGGCTTTTACATCCATTCATGCCTTTCATTACCGAAGAAATCTGGCATTTGATTGGGGAAAGGTCTGAAAAGGATTGTTTAGTTGTGGCAAAATATCCTGAACTTTTGCCTTATGATAACGCTATTTTAAAAGAAGCTGAGGCGGTTTTTGAGGTAATTACCAATATCAGAAACCTAAGAAACTCAAAAGGGATTAATAAAAGCCAGGCTTTAGAACTATTAATCAAGACTTCTGACAAAGGTTTTTATGGGAAATTTGAAAGTATTATGCAACGACTGGCTAATCTTTCTAAGGTAGAATATGTAACCGAAAAAGTAGAAGGAGCAGTTAGTTTTGTCTATACTGCCGATGAATTTTTTGTTCCTATAGCCGGGGAGATTGATGTGGAGAAGGAAAAGGAAAAAATTCAGACTGAAATTGAATATACCAAAGGTTTCTTAAAATCAGTAGATAAAAAGCTAAGTAATGAGCGATTTGTAAACAATGCCCCAGCCAAAGTTGTTGAAAATGAGAAACAAAAGAAAAAAGATGCTGAGGATAAATTAGTTGCATTGGAAGCCGCATTATCCAGTTTATAAGGATGATTTTTTATTTTTTGTTTAGGTAATGGTTATCTCTGGTTTTAAAAATGAATGATAAAAAAATAAAGAAGGAATAAGGAATTTAGGTGCATATTAATTTTCCTTTTATCCTTCTTTTTTCTTTATTTTTATCTTATATTCCAATTTGGAGAAGGGTAATGATCCAAAAGGTTGATTGAAGCCCGATTATATTATGCTCACTCCCAAAATCTTTAATTATAATAACAGGAACTTATTCCCCATTTTTATCTATAATTGAAATAAGATTCCCCACTTTTTTTCTGATAATATGAAAAATTTTCCCCAAAAAATATTCCTTTTCTCCGCACTGATTTCGTTAGTGCTTTTCAATAATTCCTGTAAAAAAACAGAGGCAACAACCAATATTATTGCCAAGAAAGCAAAAGTAAAAGAATTGGATTATACCTATTTTACTGCAAAAGGAAAGTTGAAAATAGAGCAGGGAGAAACCAAGCAAAGGGTAATTGCTGATGTGAGAATGATGAAAGATAGCATTATTTGGGTATCTATGCGGTCTTCTACTGGTATAGAAGGCGCCAGATTATTGGCCACTCCAGATTCAGTAATAATGATGGATAGACTGAATAATGTATTCTATGCCTATACCTTTCCGGAAATCTCCCGAATTCTAAAATTTGATTTAAGCCTAAATATGCTACAATCCATTGTGGTTGGGAATGCTTTAGTATTCAATGAGGGAAATGCAATTGTTACTAAAGATGATACACATAAAATACTTTCTC
The DNA here is from genome assembly GCA_019634305.1 of Flammeovirgaceae bacterium. Taxonomy (GTDB): domain Bacteria; phylum Bacteroidota; class Bacteroidia; order Cytophagales; family Flammeovirgaceae; genus Flexithrix. Next base: position 3,119 of record JAHQVQ010000406.1, on the reverse strand, counting down.
AATTGGTTAGTAATATTAAAATAGAAAGTAAGATATCTAAATCAACCTCAAAACTGGAAGAAATTACTGTGGAGAATTTTAATAATAGAAACCAGTTACAGGTGGAATACAGTAATTTTAAGGAAATAAATAATCGACTGATAGCCCACTCGGCCAATGCACTGTTTACTTTTCGTGATGAAGCCCAGATAAAAAGCATCAATTTTGACGTGGCTTATACCCGAACCAACTTTGATAATGAAGAACTGAAGTTTCCCTTTAGAGTTCCCAATAAATTTAAGCAGGCAATTATTGATGTAGACAAAGCTCAGGGGAAGAAGTAAGATTTTTCATATGAATTTACTAAAACCTGATGAATTAATTTTCATCAGGTTTTTCTGTTATTATCCATTTAAATTCAGAATTTTCCTTTTATAAAATTTATCGAAGTATTTTTGAAGAATTTTGTAACCTCATCATTGAAAATAACATCAAAACAATGTATTTCTTCAAATTAATTTTTTCCCTATTAGAAAATGATTAAAAATTATATAAAAATAGCTGTTCGTACACTGCTAAAAAATCGATTTTATTCACTGTTAAATATTACCGGACTGGCTGTAGGAATTACTTGCTGTCTCTTGATTTTTCTTTATGTAAATGATGAGTTGAGCTATGATAATTACAATGTAAAGGGAGATCAGATTTATAGACTGGTAGTGAAAGGGAAATTTGGGGGAAATGAGTTCCATGCTCCACAAATGAATGCTCCAGGAGGTGCAACAATGGTAAGAGAGTTTCCTGATGTTTTAGAGGCAACCAGATTTAGAGAAAGAGGGAGTTATTTGGTGAGATATGAAACGAAAGACGGAAGGGTTAAGTCCTTTAAGGAAGAGGAGGTTGCTTTTGTTGATTCAAATTTCTTTAGTGTTTTTAGTGTGCCGCTATTGGAGGGTGATCCAAAAACTGCACTTCTCGAGCCTAATACAATGGTGATCAGTAAGAAAATGGCTGAAAAGTATTTTGAGGAAGGTGAAGATCCTATTGATAAAATACTAAAACTTAATAATCATGAAGACTATAGAGTTACAGGTGTTTATGAAATCCCCAAAAATTCCCATTTTCATTTTGATTTAATGTTGTCAATGGAAACATGGGAAGATAGTAAAAGTGAGGCCTGGATGAGTTTTAATTACCACACTTATCTGGTATTAAGAAAGGATGCTACTTCTGAGGGAGTTGTTGCAAAGTTCCCTGCCTTAATTGACAAATATATTGGCCCTGAAATAGAAAGATTTGTTGGAGTAAGTATAGCTGAATTTAGGGAGTCAGGAAATGCAATGGGATTTTACCTTCAACCGCTGAAGGATATTCATCTAAAATCGGACTTAATGGGAGAGTTGGAAGCTAATGGTGATATTACCTATGTTTATATATTTTCCGCCATTGCGTTTTTTATATTATTAATTGCCATTATCAATTTTATGAATCTTTCAACTGCCAGATCAGCCAATAGAGCCAAAGAGGTAGGAGTAAGGAAAGTACTAGGTTCTTACAGAAAGCAATTAATTTATCAGTTTTTAGCAGAATCAATTATCATTAGCCTTGTGGCATTTGCTTTTGCTACACTATTAGTGCCCTTATTGTTAGACATATTTAATGATTTGGCAGGGAAGGAATTAGAAATTTCTTTTTTAACTGATTGGATGTTGCTAGCAGTCATGTTTGGAGGAGCTTTAATTGTAGGTTTATTAGCTGGAAGTTATCCCGCATTTTTCCTTTCGGCTTTTCAACCAGCGCAGGTTTTAAAAGGGAAGTTGAGCACAGGAGCTAGAAGTGGTTGGCTTAGAAGCTCCTTAGTAGTTTTTCAGTTTTTCGCTTCTATATTTTTGATTGTTGGAACCATGGTGGTTTTTAATCAATTGGAATATGTACAAAATAAGAAGCTGGGCTTTGAAAAAGATCAGATTTTAGTGCTTGAAGATGCTTATGTAATCGGGGATGATAAAATTTTATCATTCAAAAATGAAATGCTCAGGAATCCAGATATCAATCATGCTTCTATTACAGGTTATTTGCCTGTGAACGGCTATCAGAATAATAATGCCTATTTCCCAGGAGATAGTCCTTCTGAAAATGATCAGACAACAGTAATTTCTGAGCACTATGTTGATTTCGATTATATTACAACTTTTGGAATAGAGGTGCTGGAAGGCCGAGATTTCTCCCTTGACTATGGTACTGATTCTTCCAAAGTAGTTGTAAATGAGGCATTAGTGAAACATTTTGGATGGGAAAATCCTATTGGAGAACAATTAGGAACTTTTACTTCCGATGAAGGAGGGTTTGAAGTAATGGAGGTGATTGGAGTGGCTAAAAATTTTCACTTTGAATCTCTAAGAGAAAACATTAGACCTCAGGTACTTAGAATAGGTAACAGTACTGGTAGAATTGCTTTTAGTTTTAATTCTCAAAATACTAAGAAAGTATTGGATGATTTAAAAGGGAAATGGAATCAATTTGCTACGGGTCAGCCATTTAGTTATTCTTTTATGGATGAAACTTTTGCAAAAGAATATCAGGTAGAAAGAAGGGTAGGGGAGCTTTTTGGGGTTTTTGCAGGTTTGGCTATCTTCATCGCTTGTCTTGGGTTATTAGGATTAGCTGCGTTTACCGCTGAGCAAAGAACTAAAGAAATTGGAGTAAGAAAAGTATTAGGAGCCTCCATCACTGGTATCATAGTTTTGCTTTCTAAAGAATTTGTAAAATTAATTTTAATAGCTTTTGTTATTGCTGTGCCAATTGCCTGGTTTGTGATGAATTTATGGTTGGAAGATTTTGCCTATAAAACTACAATCAACCCAATAATTTTCGTTTTTGCAGGTTTGCTTACCTTTTTTATAGCCTGGTTTACGATGGGATTTCAGTCTATTAAAGCGGCAAGAGTTAACCCAGTGAAATCTTTAAGGTCGGAGTAATACAATTTTCTATAAAATAAAAAATGCTCAGTGTAAATTAAAACACTGAGCATTTTTTTTTAGATTGATAAGTTTAAATCTTCTTTTCCTTATAAATATATTTAAAACTTTTAGTTTCCATATTGGCATAGCCTTCCAAATATTCATAACCATGATAATGAT
>JAHQVQ010000405.1 GCA_019634305.1 Flammeovirgaceae bacterium | reverse complement strand
TTTAAGAATACTCAGGTTCAGCGGTTCGCTACTGCCCGTGATGGAAACAATATGTCCCTGAGGCTTAATAATTTCAGCAACAGTTTCCCAATATCCATTGATATCCACAAAGTCCAAAATATAGTCCACCTGACCATGCCCAATGCGTTCCAATTCAACTTTCAGATCATAATGATTGACTACAAAATCTGCTCCCATGGCATTACACCAGGTTTTACTTTCAGGTCTTGATGCCGTGGCAATTACGGTAAGTCCGGCTACTTTTTTGGCAATTTGGATGGCAATGGAACCTACTCCACCTGCACCAGCTAAAATCAAAACTGTTTTACCTTTATCCTTTTCAGGATTAATTTTAATACGATCAAACAAAGATTCCCACGCAGTCAGTCCCGTTAATGGAATGGCTGCTGCTTCTGCAATAGTTAAATTTTCAGGTTTCCGACCCACAATTCGCTCATCAATTAGCTGATATTCAGCATTGCTGCCACTTCGGGTTAAGTCCCCTGCATAATAAACCTGATCACCCACCTTAAATTTCGAAGCCTTATCCCCTACTGCTTCCACAGTACCAGCAGCATCCCATCCGATAATTTTAGGCGTGTCCAAAACAGAATCTTTAGCAGCACTTTGCCTAATCTTAAAATCTACAGGGTTTACTGAAATTGCCGATATTTTCACCAACAAATCATATGCTGTTGGGCTGGGTTTTTCTGTTTCAAACTCTATAAAACTTTCTTCTTCTGATATGGGTAATGATTTTTTAAATCCTATAGCTTTCATTATTTTATATTATCCTTAAAACCTATTTAACATTGGCACTAATCATCCAATTAATTCCAAACTTATCGGTGAGCATACCAAAATAAGAGCCCCAAAAAGTTTTGTTCATTGGCATAAAAACTTTTCCTTCGTTGGAAAGGCCAGAAAAAAGTCGGTCAGCCTCCTTAATATTATCAGTATTAATAGAAATTGAAAAGTTTGTGCCCTCTTTATAGTCCGCTGCCCATCCTCCTCCGGGATCACTTCCCATTAAAATAGTTTCCTTACTTATCGGTAAGGATATATGCATAATCTTGTTTTTCTGTTCTTCAGATATGTCGGGCATTCCTGCCTGGGGAGGCATTTCTCCGTATCTCCCAATATAGGTAAACTCTCCTCCAAATACAGCTTTATATAAATTAAAAGCCTCCTCACAATTTCCATTAAATGTCAAATAGGGGTTTATGGTAGTCATAATTAGTGGGTTATTCTCAACAGCTTTTGATTTGGGAATTTGTAAGTCCTTTTTTTTAAAGTCTACTGCTAAACGAATTTTTCACATTACTTAAATATTCAATGACTTTTGGGTTTATTTTTTAAAAGCATTAAAAAATAAACTTTCATTTATTTAAAATGAATATCTTCTATTCCATTAAGTATCTTTTCAACATTTTCTGAAACTGATTCACTTAAGGACCAGAGCTCCACTCCGGGTACTATTATTTCCGAGAAATAGTAATCTCTCTATCAGTCTTTTACTGCAAAATAATACACGGTTAATTTTGAATTACTACTTAAATATAAACCTATAGAAGTATTCATTTTATGTTATCGTAATAATTTATTCAAAAGTAATTATTTATTATCATCTCCTCAACAAAAAAAGAAGGGTTTCCAGAAACTCCAGAAACCCTTTACCAATTACAGGATACTAAACTTAAAACTTGATGAAGTTTGCTTTATCTTAAAGAAGATGTAGCATTCATTTTTCCTGCTCTGTGTGGGTATTTCAGGAACAGGGTCATTACAGCATCTTTTATTTTTCTATCTCTTGATTCTACATCATTAGTAGTTGGCATTTCAATACTACCCTGCCAAACAAGCTCTTTCTTTTTACCATCAATCAAATCTACCACAATGGTGGATTCTTCATATTCATTGATATTAACATTATAACTTCCTCCCCAATAATACCGATAGGGATAAGGGTTATTGGATGTGGCGTTTCTTCGTGTTTTCACCATTATTCTAACATTCACTAACAAATCCGGATCCTCCGAAACTTTATAACCTCTGGTATCCATTTGCTGAACAACAGCCTCTTTTACTCTTCTCTCGTCCAGCTGATCATACCCAAGCCTTTCATCGCCTTTTTCATCAAATTCCCAGAAATTGTATGTGGTATATTGGCTAAAATCTGCCTTTATATCGTAGTCGGTGGCTACCTGATTTGTAGTAGAACAAGCCCCGGCAAATAATCCGAGCACTAATATTAAAATGATGCTTATAAACTTTTGCTGATTGTTTTTCATAATAAAAAAATTTAGTTAAACATATGATTTTCCTTTTGTACCGATTCCTTTTCATTTCAAAAAAACAATTTAAAATGGGCACTCAATTGTTAAGTATTTTTCTATTATAGGCTACAATTAAAAGTTTAGTTGGAAAAATAAAAATGATGGGTTTTTAAGGTTAAAAAGTATGAGATAAAATTCTAAACAAAAAAATCACAAAATAAACCCATCATTTTTAACATAGTAGTAGAAACTGGAGTTCACCCCCAAAATGGTTTTATTTTTTGTAGGAAAAATATTTCACCTTATGATGGCCTGCTCACAAACGCTAGGGGCCGAAACAAATTTGACATTTGCAAATGCCAGATAAAACTTAAGCAGGCATGCTATTTCTACCGAAGATTTATACGAAACTCACTGAAGTTACAAACTTCTACAAGGTTTTTCTTATGTTATTTTAAGGTCCAGGTTACAAACCTGAACCAGCTTTTTGGAAGGCACCAACTATAACTTAGAAATGATTTTCTCAATTACATCGGTAAAGTAATTTCCCATATAGGGTCCTACCCAATTCATGGCTCTTACTTCTTCTTTGGCTACAGTTTCATAATGACAGTCATCTGTGATATAGCCAATGTATTCCCCATTAAAACTGGTGGTGATCAGGTTTTTACCTTTTAATTCAGCCAAGCTATCCAATTGCGCATTTTGCAAAAGTTCTCCGGAAAAATCACATGGCATACCCATAATTAAATGATCTCCTACCTGGCAAATGGAAATATCTCCGGTTAATTCTCCCATTATGCCACTAAAAGCCCAGTCTCTTATTTTATAGTCCTGCTCAATTCTTAATTGGGATGGCGGTAGAATCAGATCAATTCTTTTTCCTGCAAGACTAGCATTATTGGAATATTCCGCAGTTGCTATTCCGTTCAGGATTAATTTATGCAGAGTTCTGGCTGATTTTGAAATTTTATCATAATCAATTCCCGAAAAGCCATGAAGCCTATGGCTCCCCACATTTCCGGCAGAAAATAAAGCAAAATCAATCTCATTGGTTTTTTCCAGACTATCGACCAAAGCTCCAGGATAATCCCGGCTCAAATCCCAAATTTTTTGGTTGAGCACAGTGGCATGAGCAGCATAGGTGGTAAAAAGTGCTGTTGCTCCATTTTCTTTTTTAATAACAATATTCCTAATCCATGGATCAACTTTGCCATTTTCATCATCCAGCCGATTGGCAACATATTTTTTACCATCAACTTTAAAAAAACCTGTTTGTACAAGTTTTAAATTCGATTCTGCCAATTCAATTGAAGCTACAATCTTTGAAACCAAATGAGCTACAACTTCGTCCTCAAATCCTCCTAAAATTGCCTGTCCACCAAAAGAATTTTCCCAACAGCCAAATCCATTGTGGGTATGAGTAGCCGAAAACAAAACCATTTCCGGGGAATATCCTAAGATTTGTAACTCTACCAGCATTTTTTTCTTTACCACCGGAGGAAACATGATTAAGTCTACCGATACAATAGCAAGTTTCGTTTGGGAATTTTGAAAAACAATTGTTCTGGAAAACAGAGAATCGTGAACAGCAGCATGAGGACCTCTTGGACCATAACCAGCCAATTTTACCGGGAACTCAGGGGTAATATTAACTTTTCCCCAACCTGCTTTTAAGATCGTATCATTGGTGGAAATGGGAAGCTTCACTGTATCCAAAACAGCCATCATCTCTTGATATTCTTCCTTTTCAGCTAATGGTGTTCTATCAATTTTCCCAATAAGGCAAATGGCTAGAAAAATAATTATTCCAATAATGATAAAGAATACTTTAAAAATTTTCCGGAGAAGCTTCATTCAATCTGTATTGTTTTTGAAGGAGGCAAATATAAAAGATTAAGCACTAATTTTATGAATGATTTAGAGAGACAAAATCTAATATCTTCCATAGCAAATAGGAGGTAATTCATTTATAAAAACCACTTCTCAATTGAGTTTGATTCTGTTCACAACAGTCTCTTTAAAAAGCATTTCAAAATTATCTGGCATATAGCCAAATTTTTCCATCATCAGGGAAGGGGTACTATATCATAGTAATTCAACTTAATTCCAGGGGTTCTACTTTTTTAGTACTTATACTCCAGGCTGGCTTTTCATCGTGTTCCATAAGTATTTTTTATCCTTGATTTAACCCTATCTCGTATTTTTTATTTACAAAAAATCCTGCCTACTAACAAATTTTGAACCAATAATTTAAAAAATATAAAAATAATTGAATCTAAAATTGTTTTATGAGGGTTATCTTCTTAAAATAGCAGTTGAATTCAATTTTGTAGCAGAAGTTAAACCCTGAAATATGGTCCATACCTATGTTCCAGGCAACTTTTTTATAGCAAACCGCTTCTGGTTTTCATTAGGCAACAATTGTAAGAATTTGATTTCTTAAGGGAAACAACTTACATAAGTTCTAAACCAATTTCTGTTTGGTATTATTAAAAAACAATTATTAACGAATATCAATACTTATTAAGTAATCGTTTGAATCGCAAACAGCTAAAAAATAATTGAAAGTGCTTTAGAGTTCAAATCACTTAAATTTTTCTCTTATGCAGAAGTTAAACCTAACGCAGACCTTAACCCAGAAGTTATCACCGCAACAGATACAATTTATCAAGCTGTTACAGGTGCCAACTATGGAATTAGCGTCAAGGATCGAAGAGGAACTTGAAGCCAACCCGGTATTGGAGGAAGGTCGTGAAGAAGATGACCAGGAAGAAAACAATGCAGGAGATGATACAAGTTCGGATATTGATGATAAAGAAGATTTCGATGATGATTTTGATGATATTGGAGATCCGGTTGAAGAAATTAACCTGGAAGAATACATAAGCAATGATGATATCAGTGGGTACAAAATGTATGGTGATGGCCCTACTGCTGAAGATGATAAAGAAATTCCTATCCCTATGATGTCAAGCTTAACTGATGCATTGATGGCTCAGTTAGGTTATCTAAATTTATCTGAAAAAGAAACTGCTATCGGAGAACAAATTATTGGTAGTATTGATAATGATGGGTATGTAAGAAGGGATTTGGAAGCCATGGTAAATGATCTCGCTTTCTTGCAAAATGTAGAAACTTCGGAGGAGGAATTAGAACAAGTTTTAAAAAGAATACAAACATTCGAACCTCCTGGAATTGCTGCTAGAGATTTACAAGAATGTCTTTACTTACAACTTCAAAAAAGGGATAAAAAAGAACCATTGGTAGTAGTGGCCATTAAGGTGGTGATGCTTTGTTTTGAAGAGTTTAAGAAAAAGCACTATATCAAAATCCAGAAAAAATTAAATATTACCGAGGAACAGCTTAGAGGAGCAGTGAATATAATAATTAAGCTTAACCCTAAGCCTGGAGGATACACCAATACTTTTGTAAAGTCACAATTTCTCACACCTGATTTTCTACTTAAAGAAGTCCATGGAAAACTGGAAGTCGCTTTAAATTCGAAAAATGCTCCCGAGCTAAAAATAAGCAGATCTTATGCAGATATGCTCGATACTTATGATAAGAGTAACAAAAAGGATAAAAAAATAAAGCAGACAGTTTCTTTCGTAAAACAAAAATTAGATGCTGCCAAATGGTTTATTGATGCCATCAAACAAAGACAAGAAACCTTGTTGAAAACCATGAGATCAATTGTCAACTATCAATCTGAATTTTTCTTTACCGGTGATGAAAGCAAACTAAAACCTATGATTCTGAAGGACATAGCCAATGAAATAAACATGGATATTTCTACAGTTTCCAGGGTGGCTAATAGTAAATCTATCCAGACTGATTTTGGTTTATTTCCACTGAAATTTTTCTTTTCAGAAAGTATTTCTACAGATTCTGGCGAAGATGTTAGTAGCAAAGAGGTGAAATACATTCTTAAAAATATTATTGAAGAGGAAGATAAGCGAAAGCCATTGTCTGATGATAAATTGGAAAAAATGCTTAACGACAAAGGTTATAATATTGCCAGAAGAACGGTTGCCAAATATCGGGAGCAACTTAATATTCCAGTGGCAAGATTGAGGAAGGAAATTTAATTCAACTCAATCGAACAAAATTAAAACAGAAGAAGGTCTGAATTTTTAATTTTCAGACCTTCTTCTCTTTTACAAAGTTTAGCTAATTACAAATTCAAATTTTTTCGAATTGGATAAAAAAACCGCTAATACCCTTTCCTATTTATTCCATCCGCTATTAATGCCTTCTCTGGGGTTTTTAATTGTGCTATTTTTAGCAGATACTTCTCTTGCTTTGAGTTTTAATGAAAAGACCAGGGTTCTGATTTTAATATTTCTGGGAACTTGTGTTTTTCCAGCACTAAGTCTTCTTTTAATATATGCTTCTTCTCTATCCCAAAACCTAAAAATAGATAAGCTATTTCATAAACTTTTCCCCTTTCTAATGGTAACCATATTTTACACCATGGTGACTTATACTTTTATAGAAAAACAAGGAGTAAGTGACCTGCTCAACGGTATGATTATCGGTATTACTTTTACAGTTGCATTTTCAACAATACTTGCCATATTTTACCAGATAAGCATCCATATTTGTGGTATTTTTGGCATTTTGGGAATTCTATTTGCCATCACCCTTTTTGCAAATGGTCATAATCTCCTTTACCCAACTTTGGCGCTAATAATAATTGGAGGAAGTTTGGCATCTGCAAGACTATCACTTAACCTCACAGGCCCAAAGGAGATAATCCTGAGTGGTTTAATGGCATTCACTGTTTGCTTTCTTTCGGTTTATATTTTAGTCTAGTATCATGTCAAGTCTTGAATTTTGAGTAAGCAGTTGTGGATTTTATGGTATGTCAAGGCGCAAAAAATGAGCATAGCCGTAGCTCTGTGAGTCTTTTTGCAACGAAGAAATATCGCAAAAGACATTGCAGATTACCGAAATATTAAGGTTGACTTGACACTCGCTACTCATACTCTACCATTAAATGAGTTTCTTTAATTAAAAAAACCTTTTCAATCTTACCATTTTCGGCATTGCTTCGTTATTCCCTTTTACCTGCTTAGGTAAACAACAAATAGGTGGTATTTTTTTATTAATCCAGCAGAAAATAAACTTTTCCAAAAGCATATAATCCATTGAATTTGGATGTTTCAGCAATTTAGAACCATAGCAATTGTACTCATATTTTTTGTATCAGGAATGGCACTTGCTACTACAGTGTTCTTCTTTAATACAAATTATCAGGAATTTTCGGATACCGTTATCATTCTTTACAATTTGAATGATAAAGCTGCTATTTTCAGATCTCAATACCTTACTGAATTTAGATTTGAAGTTTTAAAATACATCCTGATTGGCATCTCATTAATTATTCCCTTGATTGGATTCTACATATATCTATATCTTGAAATTATCTACTTTTCTTTAAAACAGATTTATTCCTTCCTTCGTAACTTGGCAATCCATCTTTATGAAACATTAAATTCCCTTTCATCATTAGAGAAAAAGTTGGCGATTTCAGCCTTTATAGCTATCTCTGTGGCAAGACTGTATTTCTCCATTGCTTATCCAATTCATATAGATGAAGCATTTTCCTATGTATTTTTAGTGAATAAAGGATTTTTCGTAACGCTATTTTATTATCCGGGACCCAACAACCATGTATTGTATCTGCTTCTATGCGGTCTTACTGATCACTTTTTTTCAAACCCTTGGGTGGCTATGAGGTTACCCATATTGCTCATCAGCACCGTAACTACCTTACTCCTATTCACACTGGTAAAGTATTATTCAAATTTCAGAATTGCTTTTTGGGGAACATTGCTTTTTTCTTTTTCAGAATACGGGATGTTTTATTCGGTACATGGAAGAGGCTATTTTTTAATGTTATTGATCCTTATTTTTTGCTTTTTATCACTTTTTAAAATCGTGAAAGGAGGGTTTAAATATTATTATGCAATTTTCATTATTTCTTCCATTTTAGGATTTTTCACAATACCAGTCTTTATTTTCCCATTTGCCTCATTACTAACTTTTGGGTTAATCTATAGCTGGAAATATGGCATCCAACAGAAAGTCAGATGGCTTTCAGTAGCCTCTCTAATTGTTATTTTGGGAACTTGCCTATGTTATACACCGATTTTGATTGGAAGTGGTTGGACAGTACTTTTCGAGAACTCCTGGGTTGCTTCCATGGAATTGGAGGAGTTTCTATTCAAGAGTCCGGTATATCTGGCAGAATCGTCAAGTGCATTTTACAGCTTGGATTATGTAGGGGTAATTTTCAGGTTAATCTGTCTTGGCTTTTGGGGATTTGTATTTTATAAACCGGGTTTCTTTTCTGGAAAAGGTTGGTGTAGTTTGGAAAACCTAAGAATGTTAGGATTATTAATGCTTTGTTTTTATCTGATTCCTTTTCCCATATTAATTTTCAAAAAAGTATTGCCATTCTTCCGAATCTGGTTGTATTTGGGAATGATAGAATATTATGGATTAGTAATTGCCATCTTCCTTTCCATAAAGAAGTTTAAATTAACTTTATTCCAAAAACCAAATTTCCTTTTCCTTCCAGCACTAATTTATACAGCGTTTTTTATCTCTTTTCTCCAATTGGAAATATTAAAACCAAATCCTTACCAGCAATATCCCAACCTTGTGGATTATGTAATCAGAAAGAAAGCCAACCGTGTTTTTGTTACTGAAGATTTATACAATGTCTTTTTAAGATATGAAGGATTAAAATATAATAAGCACCTCTCCATTCAAGTAACTGATCCATTTCCAGGAAACCGATACGACTTTATTATCACTAAAAAACACGAATCTTTTCCCTCCTCTGTAGATAAAGAAAGTTATGAGTCCTTCTATGAAGATGATTATGTAAAAGCTTTTGAGAAGAAGTGGTAAGCATTCATGAATTCAACCTCCCAGAATAATCCAATTGCAGTTATTCATTATAATCTTTTATCTAGTACCTTGTTTTACATAACACTAAAATTGACCGTTCATCTTATTTTTTTATATTAGTGTAAATTTTTAGAAACATTTTCTACTAAATCACTTACATATACATAAATCAATCATCTTAAAAATGAAATTAGTAAAATCAAGTTACAATAAAGTTTTAACCGGAGTTTGTGGAGGAATTGGAAATTATTTGAACGTAGATCCAACTTTGGTTCGAGTGGCTTTCGCAGTCAGTTCATTTTTCTTCGGGGTATCCATTTTAATATATATTGCGCGTGCCTTCATCATTCCAAGCGAATATTAAGCTTCCCAATTTTATTTCTGAAAATCATGCAGTAATATTGCCCAATTATTCCCACCTCCAATATCGGTGGGAATAGATAATAGGCAAAGATTATTTCACCGACCATTTTAGGGTCTTAAGCACTAGTGCTAAAAAATTAATATTACTCTCATGAAATTATTAGAAGGAAAAAATGTACTTATTACTGGTGCATCAAAAGGAATAGGAAAGGCAATAGCCATTAAATGTGCTGAAGCTGGAGCGAACATAGGTTTCACTTACTTATCCAGTGTAGAAAAAGGTGAAGCACTTGAAAAAGAATTGGAAGGACTTGGCGTAAAAGCAAAAGGATTCAGATCTGATGCTTCAGATTTCGCTGCTGCAGAGAAATTAGTGGCTGATTTTGTGGCTGAATTTTCTTCTTTGGATGCGCTGATTAATAATGCTGGAATTACAAAAGACGGCCTTCTAATGAGAATGAGTGAGGAACAATTTGATGCGGTAATTGGAATCAACTTAAAATCAGTTTTCAATCTTACCAAAGCTTCATGCAGAACGCTGATGAAACAAAAATCAGGTTCTATCATCAACATGAGTTCAGTTGTAGGTGTGAGAGGAAATGCAGGACAAGCTAATTATGCTGCATCTAAAGCAGGTATTATTGGATTTACCAAATCAGTAGCTTTAGAAATTGGCTCCAGAGGAATTAGAGCTAACGTAATTGCTCCGGGTTTTATAGAAACTGAAATGACAGGACAGCTGGATCAGAAAGTTGTGGCTGAATGGAAAGAGGGAATTCCTTTAAAAAGAGCTGGCTCTCCCGATGAGGTAGCAGATTTAGCGATCTTCCTTGCTTCAGATATGTCAAAATATATTACAGGACAAGTAATTGAAATTAATGGTGGAATGAACACTTGATATTTCTTTAAATCCAAAGAAAAAGGTTGATAGCAAATTGGAGCTATCAACCTTTTTTTATGAATCAAGTATTGCTACTTCAAAATATCATCTCTGTCACGCAACTTCTTGTCATCCACCTTCTTATTTAAAAATTTATTAAGTTCATCAATAGAGTAAGTAGACTCAATCTCTCCGGATTTATTCACGGTAATATTGAAACCTTCCAAATCTTTATGAACTTTAGGTTTTCTCGTTCTTTTCGATTTCATAGTGGACCTGTTTTATTAAATTTTAGTTCTAATTTTAAATTAAACATTTTCAAAAAACATTCACTTAATTATATGTATAAACATTTAATTTCTACTGAATGTTCATTTCCCAATAAATCAAATATACAGTTTATGATTTTTATATAATGTCAGTTACATGACAAACCATTAAAATCACTACCTACCAGACAGGATAAAGATGAATTTCCACTAAAAAAATATGAGTAAAAAAGTCTACAAAATGTGGAATATTTCTGCATACTAAAAAAAGAAGCTTCAATAATTCTCACTAAAATCTAATCCAAATGCTAAAACAAATTCTATCTGCAACAATATATTCACCTAATATCCAATTACTTATGTTTGAAAAGGCTAATTCTATATCCACTTCTTCTTAAATAATGGTATAAAATTTAGACCCAAAATGGTAATCATAACTATTTTTTACCGGGCATGAATAGGAAAATTACTTTATTTTCTAATCAACTATTACCAAAACTTAAATCTCTAACCACAGCAATCACCTTTAAAAACAAAAGAGTTTTAAAGAAAACTTCATTGGCTTTAGGAGGATTTATTGGATTAATTACGCTTGGAGTTGTTTCACTATTCCTATTGGTTCTTTTTGGTTTTTTTGGACCAATTCCATCAAAAGAGGAATTACAAAAAGTGGAGAATGCCAATGCTTCAAAAATTTATGATGAAAATGGTAGATTATTGGGGAAATATTATCTCCAAAACCGTAGCAATATCCCTTTTGAAGCCATTCCCAAACATGTAAAAAATGCCTTGGTCGCCACTGAAGATGCCAGATTTTACGGACATTCAGGCATTGACTTCAGAAGCCTTGCCAGGGTGGCTATAAAAACTATTTTGTTAAGGCAAAAAAGTGCTGGAGGGGGAAGTACCATTACTCAGCAATTGGCTAAGAATTTATTTCAAAGGAAAGAAGCCGGAGCTTTTGGATTGGTTATTTCCAAATTTAAGGAAATGATTCTGGCCAGGAGATTTGAATCCATTTATAATAAAGACCAAATATTAACACTATACTTAAACACAGTTCCTTTTGGTGAAAACACCTTTGGCATAGAAGAAGCTTCAAGGCTATATTTCAATAAAAAAGCCTCTAAAATTTCGATAGATGAAGGAGCTATTTTGGTAGGTATGCTGAAAGCCAATTACTCCTTTAATCCCAGGTTATTTCCCGATAACTCTAAGCAAAGAAGAAACACAGTGTTTAGTCAGATGGAAAAATATGGCTATTTGGATGAAGCCCAAAAGGATGCACTTTCCCTTTTATCCATAAAATTGGACTATACCCCTCCTCTTCATTCTGATGGATTGGCCACCTATTTTAGAGAGAATATCCGAAAGGAAGTGGAAGAAATTTGTAAAAATATTAAAGATGAAAATGGAGAGCCATATAATATATATACTGATGGTTTAAAAATTTATACCAGCATAGATTACAAAATGCAAAAATATGCTGAAGAAGCTATTAATTCCCATATTTCGAGTCTGCAAAAGACATTTCAAAGAGATTGGAATAGTAATTTTCCCTGGACTAAAAAATCTGATCTTATTCAATTTCTGGTTGAAAAATCGGAACGATATGCCTCTTTAAAAAGTAAAAAATATTCTGATGAGAAAATTGAGAAAATATTCAATACACCAAAAAAAATAGCTGTATTTTCCTGGCAAGGCGATCGAGAAGTAGAAATGAGTCCTAAAGATTCCATTGTTTATTACCTTAACTTTTTGCAAAGTGGAATACTGGCTATGGAACCACAATCGGGACAAATAAAAGCCTGGGTTGGGGGAATTAACCATAAGTATTTTAAGTACGATCATGTAGATTATCATACCAAAAGACAGGTAGGCTCTATTTTCAAACCCATTGTTTATGCAGCAGCACTGGAAGATGGATTCAGTCCATGTGAATATTATTCTAACAAACAGGAAACCTATGAAGAATATGAAGACTGGTCGCCAAGAAACGCTAATAATGAATATGAAGGTTCTTATGCCTTGCATGGTGCTTTAGCTCATTCTGTGAATACGGTTTCTGTAAAATTGATTTTGGATACAGGCATTCCAAAAATTACCACACTGGCTCAAAAAATGGGAATTCAGAGCAAACTGGATACGGTTCCAGCCTTAGCACTAGGAGCAGCCGATATTTCTTTGCTGGAAATGGTTACTGCTTATTGCACCTTTGCCAATGGCGGAAAACGGGTAGCACCTTCCTATCTTTTGAAAATTGAAAATAGTGATGGCGAAGTGATTTATGAACCAAACGTAATTAAACACCAAGAAAAAGTCCTTACCTATGAAACCACCCAATTAATCACACAAATGATGATGGGAGTTGTAAATTATGGAACAGCCAATAGCCTGAGAACTCAATATGGTTTAAAAAATGATATCGCTGGCAAAACAGGAACTACACAAAACCATGCAGATGGCTGGTTCATTGGCATTACACCAAAACTGGTTACAGGAGTATGGACGGGAGGTGAATTCCCAAGTGTCCATTTCAGATCATTAAGTACCGGACAGGGGGCTAAATCCGCTTTACCAGCTTTCGGTTTGTTTTATCAAAAACTCAATCAGG
The DNA here is from genome assembly GCA_019634305.1 of Flammeovirgaceae bacterium. GTDB lineage: Bacteria > Bacteroidota > Bacteroidia > Cytophagales > Flammeovirgaceae > Flexithrix. The sequence continues at coordinate 4,351 of JAHQVQ010000405.1, read as the reverse complement.
ATCAAGAGTTTAAATCTATTTCACAGGCAAAATTCCCAAAACCTTCTGAAGAAATAATCGCTCAATTGGATTGTCCTGGATTTAAACCGAAAGAAGTTTTCCTTGAAAAAATCATGACATTCTTTTTCAAAAATGATGACCCTAAAAAGAAAAAAGACAAACCCAAAAGAAAGCTTTTTAAACCGGCTACCTGGGGGAAGAAGAGGAATTAAATTCTCCTCTATATTTTTTGAATGTAAAAAAGAGACTTTTTCAAAATCAAAAAGAGATTATCATTTTTTCAAAAATAAAAGCCAGATAAATGATGAATTAATTTATCAGGCTTTTATACAAAATTCTATCAGTAATCAGGATTTATTTCCCAAAAACAAATCGGGCATTAAACCCAAACCCTCCTCCATAAAAATCGGTATTTTCTATTAACCAAAAAGTAGGCCTCCAATCTAAACCTAAAGCAATTGGCACTTCATTAAAATGATATTCAATTCCAACTTCCCCGCTAATACCAAAGAAAAATGGATCATCAAATAAAATAGAAGGTCCTGCCCCAACATACCAGTCAAATGCTTCACCTCCAATTCGTTTGTATAAAAAATCCCAAAGCGCCTCTACTCCTACTCCATTTCCAAATGAAACATCAGCATGAACTCTGCTAAATTCTCCAATCGAAATTATTCCATCAATGGCCACATTCCCTCCTACAGCATCTCCAAAACGAGCTCCTATTTCCTGAGCATTGGCAAATCCCGCCAAACCAATAAATACAAAAAGAATAAATATTTTTTTCATTAGATTAGATTTAGATGATTCAATTTTTTAATATCTAAATATAACCATGTCAAATAAAATTTCAAGAGAAAATTTGGTTTAAATTGAGTATAGTAAACCAAATATAAGGAGAGAAAAAATGGGCGAATAGTGGGATTTGAACCCACGACCCTCGGATCCACAAACCGATACTCTAACCAACTGAGCTATATCCGCCATTTTGAGAATGCAAATCTAATCAACTGAACAAATAATACAAACTTTTTTAAGGTAAAAACTTTAATCTTTTTCCTAATACATTTTCGTCCAATTGTCCATTTTTATAAGCAAGATGCCCTGAGACAATCGTATGAGTAATTTTTGAATTAAATTCATGTCCTTCGAAAGGTGACCAATTACATTTATATAAAATATTCTTTTTACTTACCAACTCCTTTTTGTCTAAATCAACCAAGACCAGATCTGCCCAATATCCTTCTTGTATAAAACCTCTCTCTTTTATATGAAATAATTTAGCAGGATTATGACAAGACTTTTCAACAATTTTTTCCAAGGAAATTTTTCCCGCTTTATAAAAATCTAACAATGCCTGAAGAGAATGCTGGACCAAAGGTCCTCCTGAAGGAGCTTTGAAATAAGTATTTTGTTTTTCGTCAAATGTATGGGGAGCATGATCGGTAGCAATCACATCAATTTTATCATTTAATACTGCTTGGAAAATGGCATCCCTGTCTTTAGCAGTTTTCACTGCAGGATTCCATTTGATAAAAGTCCCTTTTTCTTCATAATCGGCATCACTAAACCAAAGATGATGAACGCATGCTTCTGCAGTGATTTTCTTTTCTTCAAGAGGCAACGAATTATCAAATAACTCTAATTCTTTTTCAGTAGAAATGTGTAAAATATGTAGTCTTGTCCCATATTTTTTTGCTAATCCAACTGCCTGGGAGGAGGATGCGTAACAAGCTTCCTCACTTCTAATTAGTGGGTGGTATTTGATAGGAAGTTCTTCTCCATACTTTTCTAAAAAATCTTTCTCATTTTGCTTAATGATAGGTGTTTTCTCACAATGTGTGGCAATAAGGGAATCTATTTGCGAGAAAATTTTGCTTAAAACAGCCTCATCATCCACCAGCATATTTCCTGTAGAAGAACCCATAAAAACTTTTACCCCACATACCGTGCTTTTATTTACTTTTTTTAATTCTTCTAAATTATCATTGGTTCCACCCATATAAAAAGAATAATTGGCTAAGGATTTTTTAGACGCTATTGCATATTTATCTTCTAATAAATTTATTGTGGTGGCATTGGGAACTGTATTTGGCATTTCCATAAATGATGTAATTCCTCCAGCTATAGCCGCTCTTGATTCTGTATATATATTCCCCTTTTGAGTTAAACCTGGCTCTCTAAAATGTACCTGATCATCAATTAACCCCGGCAACAGATATTTCCCAGCTGCATCTATCACTTCTTCCGCATCTTCTCCAGAAAGATTTTTATCAATTTTTTGGATAAATCCATCTTTGATCAAAACATCTCCTTGTTGGATGGCTCCCTCATTTACAATATTGGCATTTAATATCAAAATTGATTTCATATTCTTCTAGTTTTTGATTAACTAAGACAGAGACCATTTCCCCTACCTTTTTATTTTCTGCCAATATAAAACAATGAAAAGAATTTATCAGATTATCAATAAAAAAAGCCAACCCGATTAAGAGTTAGCCTTTTTACAATGAGTTTTTTGTCTTATAGGAAAGTTAATATTTTATGGATTATACTTTGGTTTTTTTTTATAGTTTTTTCTTTGTATTTCTGTTCTCCTACAACTTCAATAAGAGCTCTACCAACAGATTCGGAATCAATAATTGTTTGGTAAACTTCCTTGGAAATGTTTTTGAAAACTTTTTTCTTTCCTTTCCATTTCCCTTTTTTAAACTTTACCTCCAGTTCTTTTTCCTGTTCAGAATATCTCATATATTCTAAAATAGATGACCGTTTGGTAATGTCCTTTTCTAAAATAAAGTCCATAACTGTTATTAGTATATATGGTTAGTATTATTAGAAACGAAATATTCTCACTGTAGTATTAGGGCAGTTCAATAACATCTGTTAATAATCTCATTGGACTTTCCCTACAGACAACGCTAATGCTCATTTATTACCTTCTGTTGTCTTCATTTTCAAGGATACTTAGGTAACTAAAGTACCTGCTATGTACCAATTCATCCATTTCCAATGCTTTTAATACTGCACAACCCGGTTCATGTACATGGGAACAATTATAAAATTTACAGTTTGCAGATAACTCTCGAATCTCAGGAAAATAAAATCCAAGTTCATTTTCTTCTAGGTCCATGATTCCTAATTCTTTTATACCAGGAGTATCGATTAGGTAGGTATCTCCTTCTATGCGAAACATTTCAGAAAAGGTAGTAGTATGTACTCCTTTATTAGCAAAGTCAGAGATTTCAGAAGTTCTTTGTTCAGCTTCAGGAACAATTTGATTGATAATTGTAGATTTACCCACACCAGAATGACCAGCGATTAAAGATTTTTTTCCTTTAAGAATTTTCTGAAGTCGAGTAAGATCATTCCCTTCTAATGCGGAAATTAAAATACATTGGTATCCCAATTCGGTATACAGGCTTTCTAAGGCTTTCTGATATTCTTTATCTTCGTCAGAAAGCAAATCGGCTTTATTGAAAACGATAAGCACTGGAACCTGAAACGATTCAGCAGAAACCAAAAATCTATCTAAAAATCCTAATGATGTTTTAGGTTCTTTTAAGGTAAAAATAATTATAGCCAAATCAATATTAGCTGCAATAATTTGAGAATCCCATTTTTTATGGGTGGATTTTCTTATGATATAGTTACTTCTGTCATGAATATCTTTAATTAAAGCTGAACCCTCCTCCCCTTTTTCTATTTCAAAATCAACATAGTCTCCTACTGCAATTGGATTAGTTCTTTTAAATCCCTTTAATTTTAACTTTCCCCTCAACCTGCCTTTTACCACCTTGTTATTGTCATCCAATATATCATACCATGACCCTGTAGACCTTATAATTAATCCTTTTTTCAATATTCCTTTTTGAAATTTTTACTATAAAATGAAGTCTAACTTCATTATTTATCCAATTTTTGGAGTTCTCTTTTACAAAAGGATATAATTTTATTGGTAGCACCAATATTTTCGGCAATATATTCCTTACATTTTATTCCAGCTTTTTTCCTTAATTCAGTATTTGAATAAAAATCCAGAAACTTCTCTTCGAATTCAAATTTATCCTTCACAGAAAAAGCACCTTTAATTCCCACTAAATCAACAGCTTCCTTAAACTTCGAATATTCTTTTCCGAAAAAAACCGGTATCCCATAAGTGGCGGGCTCCAAAATATTATGTAAGCCCTTATCAAACGCTCCTCCAACGTAGGCAATTTCACCGTATTGGTAAAGAGATGACAACATCCCAATGTTATCGATTACCAAAATTTCTTTATCCTTTACATTATCTAAATCAGCCTCTGAATAGCATATTAGTTTTTTCTCCGAAAAAGCTTTTTTAATTTCA
>JAHQVQ010000037.1 GCA_019634305.1 Flammeovirgaceae bacterium | reverse complement strand
CCCTTATTTGCAGTGTAGTTTTTGTGGAATATTTTTGCTGTAACAACTAAAGAATGAGTGTAGAAGCGCAAATGTATAGTCTGGTGGAGATGGGATGTGGGCAATCGATGCGGGAGTTTTGTGAGGCGCATGATTTGAAACGAACTACTTTTTAATAGCTGCGTCACATGCAAATAAAAAAATTTCAAAAAAGGTGATCTTGCTATTTTAACTGACCAATCCAACCTGATTTTTGGTAAGTCAGTTTATAACTTTGAGCAATCTATTCACTTTATATTTCTATTTTTATATATTCGAGTAACTTAGAAAGTTTCAGAGAAGAAAACCTTTTATGGATAGGGAAATATTGAAAAAAAAGATTGCTGAAGATAATGATAATGTAGCTTTCAAGGAGTTATATGATTTTTTTTTCGATTCTTTATTTAATATAGGTTATTCAATATTACAGAATAGGGAAATTACTAAGGAGTTAGTTTCAGATGTTTTTATTTCCCTTTGGAAAACCCGTAATAAATTATCAGAAATCGCAAACCTTGAAGCATATCTTTATGTGGCCATTAAAAATCAATGTTTAAGGTACCTGAAAAGAAATGCGATGGAAAAGTATACAGATTCCATCGATGAAAATAAATTGGGGATAAAAAATATTGATTTTAATTCTCCAGATAGGGTGATTGAATTTGCGGAATTAAAAATTAGATATGATAGAGTTACTACTAATTTACCTGAAAAATGCCAAAAAGTATTTTTATTGGTAAAAGATGAAGGGAAAAAATATAAAGAGGTAGCTAAATTAATGGATATTTCAATTAAAACTGTTGAAAATCATATGTTAAAGGCTATGAAGGCACTTAGAGAAGAATTTAGAAAGGAGAAAAATAATAATGGTATAGTTAAAAGTATTTTATTTTTTTTTGCATCCAACCAAATTTTCCAAATTTTTATCGAATTGAAGTAGGGGTTTTTTTAATAATATGGCACATGATTACAAGACACAAATTGTAAACTAAATGAGTCAAATAATAACGCTTCTTTCTAAAGAAATTAATGGAGAGGCTTCAACTGAAGAAAAAATAAAATTAAAGGAGTGGATAGAAGAAAGTGAAGAGAATAAAACCTTCTATTTTTCTTTTATGTATTTCCTTAACCAAAAAAATGAAGCCAGTGAGGAAGAAAAAGGTCAAGTTTGGGAAAAAGTTTTTATGGAAATTGAAAATACGAACCAACCTAGCAAAGTAGAAGAAAAAAGAAGAAAGGTTGATAACAAAGTATGGATCTTAAAAAATTGGCGGAGCTTTGCAGCTTCTACTGCAATATTCTTTTTGTTTGGACTTTCAATTTATTTTTTTGTAGGTGATATTTCCTTTGGAACAAAAAAAGAGGGGCTGGCCATTTCCAATAGTCCTGCAATGGTGGAAAAGAGTATCACTGCAGGAAAAAAATTGAATTTTACTTTGCCAGATGGAAGTGTTATAAAATTAAACGGGCAAAGTACTTTAAGCTTTAAGGAAAATTTTCAGGAAGGTCTTTTAAGAGAGGTTTACCTGGAAGGAGAGGCATTTTTTTATGTAGCCAAAAATGCAAAAAAACCTTTTGTTATTCACACTTCTTATTCTGAAGTTAAGGTTTTAGGCACTTCATTTAATGTTAATGCATTTCCAGAAAATAAGAAGGTAAAGGTATCTGTGTCAACAGGAAAGGTATTAGTGAAGAAAAAAAGTAGTGAAATGGTAGACGATTCTCTAACCCTTGTTCGTGGGGAAGTTGCTGTTTTAAGACCTGATGAAAAAGTAGTTGAAAAAGGTGTTTTTAATCCGGATTTATCTTCTTGGAAAGATGGTGTTTTAGTGTTTGAAGATGCATCATTCAAAGAAATAATCAAGTGTTTGGAAAGGTGGTATGGAGTAGAATTTATTATAAACAGTGAGGTAAATGAAAAGGGCGGGTATAATTCCAGGTTTGAAAATCAGAACTTAATGAATGTACTTGAGAGTATTAAATACTCTTTAAAATTTGAATATGAAATAAAAGAAAATAAAGTAATAATTAACTAAAACAAGGTAAATATGAATTCTAGTTGAAAAAAACCAGCTATTTCTATAACAAAGAAGTAACTGGTTTACATGAAGGTAAATTCCCTATAGTGAAAATTTTGGTCGAGGATCACTTCAGGGGACCGCCATCAATTTTGAACAAATCACTTAAGTTTTCAACAAAATCTATTAAAAATATGAAATGGAATTTAATACTACAAATTATTCGTATGACTAACTATTTGTTTTTTGGATTAGTTCTGCAAGTTTGCCTGTCAAGTCTCCTGTTAGCAAATGATTCTTTTGGGCAAAAAAGTATGGATGAAGTATTGGTGAACTTAGAAGTTCGTAATGTGAAAATCCAGGAGATCTTTTCTTCTATAGAGAATCAAACCAATTTTGAATTTGGTTATGCCAAAAAGGATATCGAAAAAATTAAAAAGAAGTTTACTATTGAAAATAATAATGAGTCCCTTGGGAACGTGCTTCGGTATCTATCAAAAGAATCAAATCTAAGCTTTAAAAGGATAGATAATGTAATTAACGTAACACGGTTTAATAAAAACTCTAGCCATATAAAGAAAAATTTCAATGAAAATTTAATTCAAAGTATTGTAAGAGGACAAGTTGTTTCTGCTGCTGACCAGGAACCTTTACCTGGAGTGAGTATCTTAATTGTAGGAACGCCTAAAGGAACTGTAACAGATTTTGAAGGAAATTTTGTAATTGAAGTTTCTGAAAATGCAATATTAAGGTTTAGTTCAATTGGTTATATGGAAAAGGAGATTGAGGTGGCTAATCAGTCCACTATTAATGTTTCAATGGAACCGGATTTAACTGCTTTGGACGAAATAGTTATTACCGCCTTAGGTGTAGCAAGCAAAAAGGTTTCTTTAGGTTATGCAACAAGTAATTTGTCTGGAGATGAATTACAAAAATCAAAAGAAGATAATATTGTTAATTCCTTAACTGGTAAAGTCGCAGGAGTTTTGATTACTCCGGCAGCTTCGGGAATGGGTGGTAGTTCACGAATTATTATGAGAGGAAACTCATCATTAACCGGGAATAATCAACCACTATTTATTGTTGATGGTGTACCTATAAATAATAATGGGTTTGGAGGTTCTTCTGCTCCTGGTGCTCCCGTTGCCTATACCAGAACTGATTATGGAACAGGTATTTCTGATATAAACCCTAATGACGTAGAATCAATATCTGTTTTAAAAGGTCCGAATGCAGCTGCCTTATATGGAAACAGAGCTGCCAATGGAGCAATCATTATTACTACCAAAAAAGGGAGTAAAAAAGGTATTGGAGTTGGTTATTCGGGTAGTGTTGTTTTTTCCAATGTAAATGACAACACTCTTCCACAATTTCAGAATGAGTATGGCCAAGGTGATGGTGGAACATTTTCTAATGATGCGCTCAGAAACTGGGGGCCTAAATTTGATGGGAGTAATTTTACTTATCCAACCGGACTTGATGGGGTTTATTCTGCCAATCCAAATAACATAAAAGATTTCTTTGAAACTGGAGTTGAAACTGCAAATACCATCGACATAGAAGGAGGAAATGAAAATAGTAATGTAAGATTTTCTTATACTAATTTTTCAGGGAAGGGCATTCTTCCAGAGTCTGAACTGAACAAAAATACCTTTAATTTAAGGGCAGGAGCCAAACTTTCTGATAAGTTAACTTTTGATTCAAAGGTAACCTATTTTACCCAACAGGCTCAAAATAGAGCTACTATGGGTTGGTCTGATATCAGTGCTACAACCTTCCTTTACAGAAGGGTACGGAATGCTGTTAATGAGGATTTCAAAAATAATTATGTAGATGAGCAGGGAAGGTCTATTCATCCTTACGATGTTTCAATACCTGCAGAAAATGCCTATTATATTCAGAATGAGCGGATCTTTGAAGATTTTAGGAATAGAGTGACAGGGTTTGCCAAAATGACTTATGAGTTCAATGATTATTTTAGTGGTTTTGTACGTGTTGGAACAGATGCCCTTTCTCATAAAATTCGGCAAATAACACCTAAGGGAGGTAGTAGGACTAATGATGGCACCCGGTCAGATAATTTCTATAGACAAACTGAAACCAATGTTGATTTTCTATTAATGTTCAATAAAGGCATTAGCAACAATTTTAATTTAAATCTTAATGCTGGGGGAAATTATCGATACAATAAAAATGAAACCTCTACTAAATCAGGAGAAGATTTTAGGATACCTAATAACTTTCTTTATTCCAATTTAGAATCGGTAAGGTCAGGAACAGAAACCTCCTTTAGATCATCCATTTATTCCCTTTATTTTTCTGGATCACTTGATTTTAAAGAAATGGTGTATCTGAATTTTACAGGAAGAAATGACTGGGACTCCAAAATGTGGACTGCAACGGGTTCACCAAGTGATTGGTCCTTCTTTTATCCCTCTGTAAGTTTGGCCTTACTCGGAAATGAAATGTTTGGAATTAACAGTGATATCTTATCATTTTCAAAGGTTAGAGTAGCCTGGGCTGAAGTGGGCTCTGGTGGAAATAAGAATGATCAGATTTATTATAGCTTAAGTGATCTTACAGGATACAATGGTCTCATTACTGTTTCACAATCTGAAATTTTTGATGACCCAACTTTAAAGCCGGAAACAACTCAATCTACAGAACTTGGGTTAGAACTTAAGTTATTTAAAAATAGAGTTTTCACCGATTTTACATATTATAAATCTAACACTTATGATCAAATCATCAATGCTCCTGTTGATCCTTCAACTGGTTTTAAATATATGAGAACAAATGTTGGAGAGATTTCAAACAAGGGGTTTGAATTATTGCTAGGAGCTACTATTATTCAGGATAAAGATTTCTATTGGGATGCTACAATTAATTATGCCCATAATACTAGTGTTTTGGAATCATTTATTGAAGGTTCAGAATCCTTTTTATTCACAGGGCGTGATAATTTTTCTGTAAAAACTAAAGTAGGAGGAAATTATGGAGATGTTTGGGGAAATGATTTTACCTATCATGATGGAAAAATAGTTTTAGATGAAGAAGGTCTTCCAGTAGCATCTGAAGAGGAACAACTTTTAGGTAACTATCTGCCAACATTTACTAGCGGATTTCAAAATACCTTGGGCTATAAGAACTTAACCCTGAGTTTTCTTATTGATGCGCAAATGGGAGGAAAGGCCCTGTCCTGGACAAACAGAGAACTTGGAGAAAGAGGTTCTATTGAAGGAACTTTAGAAGGAAGAGAAGGGATGGTTTTGGATGGTGTGGTAAACATGGGTACGAAAGAGAATCCCGATTTTGTCCAAAATACTCAGGAAATCACTGCCCAACAATACTGGACCAGACTATCTAGTATACCAGGAGGATATATACAGGATTTATCTAATATAAGGTTGAGGGAAGTATCTCTTACATATAGTTTCCCAGAAAAACTTATAGGTAATACACCAATTCAAAGAGCCTCAATTGCACTTACCGGGCGGAACTTACTCTTTTTTTACAAAGAAGCCGAAGGTGTTGATCCTGAATCATCTGTTTCTGTATCTAATTATGGGCAGGGAATATTCTACTATAATCAACCCTCCAGCAGAAGAATGGGAATCAGTCTGAATGTTACATTTTAAATTATTGGAAAATGAAAGCTATAAATAAACTATACATAATACTATTACTGACATTCTCAATTTTAATAGGGTGTACAGAGCAATTTGAAGAATTTAAAGGTGATAATGAAGATTTGACAAGTGAGGATATCAGTGCACGATTTTTCTTCCCTAACGTTCAGACAAGGCTATGGATGCCACCAAACTGGACTTATTTATTTACTCGAATTATGATTGGTTCAACTTATGGAGGTTATGCTTCATTTGGGTATAAAAATTCATGGGAGCAACCAGATGTTATCTTTAATACTGCAAGGAGCTGGGGTGCAAGTTCAAATGCCTGGAACCACTGGTCAGGATACTATTTGCATATAGATGGCTTTTTGAGACTTGTTGAACCAGGAGGTCAATTAGAGAATCACTTGATGGAAGCTGTCGGAAATATAATGAAAGCCAATTATTACTTTATGTATTCAGAACAATTCGGTGAAATTCCATATTCCGAAGTAGGGCAGGGAAAATTGGAACCTAAATTTGATGAACAAAAAGTGATTTATAAAGGTGTTATTGAAGAATTGAATAATGCTATGGATGTGATTGGAGATGAAGTAAATACAGGTATCGGAACCAATGATCTTGCTGAATACGATATTATGTTTAACGGGGACCTGCAGAAATGGAAAACCTTTGCCAATGCCTTAAAATTGAGGGTAGCTCTAAGAGCGAAAGGAGCTCCAGGTGAAGATTTTGCTGATGCTGCTATTACTGAATCATTGTCCGATCCATTACCTACAGAAGATATTAAGATTAAAAAGGACCTTGAGGTAAGTTGGAATATTGCGGCACGTGATGGTGATTTTACCATCTATACAGGATCATGGAAGATGTTATCTGATAAGCTGGTTAATTTATTACAAGATAATAATGATCCAAGGTTGGCAGCTTATGCTGATCCAATTGTTGGGGGTGAGGTTATTTTAGGTGGATATGATGTTCCCGCAAATAAAGAGAAAATTGATTATCTATTAAGTTCTACCCTGGATAGGGCAGGAGTGATATACACTTCTACTTTAGAGGGAAGTGATTTAAAAGTTACCATTGATAAGGGCCAGGATTTTTATGTTGGTCAACCGATGAGGTTTGTAGATGGAATGAAAACTTTTTTATATATGGAAATGTTTTCCAGACCCAACAGATTAACTGAAGGGGTTGAGGATTTGGGAGATGAAATTGACCAATTTGTCATGCCATTGTCAGAGGTTTATCTAATGAAAGCAGAGGCTGCTCTTTTAGGGTTTGGAGGAGATGCAAATGGTTTTTATCGTCAGGGTATTGAAGCTTCATTCATTCAGTGGGGAGTTGAGGATAATGGCTATCTTTCTACTCCTATTGCCAGCCTAAGTGGGTCAAAAGAAGAAATGTTACAACAAATTGGCTTACAATATTGGTTAGCTCTTTATTTTGTAGATTATCAGGGTTGGGCTGTAGCACGTGATTTCAATTTAGATTATGTGACTGATGAAACACCAGATTTACCTACAATTTATAGTAATGGAATTCCTTTAGGCAGGAGCTTCCCAAACAGGGTAAAATATGCCCAACCAGCTTATGACCTGAATGGTACTAATCTTTATGAAGCTATCTCTAGACAGGGACCTGACAATCCTGCCACTGAGCTCTGGTTTACTAAAGGAAGTAAATAATATAGAAACCAGCTATTAAATCCTTTGGTCCACTAAATTATGTTGGATGGTGGATCGAAGGATTACTTATTTTGGACATATTACAAGAAATAGGGTAGGAAAAAGGAGTTGGTCATTGATGAGAAAATCAGGGGGCTTATTCATGGATTCAAAACAAAGAGTATTTTCCCTAAATTATATAAGAATAAATAGATGTGCAGAATTAAATATACTTAATAAGTGCCACAACTTTTTGATAATGAGATAAAAGTACTCAATATAAAATAGTACTGGTACTTACCTACAATATACCGTGAAAATGAAATTTCCGTTATTGAAAATAGATTTGAATTAAATCATTCTTTCTTTAAATAATAAAAATGGCCATCTTCAGCTCCTAAAAGAAGATCGAGCTTTCCGTTTTTATCCCAATCAACCAAAGTAGGACTGGTGGTATGTCCCGCAAGTTTTTGGTTAGATAATTCGCCTCTGAATTTCATTTGTACCTTATCATTTTTAATGCCTGTATTTTCAAAATAGACAGCATTAATACCATTTAAAATAATGTCCTGATCTTCATCATTATCCCAATCTCCGAAAGCTAATTTCCTTCTGCCACTACTGCCATATTTCCTTTCGTTTAATCTCAAATTTCCAGGTAGGCTATCAACTACATCATTTTTACTACTAAATGATGCCTGATCAGAGTGAAAGATTCGTTTCGGTGCTTTGAGCACTAATTTCCCATCAACTTTGGCACGCTCGTAAAAACTTAAATAACCATCATAATCGAGCATAATCAAATCCATAAGGTTATCCTGATTCCAATCAAAAGCTATGGGAGTAGTTCGCCACTGGCTGACAAGTGTATTTTCTTCAGGATCCCACCAATACCAATCTGGTTTTTCGGAAATTCCATCAAAGGCTAATGCTTGCTCTTTAGCCAGTTTTGGAGCTCCAGATGTTCCAATATTCTCATACCAAACTAATTTTCCCCATATGGAATTTACTATAATATCTTTCAACCCGTCATTATTCCAATCTGCTACACTTAATGTAGTATAACCCCACTTCGATTCACAAGGCCCCTGAATTGATCCATTTTCACCTGCCTGAATTCTAATTATTTCCCCCTCTGCTTTTAAATATATTGGGGGAGCCCACCTAGGGTCTTCTGACCCATCCATATTTTCAATAAATCCAATATAACCAGCGGAATTTCCACAAATCAAATCTTCATCTCCATCATCATCCCAATCAGTACTAAAAGGTGTGACTAGTGCTCCAAATTTTAAGTTCTCAGCTTTTTGCTGAAAATATCTGGGAGATTCAAAAATTGGCATTTGGTCTTTAATAATCCCTGAATTTTCCATGAATGCTACCCGACCATCTTCATCACCAACTATTAAATCGATATCGCCATCTTTATCCCAATCTAAGGAAACTGGTACAATCATTTCTAAATCCATTTTTATGATTCCACTATCATTAGAAAGATATTTTCCTTTAGCATATTGAGGGTTTTCCCTTGTCCCAATATTTTCAAACCAGGTAAATTTATCTATAAATTCTCCACAGATAATGTCCAGATCACCATCATTATCAAAATCATCAAAATTTGGAGAAGGAGCACCGTAAACATCAATCGGTTTATCATCTGCCAGAATTTTGCCTTTTAATTCATAAGTGCCATTAATGTTTTCAATTAAATACACGTAGCCATGCAATGGACCATTGGTCCATACACCTTCTTCATTAAAGGCATTATCCCATCCATAGTCCTCTCCATCCTGTATGCCCACAATAATGTCTAAATCACCATCATTTTCATAATCCACATATTTCCATTGATTAAAGCGGATTTTGTTATGGAGCTTATCAAATGTATCTCCAGGAAAAAGTGATTTTGGTTTTGTATCGAATGAGCTTTTAAAATCGACTAGTTCCTGGCCGGGTTGTAAAATTCTGGGTTTTCCCTCCACAAAGGAGATTTGAATATTTTTAACTGCCTCAGAAATTCGAACAGGTTTTTCAAATATTGGGAATGCTTCTCCCGAAGTATTTTCAAAAAAATAGATACCATTAAACGGAACGTCTTTGCAGGAGACCAACAAGTCATAATCGCCATCTTCATCATAGTCCATAGGTAATGGCCAAGCCCATAGCCCAACTCCAAGATCAACCACCAGATCAGGATTATTGTATGAAATTCTTTCAAATTTTTGTACAGTTTGTTCTGCAACAGGACTATTTTGTTGACAACCAAAGGCCAATAATATGGATAAGATTAAGATGGCAAAAGTGTTCTTTGAAATCATGAATTGAAAATATTGAAGTTTGTGTTCAATTTTGATAATGGATTTAAAAATGAAAACTACTTTCTTCTTAGAAAAGGCAAAGGGTTTCAGAATGATGTAAGGTAATAATTTATTTAAATGAATTCAACTGATGATGATTTAAACAAAAATTGAGAAGCAGATATTTAGCCCATAGTACAGGATGCCTTTAATCCTAATTTTTATTATATTATGGACTATATTTCTTTTTTTATAAGATGATTTGCCCTGTTGACCATCTCTTTTCTTTTGATAAGTAAGCTATGGAATGAGGGAGGATAATTGGATTCAACTATACTAGTCTAATTCTCAGCTAAATCTCAATTGCTTGGCATTGAAAATAGGCTAATTGAAAATGAAAATAATTACTAACAAAAATGGAGGAAGGACTTATTAATGACTTATTGGCTAAAATGAGGAAATATAATGACCTCAAAGCTTTTAAAACTATTTTCAATCATTTTTATTCAAAACTCATTGCGGTTTCCCGAATTTATGTAATTGATGAATTTTATGCCGAAGAAATAGTCTCACAGGTTTTTATTAAACTTTGGGACAATAGAGGAACTATGGGAAATATTGATAATCTCCACGGTTATCTTTACGTAATGACGAAAAGATTGTCGTTGAACCATATTCGTGATAATCAATTTAATAAAGCATATACAATGGATCACATTGGGATATCTGCTAAAATTTCCATTTCTAATCCTGAGGAATCATTATTGAATGAAGAATTGGTAAATATTATTCAACAAGCCTACAACAAGGTACCACCCAAAGCTAAAATTGTTTATCAGATGGTAAAGGAGGATGGGCTAAAATATAAGGAAGTAGCTCTTGTACTTAATATTTCTGTGAAAACGGTAGAAATGCATGTGGGGAAAGTTTTAAAAATTATGAGACAGGAAATTGAAAAATATAAATCCAATGCAGATATAAAAATTGTATTATTAAACTTAATTATCCCGTAACAACTCTATTTAAAATTTATCTCTAACTCTCCGATATCCTTGAATAAAAGGAATTTCAGATGTTTCCAAACTTTAATTTCTCCCATTAAATATTTTTTTTCTTCCAAAGAGATAGGGTAAAATGATTTTCTTGTGTCATCACATTAAAACAAACTAATTGAATTATTTTTTCATGATTATTCATGAATTTATTAATTATGGATGAAGAATATATACATAATATTATAGGAAAATCTCTAACCAATGAAGTTGATAGGGACGAAAAAGAAGAATTGGAAAAATGGATTTCCATATCAGATAAGAATGCTAAAAAATTTAATCAGATTAAAGATTTGTGGAATAATACAAATATAAATTTTAATGAGACTCACAACCAGGAAGAAGTTTTCAATAAGATTCTAGGTCAGATAGAACGGAGTTCTCAAAACCACAAATCAGTTAAATTTGAACGTAAATCTAAAAATAGAAACTGGAAGCTCACGGGATTTGCTGCCTCAATTTTAATAGTATTAGTGAGTATTTTTTGGAGTGTTGAAAAATCCAAGAAACTAGAAGTAAAGGAAATACAGGATGTAGCCATAAAAGAAAAGAAAAACTTACCTGGAGAAAAATCCATTATCACCCTGAGAGATGGAACTAAAGTAACTTTAAACTCAGGAAGTACTTTAAGGTATCCTGAAATTTTCGGAGATACAAGAACAGTTGTACTGGAAGGAGAAGCTTATTTTAATGTGGCTAAAGATACTTCAAAACCGTTTATTGTAATTTCAGATGCCTTTAAAACCATTGCACTAGGCACAGCTTTTAATATTCAGGCATTTCCAGAAGACAATGAATTAAAAATTTCTCTTGCTGAAGGGAAGGTATTATTGGAGAATAATATTCATAAGAAAGATTGTTTATCAGAAACCAATTCCATTATTCTTAATCCGGGTGAAGAAATAAGTTATCTAAAGGAAAGTAAAAAAGTGGTTAAGCAAAATTTTGACCCGAATGAAATTTTAGCCTGGAAAGACGGTACATTAATTTTTAAAAATAAATCATTTGATGAAATAATACCTGTTCTTGAACGATGGTATGCAGTCGAATTTATAAAAGAAGATTCGGTAAATACTTCAGGAAAGCTATCCGATCAATTTAAAAATGAAAGTCTGGAAATTGTAATGGAGGGAATTGCTTTTGCCTTTGGAATTAAATATAAAATTGAAAACAGAAAAGTATTGATTTATTAGGCTCTAAATAGATGTGCAGAATTAAATATACTTAATAAGTGCCACAACTATTTTATAATGAGATAAAAGTACTCAATATAAAATAGTACTGGTACTTAATACTAAAAACAATAGGATATGGATACATCATAAAAATACTCAAAGCGCATGTATAAAACATGCAAAAAGAAAAAGCTCTCAAAACTGCTCATTGGGGAATGGAATCAGTTATAGAGAGCTCCTCACGATTAAAAATAAATTTTAACCAAGACTTCTAAGATATGAAAATGAATTTACTTAGGCAAATTGTAATTATGTCAAAATTTGCGATTATAGGATTAGTGCTACAATGTGGATTTTATTCACTCCTTGTGGCGTCAGATGTTGTCGGCCAAAATGCCAAATTGGAAGATATTCCCATTTCAGTGACATTGGAAGGGGTTTCATTAAAAACGGCTTTTAATGAAATTGAAAAAAAAACCAAACTGAAATTTGTGTATAACAATGCACGTGTTGATGAATGGCAACGGGTAGAAATTTTTGCTAAGGATGAATCCATGCATCATTTATTAACCACTCTTGCCAAAGATTATGATCTTCAATTCAAAAGGATTAATGATAAAATCTATGTGAATAATCATGATAAGATTGATAAAGGAAAAAAGATTTTTGATGAAGTGATACAAGTAGTTCAATATAAAGTATCCGGTAAAGTGACTGCTTCCAGTGATAATGAACCTTTACCCGGAGTGAGTATTATCCTCAAAGGAACCAACATAGGTACTACAACAGATTTGGACGGAGCTTATAGTTTAGAGGTTAATCAGGGGGATATCCTGCAATTTAGTTATATAGGGTTTTTAACTAAAGAAATCGAAGCGGGAAATCAAACAGAAATAAATATTTCCCTGGAGGAAGATTTAGAGCAGCTAGACGAAATAATTATTGTAGGTTACGGTACTCAGGTAAAAAAAGAAATTACTGGAGCTGTCCAAACTGTTAAGGCTGAAGAATTAAAGGATTTTCCAGTATCACAAGTTACCCAAAAACTGGTTGGGCAAATGGCAGGAGTTCAAATTAACCAGACTACTGGAAAGCCAGGAGCTGGTATGTCCATCAGGATTCGTGGTCAGCTGTCTGTTTCTGCCGGAAGTAGCCCATTATATGTAATTGACGGTTTTCCCATCACTGGGGACATTAGTACAATTAACCCTGATGAAATAGAAGATATTACGGTGTTAAAAGATGCAGCGTCAACTTCCTTGTACGGATCAAGGGCTGCAAACGGAGTAATTCTTATTACCACCAAAAAAGGAAAGGCTGGGCAAACCAATGTTAGCTTCAATGCTTCATACGGCATCCAGGAAGTGCCCAAAGATGGCAGACTGGAAATGATGGACGCAGTGGAATTTGCTCAATTTAAGAATGAATACTACTCAGATGCAGGATTGCCCATACCGGATATTTATCAGAATCCTTCTCAATATGAAGGAAAAACCAATGACTGGTATGATGCTTTATTAAGAAAAGCGCCAATGCAGAGTTACAATCTTACAGTGACTTCTAATACAGATAGATTAAGTACAGCGGTAGTAGCTGGTTACTTTGACCAGGAAGGAGTAGTCTTAAATTCTGATTACAAAAGATTTTCTTTGCGATTGAATATGAATTATGATGTTTCTGATAAAGTGAAAGTAGGTTTCAATTTGGCTCCTTCTTATATTAAGGATAATACGCCAAGAACAGATGGAACAAGGGGAACAGGAATTCTTTTTAATGCTTTACATACCTGGCCAATTATGCCTATTTATGATGAAGATGGAGAATTGACTTATTTTAATAAATTTCCGGCAAGTACTGGTAATATTTTCTCCTATGCCAACTGGGTAAGATCGGCAGAAGAAATTGTGAACGAAACTACTGAACTAAATTTAATTTCAAGTTCCTACATTGAATACAAACCTGTCAATGGATTGACTTTAAAGTCGAGTATAAATGCTGAAATTTATGGTTCAAAATATAAATTTTATAGCCCATCGACTGCCACTTTTCGAATAAATAGACCTATTCCGGCAACTTCTGAATCATCACGAGATGAGTTTAATGATTTATCATGGTTGAATGAAAATACAGCTACGTATGTAAAAAGCGCTGGAAACCATAACTTTTCAATACTTGGAGGTTTTACTTATCAAAGATTCCGAAGAGATAGGTTTAGATTGGGAATGGATACTTTTGCTGACGATAGAATTTCCACAGTTCAGGGAGCTGCAAATCTAAACAGAAATTCTACTACAGATGAAGTTCAGGAATGGAGTCTGGTATCTTTTCTTTCCAGATTTACTTATAACTATAAAGGGAAATATTTATTCACAGCTGCTATTCGTACCGATGGTTCTTCCAGATTTGGATCTGAGAACAGATGGGGTACATTCCCTTCTCTTTCAGCAGGATGGATTGCTTCTGATGAGACTTTCTTACAGGATGTACAAGCTATTTCATTACTAAAATTAAGAGCAAGTTATGGTATTACCGGAAATAACAATATTGGTAATTATACTCAATATGCTTTAATTAATAATACCGCTAATGCTGCTTTTGATAACAATTTAGCACCAGGATCGGCAGTAAATTCTCTGGCGAATCCAAATTTGGGCTGGGAAACTACAAAGCAATTTGATATCGGATTTGATTTGAGTCTGTTCGATGATCGTGTTTCATTTGTTTATGATTATTATAGAAAGAACACTACAAATCTTTTGTACAATGTACAGGTTCCAAGAGAGTCTGGATTCACCAATTTCAGTGACAACATTGGAAATATTCGATTTTGGGGCCATGAATTTGGGATAAACACAGTAAATACAACAGGCAAAGTTAAATGGAGCACCAATGCAAATATTTCATTTAACCGAAACATTGTAGAGTCTTTGGCTGATGGCATCGACAGGGTTTATGGAGATTATCATATTACCCAGGTTGGGCAACCTTTCGGACAGTTTTATGGACATATTGCAGATGGTGTTTATTTGAACCAACAAGACCTTGATGCTTCTCCTCAGGTTCCCGGAAGGTCTACTGTTGGAAGTATAAAATTAGTAGATGTAAATGGTGATGGTGTAATAACAAGAGGTGGTGATGAAGATGACAGGGCCATTATGGGGAATCCTTTTCCCGATTTTACTTATGGCCTTACCAATAGTGTT
>JAHQVQ010000404.1 GCA_019634305.1 Flammeovirgaceae bacterium | reverse complement strand
GCCTGAAAGTGAGAAGTATCTCCAGAATCATCTGCTTTATCGTATTTTCCTCCAACTACCCTGAGGGCATGGCGGAAATATCTGATTTGAGGAAATTTAAGGTAGAGTGTAAAGAAAAGCCCTGTCCCCAATAGACAGAAAATAAACCAGGTGCTACCACCTATATACCCGTCAACTTGGGCCAGAATATCGTTAAGTTCTTGCATAGAGTTTTAATGTATTGTTAGTTTATCCTGAATGGAATTTAATTCAAGCAGTAAATTTAGCAGAATAATTGATTTTATGAATTCAGGTGGGGATAAAAGGTTAAAAAACCGTTTTATTTAAACAAGGAAAATTAATCAAGGGAGATATTTAAACTATTTTTTCATCTTGGAAGGGTTGCAATTCAATTTTTATTTTTCTCTCTTTTGGTTGGCTGCCTACCTCACTCACCGAAGTTTGAAAACTTCTATCTTGTCTCTTTGATTAATTAATAAGTCCAAGAGCTGCTGCACTAACTCTTACACTATTGGGGACCTTACTTAAATAAAATTTAATTTAGATCTCGTTTCCTACACTTGTTAATAGGGCAAAGTGTAATCTCTGAGAGTTCAATCGTTTCTTGCGATTTCTCAAATATTAAATTATGTACTACTAATTCATTGTTCTTTAAAATTTATTCTTTAAATTCCTTATAAGTCAATCCCGTTTCTTTTGCATATACTAAAATAGCTATTCTTTTATTCTTATTAGGTGATATAACAATAGGTGAATCATTTAAATCACTCTCACGGGAATAACAAGCATTATATTCTAGTAAATTGGAGGTTAATTTTAATTTTTCAGGGAAAAACTTTAGGTCTTGGAGGTTTTTATTAAAAACAGTAAGCTTAATAGTTGTGATTGGATATTGTGGATAGGTATTATAAAATAGAAAAGTCTTGACTTTTAGTTGGATACTATCTTTAAAGGCAACCTTATATCCATTATTTATAGTTTTACGATCAGTAATATAATAGCTTGGGAAATGACCACAATCCTTGGATAAAAGACAAAAAGGAAGGTAATCACTACAGCCCGAAGTAATTATAGATATTACCACAAAAAAATAATTTGTTGGACTTTTTCAAAAAATTTTCTCTTCACAATATCCAGTTAAAAAAAAGAATAAACAATATCAGTATTCATATCAAAAAAAAAGGAATTTACATGTTCGATTTAAATTCCTGGTCATTCAATAGTCTTATTACTCTTCTTCATTCAACCAAAGTTGGTTGTAATCGAATTTCTGATGGTTGGGGAAAATTCTATAATATTCATCCGATACTTTTTTGAAAATTTCTTTTCGTAAAGTATCAAAATTTTCTTTTTTCGCTGCGGAAATGAAAATAGCATTAATATTTTTTGCAATATAATGTTCCTCCATTTCTGCTAAAGTTGCAGGTGGATGATCTTCAAATGGTGGATATTCCTTGTTTTTAAAGAGATCAATTTTATTGAAAATCATTAAAGTTGGCTTATCCTGAGCATTTATTTCCATCAAAGTTTTGTTCACCACTTCGATATGCTCCTCAAATGATTCGTGGGAAATATCTACCACATGAAGTAGTAAATCCGCTTCAACTATCTCATCCAAAGTTGACTTAAAACTTTCAATGAGGGTAGTAGGTAATTTCCTAATAAAACCTACCGTATCAGTTAGAAGAAAGGGAATATTGTTAAGTACAATTTTACGAACAGTGGAATCTACAGTAGCAAAAAGCTTATTTTCAGCAAAAACGTTAGCTTTTGCCAAACCTCTCATAATAGTAGATTTTCCAACGTTGGTATACCCAACAAGCGCTACTCTTACAGACCTGTCCCTTGATTTTCTTCTTACTGCACTTTGCTTATCAATTTTTGCCAGTTTCTTTTTCAGCAAGGCAATTTTATCCCGAATAATCCTTTTATCCGTTTCCAATTCCGTTTCCCCGGGTCCTTTCATACCAATTCCCCCTTTTTGCCGAGAGTGGTGCGTCCATAGATTAGTCAATCTGGGCAGCATATATTGGTATTGCGCCAATTCTACCTGAGTCCTGGATTGAGCAGTTTGAGCTCTTTTGGTAAAAATTTGTAGGATCAATAAACTTCGGTCAATGACCATACAATCCGAAATGGCCCTATCAAGATTTTTCACATGCGCAGAAGAAAGATCATCATCAAAAATGATCATATCAATTTCAAATGCTTTTACATAAGCCGCAATTTCTTCCAGCTTTCCTTTTCCCACAAATGTCCTTGGGTCTGGTCTGTCTAGGTTTTGGGTGAATGTTTTTACAGTTTTTACACCAAGCGTTTTGGCTAAAAACTCTAGTTCATCTAGGTATTCATGCATTTTGTGAGGTGGCTGATTGTCTGTAGACACCGCTACCAGCACTGCTTTTGCTGCCTGATTTTCCTTTTCCTTCGAATATTGAAATTCCTTCTTCAAATTGTATTGCTATAAATAAATAATACTTTAAAATTTCCGACCTTGCTATTTTAAAAGCCCAACTACATCAAACTTATCAAAAACATTAGCATTGTGAGGAGCATCGGCCAATTCTTCCGTTAAATCCTGACCAGCCCAATGTTCATAATGCTTCCCATTTTTCCAAAGTCTGGATTTTTTCACATCATAAATTTTTCCCTGAAATGCCACCCAGATTTCCTCTTTGTCATTCCCGTTTCTTAAAGCCAGTTGATTTTTACTATAAACTGGTAAATTCTCATCCATAAACAATTGAGCTTTTTAAACATTTACATGTCGCTCTGCATGGTAAGAAGACCTCACCAAAGGACCAGATTCTACATATTTCAAACCTCTTTTCAATCCTTCTTCTTTAAAGAATTCAAATTTATCTGGGTGAACAAATTCTGCAACTTCAAGGTGCATTTTGGTTGGTTGCAGGTATTGACCTAAAGTTAAAATATCCAACCCCTGCTCTACCAAATCATCCATCAATTTGAAGACTTCATCATCGGTTTCTCCTAAACCCAGCATAGCCCCGGTTTTGGTTCTTTTGCCAAAATCCTTAATTCTTTTGATTTGTTCCAGACTTCTGGCATATCTTCCCTGAGGTCTTACCGTCCTGTATAAACTTTCCACTGTTTCCATGTTATGGGAAACGACTTCCTGTCCGGCTTCTATCATTCTATAAAGCGCATCCCAGTTTCCCCGAACATCGGGAATTAGGGTCTCTATAGTAGTCTTTGGGCTAATTTTCTTTATTTCCACAACTGTCTGATACCAAACTTCTGCGCCTCTGTCTTTCAGTTCATCTCTATTCACCGAAGTAATTACCGCATGCTTTACGTCCATCAGTTTAATGGCTTCAGCCACTCGCTTTGGTTCTTCAGTGTCGTACTCGGTTGGTCTTCCTGTGGCAACAGCACAAAATGAACATCCTCTGGTACAAACATTTCCCAAAATCATGAATGTAGCCGTTCCTGCTCCCCAACATTCTCCCATATTCGGACAACTTCCACTTTCACAGATAGTATGTAATTTATATTGATCCACCAGACTCCTGACTTTTTTAAATTCAGGTCCCACTGGTAGTTTTACCCTAAGCCAGTTTGGTTTCTTTTTTCTTTCTGGTTGCTCTTTTGAAATAACTGGTAGCTCTATCATGATGTCCTTCTTTTTTTTCTACAAATGATGGTGTATTTATTCCTCTAACAACATCTGCCTGCAAAAATAGTTTATTCCCTTGTCTTTTAAAATCCCGTGGTTATTTCATTTATGGAAGGAAAATATTAATCCTTTGGTTTGTTTTAAACGGATATGACTAAGGGCAGGCACAAGGGAGACACCCTTGCGCCATTTATAAGATAGAAATCAGACAAATTAATTTTCAAAATAATTGGGTAAAGCAGCATGCTTTCTTGTTAGTGAATTCCGCAACCACAGTTTGGTAGTGAGAAAGATCGGGTTCTATAATGCCATGGAAAGTTTTGACTTGATTTGCTATTTTCCCAATAAAATTTCGATCTTTTCTGATCATAATTTCCAATTTCATTCATAGTTTCTGGATCAAATAATCGTCCATTGACCATTGTATATTTTACAAATTCTGTATTTCGAATATTTTCCAAAGGATCTTTATCCAAAACAATAAGATCAGCCAGTTTACCCACTTCAATCGATCCGATTGCATGGTCCATTCCAATGTAATGAGCCCCATTCATGGTTGCTGCAGTTAAAGCCTCCATATTACTCATTCCACCCTGCGCCAACATCCATAATTCCCAATGAGCACCAAGTCCCTGAAGTTGTCCGTGTGCGCCAAGATTTACTTTTACTCCCACATCGGTCAAGGCTTTACATGTTTTTGAACTTAGGATATGACCAATTTCATATTCCTCTTCAGGAACCATTGTTCTGTGTCTAGACCTAGGATCAATTACCGCTCGCGGAGTGAATTTCAATAACCTTTCTTTTTCCCAAACATTCGTATGCTGATACCAATAATATTCTCCTGAAATACTCCCATAATTCACCACCAAAGTTGGCGTATATCCGGTCTGACTATTTGACCAAAGTTCCTTCACATCCTTGTAAACAGGGTAAACCGGAATATTATGCTCCACCCCTGTATGACCATCCAAAATCATAGTCATGTTGTGATAAAATGTAGAACCACCTTCTGGAACCACCATTACTTCCTGCTCCCTTGATGCCTTAATAATCTGTTGCCTTTGGTTCCTACGTGGCTGATTATAACTTTTCACAGAGAATGCTCCATAAGCTTTTGTTCTTTTGATAGCCGAATAAGCATCTTCATAATTATTGACTACAGCTTTGAAATCGCCATCTGCCCCGTATAAAATAATCCCTGTAGAATAAATCCTAGGACCTACCATATTCCCCGCTTTCACCATTTCCGATTGAGAAAAAACCATTTCAGTATTAGAAGAAGGATCATGTGTCGTGGTTACTCCATAAGCCAAGTTCGCAAAATATGACCATTGTTTTTGAGGACTAAGTCCATACCTGAAAGTACCCATATGCGCATGAACATCCACTATTCCTGGCATAATCACCTTGCCTTTTGTATCAATAATTTTAGCCTTTGATGGTATTTCAACCTCACCAGATTTACCAACCGCCACAATTTTATTTTGCTCTACCACTACCACTCCATCTTCAATCACTTCCTCTCCTTTCATGGTAATAATTTTAGCCCCGGTAAAGGCAATTATTCCTTCTGGAACATCTGTTTCCAGTTCCAACCCAATGCTTACACCAACTGTATCAATTGGGGGAATACTATCTGGAGAGCCTTCTAAAAAGGTAAATCTTTGGGTGATTTCCTGTGAAAAATACTCTTCGCCAAGTGTCCAATGCAGTTTTTTACTGTCAGCTGACCAATGCAGGTTAGTCCCGGCATCCTTTGCTACATTACTTACCGGAACAGCTTTAGATTTAGAATTTAAATCAAATGGTTTTCCATTTAAGTTCATTGGCGCTATATATACCTTATACAATTCAATAAAAGCTACCCATTTATTATC
>JAHQVQ010000403.1 GCA_019634305.1 Flammeovirgaceae bacterium | reverse complement strand
TATAGGATTCAAGATAATGACATTTCTGCTTTCATGTTTTTATAGATTCCCCTACAATAGTAAAGGAATTCTTCATTTAAAAAGTAGATTATTCGAATACTATACGTTTAATCTACACTTAATTTATAACCTTATGCTTATACAGCACACCTGTATGATAGTGGAAAACAGATTTCCTACAAACCCAATAAAAAGTTCTATGATATGATGTCCATAGCGAAAACAATATTCCTTACCAAAATGCTAGGAATAACCCTCCAAGTTTTTACAATCGGGTAGTGGATAATCAGCTAAAAAATAGGCGAACAAAATAAATTGTTAGTTTTTCAAAATTGCATTAGGCTGGTGATGAAATTAAATGCTTAGTTTCCTGAAAAACTAATTCTGGATGTACTTTGGCGTACAATCGTTCCGTAGTTTTAATGCTTTTATGGCCTAGCATTTTGCTCACTACCTCCATTTTTATTCCTTTATTAAGCCATAAATTCCCTGCTGTTTTCCGAGCCACATGGGTGGTTAGTTTTAAATCAATACCTACAATTGCACCTAGTTCTTTGAGGTAGCGATTATAAGCCTGATTGCTATAAACCGGGATTTTATAATTATACTTTTTAAGAATTCGTTCAAATTCTGGAAAAACAGGCAACAGACTTCCCACACTTGTTTTTGATCTATCTTTGGTTATGAATCTCCCTCCCTTATAAAGAAAGGTATGTTCCTCATAATTGAAATTATATAATTCCACATAGGAAAAGCCACTCCAACACTGGGCAACAAATACATCCCTTGTTTTGATTAAAACATCACTAAATAATGTGTGACTTGTTATTTTATCCAGCTCGTAATCAAAAAGAAAGTTATCGGATATACCAGGATCAAAACATAATGGGTAAAGTGAAATAGGGTTATAATTAATCCACCCTTTTTCTTTGGAGAACCTGACAACTCTTTTTAATAGTTGAAAAATTTTCATTAAATGATTATGGGAATTGCCCTTAACCTGTGTTCCATAATCATAAACTTCATCCATGAAATTTTCATCAATAAATTCTAATTTATAATCCGTATCATAAAATTCCTCTAAAAACTTTTTGATAAAATCTCTATGGGCCTTCTGGGTAGCTAAAGTAATATCCTTAAACTTCACCTTTTTTCTTTTTCTCAATTCAAGTCGCCATTCAAAAAAACTTTTATACACCTGGAGTAAGGTAATACTTGGTTTTTCATTTAACGAATAGGCCCTTTTAACATCATAACCTGTTAAATTGTATTGGCTCAATTTGCTAGAAAGGAACTTGTAGGTATCCTGGAGATCAGTCCGAATTTGTTGTAATTTTTGATTTTCAAAGGTCAGATCAGAATTTGTAATAATTTGCCTTTTTTTATCCCAATCACTTTTTTCTAGTCTAATTCCTGTGGACAATGTAGATTTTGCGGGCTTCTTGTTCGCCCTAATAGTGCAATAGAGATGGTAGGAGTTGGGAGAAGTTTCTCTCAACTTAAATCTAATTTTCAGCATGTTCGGTTATTAGGTTCTATGGGTGAAAAAAAAATTAAAACCACATACAATAAAAAAAGTCTCAATATTAATTTGAGACTTCTCTTTAAATAACCTCCCTTGGAGTTCTGAATTATTAAGTGTGGGACCTACTGGATTCGAACCAGTGACCCCCTGCTTGTAAGGCAGGTGCTCTGAACCAACTGAGCTAAGATCCCTTTATGTATTTTCGATCCTTCTGATCTTTTCAAACTTATCTTTTGTTATCTGATATGTTTGTTTTGGGAGTGCAAATCTAATTACGTTTTTATTTTGTACAAACTTTAAAGAAAAAAAAATACAAAAAAAATCAAAAAAACACCTTAACTCATTGATAATCAAAAAGAAAAATTTATCTGAAAACTTT
The DNA here is from genome assembly GCA_019634305.1 of Flammeovirgaceae bacterium. Classification (GTDB taxonomy): domain Bacteria; phylum Bacteroidota; class Bacteroidia; order Cytophagales; family Flammeovirgaceae; genus Flexithrix. The sequence continues at coordinate 7,051 of JAHQVQ010000403.1, read as the reverse complement.
TCTTCTATTCAACTCACGCTGATATCTTTTAGCATTATTGATATGTTGCCTGTAATTTGTAGCAAAACGATGATAACCTGAAAAATCTTCCTTGGCACACATGTATATATAATCGTGGTTCTCGTGGTTCAAAACAGCATCTATGGAAGTCACATCAGGCAAAGTGATTGGACCTGGTGGCAATCCCTTGTACATATAGGTATTGTAAGGAGAATCATACTTTAAATCTACTTTTAGCACTCTCTTCATGGTAAAGTCACCAATGGCAAATACAACAGTTGGATCGGAATCTAGTGGCATTCCCCTATCAACTCTGTTAAGATACAACCCTGCCACTATTGGCTTTTCATCAAGCTTTTTAGTTTCGGATTGAACTATTGATGCCATAACCGAAACTTCTATTGGTGTAAAATTTAATGCTGTTGCCTTGGCAAGTCTTTCTTCATTCCAAAATTTATCGTATTCCCGCTTCATACGCTTGATCAAACCTTCTGCATCTGTAGTCCAATACATTTCATAAGTATTTGGAAGAAACATAGTAGTAATCGTAGTAGTATCAAAACCCAACGTAGATACAAAATCAGAATCATTGATCAACCTGTTAAACTCAGCTTCTTCTGCCATGACCCATCGGCAGATCTTAGGAGCCAGGTCTTTCTTCAATCGTATGTTATTAAAAGTAACCTGCACAGGAGTTTGGGCTCCAGAGCGCAAAAAACGGACAGCATCCAAATTACTGATTCCCTTGTCTCCTTTCCCCTTCTTAAGGATATACCGACCAGGCTTAATATTTTCCTGATAACCCATAATTTTAGAGACAAACATGAACGAGACCATATCTTCTAAATACTTGTATTTTTTCATGGAATCAACCACATGTTTTATAGTAGCATCTTTGGGAATGTACAGTTCCCCTTCATATTTACGAATCAGCACATTTGGATTATAAAATGTTTGATAGAAGTAAAAGGAAAACATGATAAACATCAGAGACAAACCCACAAACAGGGCAACTTTTATATTTTGAGCTTTCATTAATTATTCTTCAAATTTAAACATCACCACTAGCCGAAATCAACACTTAAACATTAATTATCAGATAGTTACAAGTAAATTTATATAGATTTTTACAGTTAAAAATTAAGCGTTAAGAATGCAAAGTTGTAGTATAATATTTTGGTTACAAAATCTTATGTCCTATGGAATAGAATTCTATAAAGATTCTCATCTTTAACATCTCACTAAAACAAGGGAAAACTGAAACTATATCTTCATCCTGGGTTCAAGGAAAAGTTCTGGTCCGTTACATTTCTATTTTGCATTTTCATCCTGATTATTAATTTTATCGTAAGAAGTTTGTCTTAATTAATGATCTCCTATTTTTGCCCAACTATTTGGTAATGAAATGAGATTTCTCAATATTAAAAAAATTACCTGGATCGAGATTCTACGAATGGAATTCCCGGAAAGTAATTCAGGCACTTAATTATAAGAATTAAACAAAATACCTTACTTTGTTTTCCGTTTACCGAAACGTAAGCATTTTTTAATCTTTCATATTCAATGAACAACTTTATTTTTTGGCGTAACTGGCAGGCTTCTTATAAATTCTTATACTTACTATCCCTAATCATCCTTCTAATATCCACTATTTCCTATGGCTATTTTTATATGCTGGGAAGTGAAGCAGTAATTTCGTGGGTTTGGGATGGTGAACTTGAAATTGTAAAAACCGTACTCGACAGGTTTTCCAAGAACTTTTTCGAATTCACAGTAGAAGCCGATTCCTATCTATTGATAGAAACATTTAAACCAACAGGAATCCAGATCAACTTTGAAGCACATTATCTCTACTTAATAGTTTTGTGCATTGGAATTAATATTATCCTTACCAGTATTTCGGATTTAAGAACAATATGGTATTCCTTAGCGCTTGCCCTCCTGGCCATTTTATGGGGTACCATGAGTTTTGAATTGCTCAGAATTTTTAAAAACATTCATGATAAATTATTTCTAATTCTGGTAATAGGGACATTTAGTATCACCAGCTTTATTTTCCACAGTTTTGTAAAGGGAGTTAACTATCTGGTCAGGTTTTTCATCTACACTTTTTTTACTGTAATTTTTGCTTACTTAATCAATGAATTCGCTGAAATTGAGCAGCCTTTTCTACATCTTTCTACCTATAGCATTGCTGTCCCCATTGTAATTTCTATCCTTTTCATAGTGCTCAATGCACATGAATTTTTAAGAGTATTTGTCTATATAGCTACTAATCCAAGCTTAAATCACGGTTACCAGGGATGGAGAAGATTTCTTTTTATTACCTTGTTATACCTTGCCAACCTTATTTATGTCTACCTCCACCTCACCAAGAACATCAACCTGGATATCTATTTTGTTTCTCCTTTTGTATTGTTTATAGGCACTGCTTATTTTGGAATTTGGGGTTTCAAACAAAGAGAAAATCAATACAAAGACTTTTTTGATTTCCAGCCCACCGGAGCATTTTTATATATAGGGATGGCAATTGTAACCATGGCTAGTATCACTTTCGCTTTTGCCAACGACAATAACCCTCTTATTGAAGTTTATGAAGACAGTATCATGTACTCTCATTTAGGGTTTGGAATTAGCTTTTTACTTTTCGTTTTTGGTAATTTCAAAGACATTATGATGGCTGGAAAGCCGGTCTATAAAATTCTGTATGTTCCAAAAAACATTGACTTTATGTACAGTCTTTTTATTGGCTTGCTGATAATGGGAGCGTTAGTCTTTAACAATAATTTCTTCACTTACAAACAAGCCTTTGCAGGTTATTTCAATGGTTTGGGAGATTTACATATTGCCTTGAAAGACAACTACCTTGGCAAGCAATACTATAACCTGGCTACTGGTTTCGACCCAAGAAACCATAGATCATTCTATTCCTTAGGAACTTTGGCAATGGAAGAAAATAATGAAGCAGCTGCTCAGGTTTTCTTTGAGGAAGCAATTTCCAAAAACCCAAGTCCATTTGCTTATGCTCAATTAGCCGAAATCCAATTAAATGACAGGGATTTTCTCAGGGCAATAATAACACTTCAGAAAGGAATTGAGCAATGTCCCAATAGCGGAGAACTTTATAATAATCTCGCTTTGCTCGTTAATAATAAAAACATGCTCCCTGATAGTGTGTTGGTTTATTTCGATCAAAGCAGGAAACTTTCAAAATACCCTGAGTTAGCCGAAAGTAATTCCTTTTCACTTTGGACGAAATATGATATTTACAGTAGTTTGGACTCCATTTATCAGGACTGGACACCAAAGCCATATGTTGGAACTAGAAGTAATGAATTGGCTTTTTTGAATGCATTTGAAAAAGAAGCTTCCCAACCTTTAAACTTATCCTATTTAGAGGATTCAGTATTAGGCACACCAGAGCTTTGTTACATTTATAATTATGCACTCAACCAGAGAATGGCTGGCGATACTACTGTCATTCGGAAACTAAAAGAATTCGCACAAGTTCAGGAAAACTTCCAATTTCTAGAGTTTCTAAATTTTGCACTGGCCAATATTTATTATTATCAGGGAGAGTTTGGTAGTGCGCTGGAACTAATGACCAATATTTACAAATCGAGTAGCAGAACTAATTCTCATTATGCAAATATGCTTGGAATGTGGCTTTTGGAGATGGAAGATTATCAATCTGCAGCAAACTATTTTGGTATTGCCGTAAGAAGAGGAAAAGAGGAAGCTAAATTGAATTATGCAATTGCCTTATCTGAACTTCCAAATAAGGAAAAAGCTATTGAAATTTGGAAGGAATTGAGAGCTGAGAAACCAGAAGAATATGGTTTAATTTCCTCGGATATGCTCAATTACCTAGTTCCAGATAGTATTAATTCCCTCAATTTATTTGCAGAAAACACTTCTGATTTGATTAAATACAGGTACCTGCATTACAATCAAGCGAATATTAATAATGAGGATTTTGACAAAATTTATAAGCAAATTAAAAATAATGATATCAGGGTAATTATTGGATCGGAGAGAATTCATACCTATCTTGATGAACAAGATGAGGCTAATGCAGGGATTTATCTTCAAAAAATCACAGCTGAGGAATTGAATGATCAAATTATGTCATATTTCCAATTGAGCTTTCTTAGATATGTCCATTTCCAGGGTAAAACTGATAATGAGTTTTTAGAAAAGGTGGAAACCACCAACTTTGGGAAACCTCAAACTGGATTAAAAGCCTTCTATAAAGCATCTTATTACGCCCAACAAGGAGATATCGAAAAGGCCGGAGAATTCTTTGAGAATGCGATAAAAGAACATCCTTTCAAAACTGATTTTTACCTACATGCAGCTGACTTCTTCAAGAAAACCCAACAACCAGAAAAAGCTTACAAAGCCTTATTAAAAGGTGTGGAAAATAATGACCTCAATGCAGATTTATTAAAGGCCTATATTTTTACAAGTATCGAAATGAGGTATTATGATTTTGCAAAAGTCGCCTTGGAAGAACAGCTCCAGTTTTTAGTATCAGAGGAAGAGTATCAAGCATTTTTACCACTTTACGAAAAGAAACTAAAGGAAATAGAATCTCAGCTGGAGGAATGGGATTTATAATGCTAAGCACTACTTATAAAAGATGAAAAAAGTAAACATAATAGAGAAAAAAAGGGTATTTGATGAGTTTTTCAAGATTGATGCTACAAGGCTTCAATACGAAAAACACAATGGGGAAATGACACCCGAAATTCGTTTACTTAATTTCGAAAGAGGAGATTCTGTAGCAGCTATTATCTGGCATAAAGAAAAGCAGAAAGTAATTTTAACTGAGCAATTCCGCTATCCAACTTATGAAAAGGGGCCAGGGTGGATTACTGAAATAATTGCCGGAGGATTGAAACAAAATGAAATTCCAGAAGAAGCTTTAATCAGAGAAATTGAAGAAGAAATTGGCTATCATGTTACCGAGGTAGAGCATATCTCTACTTTCTATGTTTCTCCTGGAGGAACATCAGAACGCATATTATTATACTACACAGAAGTCGCTGATAAAGATAAAAAGTCACAAGGAGGAGGCTTAGATATTGAAAATGAAGATATTAAAGAGGTTCAATATACCATGGAAGAATTATGGGCTATTTTTAAAGCAGGTAAACTAATTGATGCCAAATCAATTATTGGTTTTATATGGCTGAAGGATAAATTGGGTTTCAAAGCATAACCTATAAATCAGCTTGGAATAATTTTTAAAGGCATATTAAATTTCTTTGAAAGTTCCTGCAAAATACTAATACGATTAGAACGAAATTAAGTACCAGTACTATTTTATATTGAGTACTTTTATCTCATTATCAAAAAGTTGTGGCACTTATTAAGTATATTTAATTCTGCACATCTATTTAGTGAGATTTATGAATAGGTTAACATACTGATTATCAACATTAAACTGCTATTATTTATTTAAAACTAGTACCACTAGGTGTTTCCCAGCCCTATTTTAAGTTTTGTTTTAAACCACTGCCTGATCTGGCTGTTATTTTGGATTTCCTCCAGTCGGTTCAAAATGAAATCAGGATGAAACGTTGCCACAGTTTTAGCTGCCCAACCTATTCCTTTTTTGGTGTGAAAATCCGTAGTTTTTGACAAAGAAATCAACAAACGGAAACATCTTTCAATATGCTCAAAAGGAAGCCCTTTTTTCACCGCATAATGGATTCCAACACCCACCGACCGAACTACCCATTTGTTTTCATGTTTGGCAAAATTATTCAACACTGGCCAGGCCTTATTCGGATTGGTGAGTAAACCATAACCAAGAACCCGCTCTCCTATGATGTCACAGACATACCATTTATCGCCTTTTATAATATATTTCTTAGCCAATAAAAAGGTGGCTTCATAATCAGTTTCCAAACGAAGTTGACATATTATACCTACCACAGCATTCCCTCCTTCCCTATCCAAAAGCATAATATCATCCATTACTTCAACCTGCTTTTCGTAAGGGACAGCTTTGGCTATTTCTATTCCAATAAATTCGAGTAATGGAAATTTTATTTTTTTGGTTAGAAATACTTCATCTAATTTTTTAATAAAAGCTCTGTGGTTTATTATTGAATATTTTTCCAACACGCTGGGTAATAATGCCCTAATTTCCGACTTTTTTGTTATTTGCTCCATGGTAGTTAGTATTTTTGCTACTCTTCTGCGAACAGCTGATTTAAAGAAATAGCGAACCGCTATCAGTTTTATATGAGAAACTTTTGACAATATCTGAATTTTTGCTGGCAAATAGCCTTTTATTTCCTCTCCTAACATATCATCAATAAAAAATGCAAGTTCTTTATTTAACAGAGATAAAAGACATTCGGTTGCATTATATAATTATCGGAAAGATTAAGGAATTAAAAAAACTACTTCTTTGTCCTATAAAAAACAGTTGATTTTCCTTCTTTCTCCTCTTTTTTTATCAATTTCATTCCCAAAGCAATCACTACTTTTTGAGAAGGGCGATTTGGTTTATCACAGGCAGCATCTAAATGGGAAAAACAAAGTGTATTAAGTGCATAATCAACTATAACCTTTGAAGCTTCCAAAGCATATCCTATTCCCGTAAACTCAGGCAAAAGGCCATAAAGCAGTTGAGGCTGGGATTCATCAAAAAAATACCATAAGCCTACAAATCCTACCACTCTGTTATGATTTTTTTCGGTGATTTTCCATAATCCAAATTTCTTTTCATCAAAAAGTGATTTATTTTCAGAAAGGATTTCTAAACACTTTTCTCTGGAAATAATCACATCATCCCAAAGGTATTTTCTTATAAATGGATGGGTAAATAATTGATGAATGAGAGCCAATTCGGTTATTTCAAAGGGTTGTATTCTTAGTCTTTTGGTGTTAAAAATGTTCATAATTCTAGTGTTAGTTAGTATTCAGCTATTTATTAATCAAGAATTGAACCTCTCAAATTCGAATCCATCTATTTTTTTTCTTATTTCAAAATACAACTCAAATATTTTCATCTTTTAGAAGATGAATGAAAAGG